>NZ_DF978424.1:0-375658 GCF_002897135.1 Nostoc cycadae WK-1 | reverse complement strand
TACTATTTCCAGGTGCAAGATGTGAGGTAGCACTGTTATTTACTAGTAACTGGAATTTTCTCAATCCGTTATTTTTGATGTTGCTAGTGCTAAATTGTGCCGTATTTGCGGGGTTGGGGGTAATTGTTGGGTTAAGTGTGCGATCGCTCGAATCTGTGGGACTATATAACAACTTCGTGATTGTGCCGATGTCTTTCCTGGGCGCGACTTTTTTTGACCCCAGTACCTTACCAGTCGCGTTGAAATGTGTAGTTTACTTGTTACCTTTAACTTACGCCAGCACTGGTTTACGGGCTGCGGTTTACTCACCTTTATCGGAGTTTCCTTGGTACAGTATACCGATTTTATTAGTAGTGGCGATCGCTCTATCTTTATGGGGTAGTTATAAATTTTCTCAGCAACAAGATTAAAACATAAAAAAAGCGGGCTAACCGCTATAGTGTGGTTAACCCGTGCAGCTTTGGGAACGCGCAGAGAAATTACTATTGCAATACCAACTTAACGTTAGCGTTTTGCAGACCGCGCTGTTTTACTTCAGCCAAAGTCTTGTTAACTGCATATTTTTGATTGATGGAGTTGATTAACTCGGTTTGGTTGTGCTTTTTAGCAACGCCCCACAGGTCAGCGATGAGGTCAAAAGAACCATCGCTATTGCGAGACCAGCCGAGATCATATTCGCCTTCCAAAACAGCAACGATGTCGGAACGAACACGCTGACCGTTATAACCGCGTACATCAGCTTCTGTCTTTACGGTAATACCCAAGTCGCGCAGAGAAGCTTTGAGGATTTCTGCATCGGTAATTTTGGTGCGAAGAGTGCTAAAGTGAGACATTTGGGTTTCCTCCAATGAGAAGATTGAGAAAAAAACAACGGTTTATCTTCAGCAAGCCGCGCTTATAGAGAGGCGGCTTTTTCTTTTAACTGCTAGTTTTTGGGACTAGCCTTTCCCCCTGGGTTAGCAAGGGAAAGCTTTTAGAACTCCATACGCTGGTATTCAGCAACGGAGGCTGCGGCTGGTCTTGCCCGCTGTCTAGCCCAGTCTCTGAGGGCTGTTACCTGTTCTTGCATCGTGCGAGACAGGGGCAATGTTGCTTTCAGTGCAGCAATAATATCTAGTTGGGTGAACTCGCGGTCTTGGGCAAAAGCTTCGTACATTGCCGCAATAATCGCTTGCTCAATTTCTGCCCCAGAAAAGCCATCAGACATCTTGGCTAGTTGCTCTAAATCAAACCTAGTGATGTCTTCACGACGGCGTTTGCTTAAGTGGATATTGAAAATATCGCACCTTTCTTCAGGAGTAGGCAGATCCACAAAGAAAATTTCATCAAACCGACCTTTCCTCAAGAATTCTCCAGGTAAGCGTTCGACTCGGTTGGCTGTGGCCATAACAAACACTGGAGATTTTTTCTCTTGCATCCATGTGAGGAAAGACCCGAATATCCTGCTTGATGTGCCGCCATCAGAATCACCAGAACCAGCACTACCAGCAAAGGATTTATCTAACTCGTCAATAAACAGAATCGCTGGAGAGATGGATTCTGCTGTTTTGAGGGCGTTACGCAGATTTGCCTCACTTCGTCCCACCATTGAGCCGTCGTATACGCGTCCCATATCTAAGCGTAACAGCGGTAAACCCCAAAGCCGGGATGTTGTCTTAGCTATCAATGATTTACCACAACCAGGAACTCCTAAAATTAGCATCCCTTTGGGTTGGGGTAGACCATACTCTCTTGCTCTTTCGGTAAAAGCATTAGAGCGTTGCTTCAGCCATTTTTTTAATTCTTCTAAGCCGCCTACAGCATCAATGGTTTCATCTTCTTCGATGTATTCTAATATCCCATTACGCCGAATTAGCTGCTTTTTCTCAGATAAAACTATATCAACTTCTTCTTCTGTTAGCCGTCCGGTGGTAACTTGAGCTTTCCGGTATACTTTCTCGGATTCATCTTTAGTTAAACCTAAAGCGGCTCTGAGAAGTTTTTCGCGTGCTTCTGTGGTTAAACGTCGCCCACGGTGATTATCTAAATGGGAGGTTAAAACTTTATTTAACTCCGCCATATCTGGTAGTTGGAAGTCTAAAACTACTACTTCCTTCTCCAGTTCTATGGGGACTTGGTGCATCGGGGACATTAAAATAATATTTTTTTGCTGCCCTTTAAAACTGGCGATCGCATCACGCAGCGCTCTGTTTGTCGCAGGAGCATCAATAAATGGGTGTAAATCTTTAAGAATAAATATACCTGGTTCTCTCTGCCGAATTATCCAATCAATTGCCGCCTCTGGGGAAACAGTGTTGTGTTGGCTCACATTCCGGGGTTGACCATATTCCACGATGCCATGAGTTACTGTCCACACATAAACTCGGCGCTGGGGCTTTAACACTTGAGCGATTGTGGAAATTGCTTGCTCTGCTCGCTCTTCCTCGGAGGTCACAAGGTAGATTAGAGGGTATTGAGCTTGAATTAGGATATTGAGCTCTTCTTTCATACAATCGACCTACTTGAGACCTTATACAGTAAAGAACAGACTTCGTTTGTAACGATGGCTGAATTATGAATCACTCATCCATAATTCTTATCTAGCAAGGGACTAGCTCTTCCTCACTCTTGGGATGGGTTTCTACTGGTTCCATTTCATCAATGGAGATATGCTCTTGTCCAATCAATCCTGGTTGATTGCCTAAAGCAATTAATTCCCCATCACGTAATGCAAGTGAACTTTCGCAAGTCGGACAGGAATACACTCTATGAGTTCTCCCATAAGTAGAAGCTTCTAATTCTTCTACTAATTCTGAGTTCGCCAAGTAAAAGTAGAGGGCGCGTTCGGCAAGGTCTGACATTGGTTCAGAATCAATTGCTGAACGAATCTTCAACCTTTTGTGCAGTTCTGGCGATATATAAAAAGTAACCTTTTGCTTAGTTTGCGTTTGCATATAACTCTTTGGCGGTCTTACCCGGGTATGTATATCACGTTATCGGCTTCTTCGTTAGTTGTCAAGCTGTTAAAACGTTTTGACGGCATTTTTGTTACATTTATTTATATATTTTGCGGACAGATCAAGCCACTAAGTTATATTTAAAACATCAAATAAATTTTGTTCATTTCTAAGTAATTAATAGAGAATATCTTGTGAAATCTCAATATATCTGAATATTTCCAATGCTTGTATAAACTATGTAAGATTAAATAATAGATTTAATTATGTCTGCTACTTCAGTGAAAACTTGTAGTTATCGACAAAAAAATCATACAAAAGCCCAGGGTATGGTAGGTGCGATCGCTCTCTCGCTGCTATTATTCGGATGCAGCAAGCCTTTTAGCGTCTCCGATACCCAATGGCAAACTTATAGTAATTCTCGTTATGGCTTTGAATTTCCCTATCCTCGTAACTGGAATGTTTTAGCAGTACCAGAAAATGATGATGGTATTGCCCTAGTTTCACCACGCAGCCAAAAAGTCGAAATTAGAGCATGGGCTAGTAATCGCCAATCAGAGGCTGCAAATGCAATCCAGCCTAACTTTCAGACCACACAAGGGGTATCTGGAGTTTTATTAGTCGAAGTTGATCAGCAAGTTGGTTCGATGAAATTAACATTAACTCAAGGGCAAGTCACATATTACTGGCAGGGAAAAAGCCCCAGTCAAGAATTTTATAACTATTACCCCTTGTTTTACTACATAGCCCAGCAATACCGGGTAAAAGTATGAAGTGTGAAGTATGAAATCTTGTGTCTTTTGACAGATGACCAATGACTAATGACCAATGACTAATGACTAATCACTACTTTTGATGGTTGAGCAGGTACAGAAACCTGATAGATTTAGCTATCAGCGAGTAAAAACTGGTGAAAATGAAAGTCCTGGTTATTGGTGGCGATGGGTATTGTGGTTGGGCAACCGCACTTTACCTCTCCAATCGAGGTTACGATGTTGGAATTTTAGATAATTTGGTGCGGCGGCACTGGGATAACGAACTAGGTATCGCAACGCTGACTCCGATCGCACCTATTCAGCAACGTATCCAGCGCTGGCAAGATTTGACCGGCAAATCTATCGACCTATTCGTAGGCGATATCACTAATTACGAATTTCTGCAAAAAGCTTTACATCAATTTGAGCCAAATGCGATCGTGCATTTTGGCGAACAGCGTTCTGCACCATTCTCCATGATTGACCGCGAACATGCAGTTCTTACACAGGTCAATAACGTTGTTGGCACACTCAACTTGCTGTATGCCATGCGTGAAGATTTCCCAGACTGTCACTTAGTCAAGTTGGGAACAATGGGTGAATATGGTACACCCAACATTGATATTGAAGAAGGGTATATCACCATTGAACACAATGGGCGCAAGGATACCTTGCCTTATCCCAAGCAGCCCGGTTCAATGTACCACTTAAGCAAAGTGCATGATAGCCACAATATCCATTTTGCTTGTCGGATTTGGGGATTGCGTGCCACTGACTTAAATCAAGGCGTGGTTTATGGGGTCTTGACCGAAGAAACGGGAATGGATGAACTGTTGATTAATCGCCTAGATTACGACGGGGTTTTTGGTACAGCATTAAACCGATTCTGTATTCAAGCTGCCATTGGTCATCCCTTAACTGTGTATGGTAAAGGTGGACAAACTCGCGGATTCTTGGATATTCGGGATACAGTCCGCTGTATGGAATTAGCGATCGCCAATCCCGCTGAACCTGGAGAATTCCGCGTCTTCAACCAATTTACCGAACTATTTAGCGTTGGGGACTTGGCATTGATGGTGAAAAAAGCAGGTAACTCCTTGGGGTTGAATGTCGACATCAACAACATAGATAACCCTAGAGTGGAGAAAGAAGAACATTACTTCAACGCTAAAAATACTAAACTGCTTGACCTCGGTTTACAGCCTCACTACCTCTCAGATTCATTACTTGATTCACTGCTGAACTTTGCCGTCAAGTATCAGCAACGAGTTGATAAAAAGCAAATTTTGCCAAAAGTTTCTTGGCATAGAAAGTAGGTGAAAACTCTATGAGGCTGGTGAAACAACCAGATTTCTATTTGGTCAATCACTAGCCTCCAGTGATTTCTCGTTACGTTGTCACACAACAGAGATAAAACTTAAATTGTAACGATGCAGAATTGATTACACCACAGGAGAAGGTTTACCCTGTTTTTGATAGCGAAATCCACAAAAAGCTGGGATTATCTGCCTGGACTAATTTTTTATGAGAATAGCCCTATTCACCGAAACATTTTTGCCAAAAGTTGATGGCATCGTTACACGCTTACGTCATACAGTTGACCATCTCCAACGTCATGGAAATCAAGTTTTAGTCATCGCCCCTGAAGGTGGAATTACAGAACACAAAGGAGCGAAAGTTTACGGCGTTACTGGCTTTCCTTTGCCTCTGTATCCAGAGTTAAAAATGGCGCTACCTCGACCAGCAATTGGTTATGCCTTAGAAGAATTCCAGCCAGATTTGATTCATGTTGTCAATCCAGCCGTTCTAGGATTATCAGGCATTTTTTATAGCAAACTTTTGAAACTACCTTTAGTAGCTTCTTACCATACCCATTTACCGCAATATCTCCAACATTATGGTTTGGGAATGTTAGAAGGATTATTGTGGGAATTGCTCAAAGGCGCACATAATCAGGCATTGTTGAATCTTTGTACCTCTACAGCCATGATGGAAGAACTGTCATCACATGGCATTGAACGAGTAGATTTATGGCAGCGGGGAGTTGATACAGAATTATTTCACCCTGATTTAGCAAGTTGGGAAATGCGATCGCTTCTTTCGCAAAACCATCCCGAAAGTCCCTTGTTGCTTTATGTTGGTCGCCTGTCTGCCGAAAAAGAAATTGAACGTATTAAACCCATTTTAAAAGCAATTCCCCAAGCTCGATTAGCATTAGTGGGAGATGGCCCCCATCGCCAAGCCTTAGAAAAATACTTTGCTGGGACAAACACAAATTTTGTCGGCTACCTTATAGGACGAGAATTAGGTTCTGCTTTTGCTAGTGCGGATGCTTTTATCTTTCCTTCTCGGACAGAAACTCTGGGGTTAGTCTTATTAGAAGCAATGGCCGCCGGCTGTCCAGTCGTTGCTGCCCGTTCTGGGGGCATTCCTGATATCGTGACAGATAGTGTAAATGGATATCTCTTTGACCCCAAAGCTGACATTCAAGATGCCATTTCTGCCACAATTCGCCTCTTGGAAAATCAACAAGAACGAGATATCATTCGTCAAAATGCTCGTAAAGAAGCAGAAAAGTGGGGATGGGCAGCAGCCACAAGTCAGCTGCAAGATTACTATCAAAAAATAGTCTTGGCAAAACAGCCAACAGCAGCAGTTTAAATGGAGACAGGAGTTAAAACGCAGGAGGCAGGAAGCTGATGGGAGAGGGATTTCGACCAGCCTCTCATAAAAGACTGGTAAAATCTTTGATTTGCTGGGAAACTTAAACCCAATTGGGCGATATAAAAAGGCTTTTTTGTAGTCTAAAAATTTTACCTCTTACCTCCTGCCTTCTGCCTCCTGCCTCCTGCTATAAAATCTAAAATCTAAAATTCCCATGACTCTTCCCAATCCTGGTAGCGTCTTGGCTACATTAACCGAACTTACGCAAGTTAATCGCACCCACGCTTTACTGCGTCGCGTTAAAGACCTTTCTGTTAACGAATTTGTTTGTCTACTAGATTTTATAACAGCGGAGTTTCAACAATTTCTCAGAGCGATTGAATTAATCAATAATGAAGCTCTAGAAACTATGTTGGAAAAGGTATTAGAAGCAATCACTTTGAAAATTGGCCAAATTTTGCAAGCAGAACACACAGCTATTTTTTTAGTTGACTATGATAAAGGTCAGTTGTGGTCAAAAGTTCCTCAAGATAATAGCCAAAAATTTTTAGAAATTAGAACCCCAATTAATGTAGGAATTCCTGGTCATGTTGCGAGTACAGGCCAATACTTGAATATTTCTGAAACTGCTACTCATCCCCTATTTAGCCCAGATCTAGAAAAGCAAATGGGCTACAGAATTCGTAATATTTTATGTATGCCGGTTGTGAGTAGCAAAAGTCAAACTGTTGCTGTAGTCCAACTAGCAAATAAAGAAGGCGACATTCCTTTTAATCATGAAGATGAAAACTGTTTTCGAGATTTTGCTGCTTCTATTGGGATTATTTTAGAAACCTGTCAGTCTTTTTATGTAGCAGCCCGCAATCAACGAGGCGCTACAGCACTGTTACGTGCTACTCAAACACTAGGGCAAAGTTTAGATTTAGAAGCAACTTTGCAAATAGTCATGGAGCAAGCCCGAATTTTAATGCAGGCAGACCGCAGTACGCTATTTTTGTATCGTAAAGAAATGGGTGAACTTTGGACAAAGGTAGCAGCGGCTGCGGCTCCAACAGATTATCTTGAAATTCGGATGCCGGCAAATCGTGGGATTGCTGGCTATGTGGCATCTACAGGGGACGCATTAAATATTCCTGATGCTTATAAAGACCCCCGCTTTGACCCCAGTACAGATAGAAAAACTGGCTATGTAACTCGGAATATTTTATGTTTGCCAGTGTTTAATTCTGCTAACGAATTAATTGGGGTAACACAGCTAATTAATAAGCAAAAAGGCAGTTTCACAGCTTCTGATGAAGAGTTTATGCGGGCTTTTAATATTCAAGCAGGCATAGCATTAGAAAATGCGCGATTGTTTGAAAATGTCCTGCTAGAAAAACAGTACCAAAAAGACATTTTGCAAAGTCTTTCTGATGCGGTAATTTCTACTGATATGATTGGTCGCATTGTCACAATTAATGATGCCGCCTTAGAGTTATTAGGTTGTCCTTTAGGAGATGCTAATAACAAAAGCAATAAATTATTATGGGAACAAAACTTAATTGGTCGCTTTGTTTGGGAAGTAGTGCCAATTGAAAATTTACAAATGCGTTTAGAAGATAGTTTAACATCAGGTGCGAGATATTATGTCCCAGAGCAAAGTCTGATGGTAGGTTTATATGAAGCACTGACTTTAGAAGGGCGAGTGAGTAACGAAATTCAGGACGCGGATCAACTTCCGTTACCGTTACAAAACGGGTTTGCATCTGGTCAAACTGCGATGACTCACCAGTTAATCTTAACAGTCCGCGATCGCACTAACCCTGATTTGTTTATTCCTTGGAATTTACTGTTAACTCCTCCATCCCAATTAATTCCAGCTAATCAAGTAGAACAGTTAGAACGCAGTATTAATTTGACTGTTAATCCCCTCACTAACCCAGAAGGGGGAGTCAGGGGCGGTTTGGTGGTTTTAGAAGATATTAGTCAAGAAAAACGCCTGAAAACGACAATGTATCGTTACCTCACTCCCCATGTAGCTGAACAAGTTATGGCTGTAGGGGAAGATGCTTTGATGGTGGGTGAACGCAAGGATGTGACTGTCTTATTTTCTGATATTCGTGGTTACACCACTTTGACAGAAAATTTGGGGGCGGCGGCAGTAGTCTCGCTGCTAAACCAGTATTTTGAAACAATGGTGGAAGCAGTTTTTAATTATGAAGGCACTTTAGATAAATTTATTGGTGATGCTTTAATGGCCGTGTTTGGTGCGCCGCTTCCACTCACAGAAAACCATGCTTGGCAAGCGATACAGTCAGCTTTAGAGATGCGCCAACGTCTCGAAGAATTTAACCAACGGCGGATTATTCAGGAACAGCCACAAATTCGCATTGGGATTGGGATTAGTTCTGGGGAAGTGGTTTCCGGTAATATTGGCTCTCACAAACGTATGGACTACACCGTGATTGGTGATAGTGTCAACTTAAGCGCCCGTTTAGAAGCCGTAACTAAAGAATATGGCTGCGATATTATTTTGAGCGAATTTACCTACCAATTATGCAGCGATCGCATTTGGGTGCGTCAGTTGGATCAAATTCGCGTCAAAGGTAAACACCAAGCAGTTAATATCTATGAGTTAATTGGCGATCGCCAAACTCCCCTGGATGCTGATACCCAAGAGTTTTTATTTCACTATCATAATGGTCGGGCTGCTTATTTAGCCAGGGATTTTGCCGGGGCGATCGCTTATTTTACCGCCGCTAAACATATTCGACCCAAAGACCAAGCTGTAGAAATTCATTTAGAACGCGCTCATAATTATCACAAAACACCACCGCCAGATTCTTGGGATGGTGTTTGGACAATTGTCAGCAAATAAAGGCGTAATTTGTGTACTATATGACAAAAGCTGGTTTATTTTTTATTACGTAATAAGTAAAAATTATTTTTTTGCTTCTTACTATTTATTTATTCTTTCTTTTCCTATGAATCTTCAGCTTCGCCTCCTTCATTTTTAAAAGGATTCTCGCCAATTTGTAACTGTTTTTTACTCTGCTTTAATTGTTTCCACAAAACTCTAATTTGTTCATAGGCTGCTTCTGGGGGAATTTTTCCACCTGTTTCTAAGCTACAAACATAACTAACTTTCTGAGCAAATTCTTGAAGATTTGCATTAAAGACTAAGTTTTCTGGTTTGACATGGCCATAATAGCGGCCATGAGGGTAAAGAAAATCATCTTTGTCCACTATCCGATGCTCCACTTATGAAACTCCGTTATTGTTTTAATATCTGACTTTAAGCAATCACTTATGCACATATCTTGTGTCTCAAGGCAAAAAAGCTTAATCAGCATTGATATAAAAACAATAGTTGTGCTGAATTGCTAATAGTTTACCCTTGTGCCAATTGCTAATTAACATTCTCTCCAATTAAATACCTAATATTTTAAATAGCTTTTTACTGAGTCATATTTTATACTATTTTTTATTTAAAAGAGAAAAAATTAGGTTGATTGGTAAAAAAATCTACAGTCAAAGTGTAATGTCTTTCTGGGTAATTTACCTCTACTAGAGGTTATATACTATATATCTGAGAATCAGCTTTGGGTAATTAATCTTAACCAAAACTTGATGTAGTTGGCTAGTGGCAGTTAATGAACCAACTGTTACTTTTTTATGGCTCAACAGAGGTCATAAACAATTTTATGAGGCATTTTATTTTACTTTTAAGGAAGTCTAAGTAAACCAGCTTTTATAGCAATAAATTGAGTTATAGAGATAGTAACAAGATTTACGGGTAAATACTCAGTAATCTTTATAGAAAGCTACTGTAGAAAACCCGCAAATATTATTTAATCATTTATTTTGAATCCTATTCATTGCTCACTTACAATTGATTGGCTAATCTTTGTTAACTAAAGATAAAATGGTTAAGCCCGAAAGGACACAAGTCTCCCAGTGCTGAAAAGTTTACCTCCTACCATGTCTGTTCATTCCAAGCTCTACGAAGGCAAAGCAAAGATCCTCTATACAACAGATAATCCAGAAGTCTTGTTGGCTGATTTTAAAGATGATGCCACTGCTTTTAACGCCCAAAAGCGTGGAAGTATCCTTGACAAGGGAAGAATTAACTGTATTATTTCTAGCCAATTATTTAAAAAATTGGAAGCCAATGGGATTAAAACCCACTTTATTGACAGCCCAGCCCCCCATCAAATGCGGGTAAAAGCCGTTAAGATTTTACCGTTAGAAGTAGTTGTGAGAAATATTGCGGCTGGTAGCCTGAGTCAACAAACAGGTTTACCAGTAGGGACAGTTTTAAAACAGCCAATGGTTGAGTTTTATTACAAAAACGATCAATTAGGAGACCCGTTGCTGACAAGCGATCGCCTACTCTTGATGGAACTAGCTACAGCGGAACAAGTAGACATAATTAAGAATCTAGCATTGCAAATCAACGAATTTCTGCGTAGCTTTTGGCAGCAATGTGGCATTACCCTAGTAGACTTCAAACTAGAATTCGGCTTAGATTCACAGCAGCAGATACTCCTGGCAGATGAGATTAGTCCAGATACCTGTCGTTTGTGGGACACAGCAGAAACTGACCCTAACCGCCGGGTAATGGATAAAGACCGCTTCCGCCGAGATTTGGGAAATGTAGAAGACGCTTACCAAGAGGTTTTACAACGAGTGCTACAAACAGTAGACAGTAAAAATTAAACTGAGATACCTTGTCATTGGTCATTGGTCTTGACAAAGGACAAATGACCAATGACTAATGACTAAGTAACTAGTGTGTGATTGTGTGCGGAAGTGAAGAGGAATATAAAATGCGTTTATCTCCTATATTAGTAGCAGCTGTAGCAATTGCAGCGCCATTAAGTGGCTCTCTCAGAGCAAATGCCCAAACTGCTGAAGGGTTACAACAGACAGCTAAATTTGTCAAACCCTCGACAAGTCAGCCACAAGAGAAGGACGCAGGCCAAAGTTCAGCAAGGGAAAGTTTAAAATCTGCGAGCAACTCTACAGAGGCTAAGGTACTTAAAGATACTCAACCTCAGTCTGTGAAACTTTTACCAACACAGTCAGCGGTAAAACTCAAACCACAGGTAATAGTACCCACATTAACAGTACCAACAATTGCCCAAACTCCAGAAACAATTCCTAATCCTGATACTCAACAGCCAACTACCGTTCCAGATAATTCATCTCCAGCTACCCAACCGACACCTGCACCAGAGAATACCATCCCGCCAACGATAGAACCAGCATTTCCTACAACTCCCAGTAACACTCAACCAGGAAATACCATTCCATCGACAATAGAACCCGCATCTCCAGGTAATACTCAGCCAAATAATACTCAACCAGAGAACACCAACCCGCCAACGATAGAACCAGCATTTCCTACATCTCCAGGGAATACACAGCCGAATGGCGCTACCGAAACAGCAGAACCAAGGGTGTTAGTCTCAGAAGTAGTAGTGAGGCCTCAGACAGGACAATTAACACCAGAATTAGAAGAAAAAGTTTATCAGGTCATTCGGACTCAACCAGGGCGAACAACCACCCGCACACAATTGCAAGAAGATATTAATTCTATCTTTGGTACAGGTTTCTTTTCCAACGTTCAAGCATTACCAGAAGATACACCTTTGGGCGTGCGAGTCAGCTTTGTTGTTCAGCCCAACCCCGTACTGACAAAAGTGCAAGTCGAAGCTAATCCTGGGACTGGTGTTGCTTCGGTTCTGCCAGCCAGCACGGCGGATGAAGTTTTTAAAGATCAGTATGGTAAGATACTCAACTTGCGAGATTTACAAGAAGGCATCAAAACCTTAACCAAACGCTATCAAGACCAAGGTTATGTGTTAGCCAATGTGATTGGTGCGCCCCAAGTTGCGGAAAATGGAGTTGTAACTCTGCAAGTAGCAGAAGGCGTAGTGGAAAATATTAAAGTCCGATTCCGCAACAAAGAAGGTCAAGAAACAGACGATCAGGGTAGACCAATTCGGGGTCGGACACAAGAGTATATTATTAAACGCGAAGTAGAATTAAAACCAGGACAAGTATTTAACAGAAATACAGTACAAAAAGACTTGCAACGGGTATATGGACTGGGATTATTTGAAGATGTGAATGTTTCCCTAGATCCTGGTACCGACCCCAGTAAAGTAGATGTGGTAGTCAATGTAGCCGAACGGAGTAGTGGTTCGATCGCCGCAGGGGCTGGTATTAGTTCTGCCAGTGGATTATTTGGTACGGTAAGCTATCAACAGCAAAACCTCAACGGGAGAAACCAAAAATTAGGTGCAGAAGTACAGGTGGGAACAAGGGAGTTACTGTTTGATTTGCGCTACACTGACCCTTGGATTGCTGGCGACCCTTACCGTACCTCCTACACAGCTAACATTTTCCGGCGTAGTTCCATTTCCTTGGTATATGAAGGCACAGATGACAACGTGGAAACTTTTAGAGCCGGAGACACAGATGGCGATCGCCCCCGTGTACTGCGGTTAGGTGGTGGTGTTACCTTTACCCGCCCCTTATCTAATAATCCCTACGAACGTGCAGAATGGACAGCTTCAGCTGGTTTGCAATATCAACGAGTTTCCACCCGCGATGCTGATGGTAATCTCAGAAGATTTGGGACAGTATACACAAATGGAGTAGCTGGAGAATTAATTCCCTTGAGCTTTTCGGGGGAAGGTCAAGACGATTTATTGCTATTACAATTGGGTACGCAGCGCGATCGACGTAACAATGCCCTACAACCTACTAGTGGTTCTTTCCTCCGCTTTGGAGTTGATCAGTCAGTTCCAGTAGGACTAGGTAATATTTTACTCACTCGATTACGGGGGAGTTATAGCCAATACATACCCGTTAAACTGCTTAACTTTACTAAAGGCGCACAAACCCTAGCTTTTAACATTCAAGGCGGAACTATCCTGGGTGACTTACCCCCTTACGAAGCCTTTACTTTGGGTGGTAGTAATTCTGTGCGCGGCTATGAAGAAGGTACACTAGCCAGCAGCCGCAGTTACGTGCAAGCAACTTTAGAGTATCGCTTCCCTGTATTTTCTATCGTTAGCGGTGCAGCCTTTGTGGATTTTGGCAGTGACTTAGGTACCAATACTAGGGCGGCGGAAGTCCTCAACAAAAATGGGACTGGCTATGGTTATGGTCTGGGTGTGCGCGTGCAATCACCTTTGGGGCCAATTCGGATTGACTACGGTATTAACGATGATGGTGACAGCCGCATCAATTTCGGCATTGGCGAAAGATTTTAAGTTGGTCAAAAGTCAATTGTCTATAGTCAATAGTCAATCGTTTTCAATTATTGACCTTTGACCACTGACTCTTGACTCTTGACCCCTAACCCTTGACTATTTATTAAGGTGTATTAAATTTTTGCCGATGCAACAACACACCATCACAGGGGAAGTCTACCAAACAGGAGTTGGTTTACATAGCGGTATTACTACCAATGTGCGGATATTACCAGCCCCAGCAAATAGTGGGCGTTATTTTGTGCGGGTAGATTTACCTGATTTACCAATTATTCCTGCCCAAATTGCAGCAGTTAATGAGACTGTTCTCTCAACTCAATTGGGCAAAGGTGAAGCATCTGTTCGGACAGTTGAGCATTTGTTGGCAACATTAGCAAGTATGGGTGTGAATAATGCCCGCATTGAAATCGACGGGCCAGAAGTGCCGCTATTGGATGGTTCAGCACAGCTTTGGGCAGCCAGCATTGCTCAAGTTGGCTTACAACCACAATCAGTAGATGATCATCAAGAAAACTTGGTAGTCAAAGAACCAATCTGGATTTATCAACAAGATGCTTTTGTTGGTGCCATCCCAGCAGCCGAAACTCGCTTTAGTTATGGGATTGATTTTGATTTACCTGCAATTGGGAATCAATGGCACAGTTGGTTGCTGGCCAATGATGTTAATGAAGCTGCTGTAAGCTTTGCGGCAGAAATTGCACCAGCACGGACTTTTGGTTTATTACATCAAATAGAATACTTACAACAAGCTGGATTAATCAAAGGTGGCAGCTTGGATAATGCGCTCGTTTGCGGCTCGGAAGGATGGCTAAATCCGCCATTAAGATTTGCAAATGAGCCAGTCCGTCATAAGATATTGGATTTAGTAGGAGATTTGAGTTTATTGGGAATTTTCCCGCAAGCACATTTCTTAGCGTATAAAGCCAGCCACAATTTACATATTCAACTCGCGCAAAGGATTTTAGCAGCACAGCAAAATCCCACCGACAAAATCTGAGGGGGTTTCAGCGCCATCCCACTTAAATTTTTCTAGTCAAAGTCACACAAACCGCCAATGTCAATTCTTGCAGAAGTAAATAGTAGCGATGCGATCGCATCCTCATCTATTGCCACAGAAACTCCAACTGTATCTGAAGTGAAAAAAACCTTCACCTCTGAAGAAATTCAGCAGTTGTTACCCCATCGTTATCCCTTTTTACTGGTAGACAAAATTATTGACTATGTACCAGGAAAAGTGGCTGTAGGCGTTAAAAATGTTACTATTAACGAACCTCAATTTCAAGGACATTTCCCCGGTAGACCACTTATGCCAGGAGTGCTAATTGTTGAAGCAATGGCACAAGTAGGCGGAATTGTGTTAACACAATTGCCAGAATACAATGCAGGTGGACTGTTTGTATTTGCTGGTATCGATAAAGCCCGCTTCCGCCGTCAAGTTGTTCCTGGAGATCAACTAATCATGACAGTGGAACTGTTATGTATCAAACAACGTCGGTTTGGGAAGATGCAAGCTCGGGCCGAAGTTGATGGACAACTCGCCGCTGAAGGCGAATTGATGTTTTCTTTAGTTGGTTAACAACTTGTTGGAGTGTCTAAGTACAACCGTGATGTACCTAAACTCAATCCTGAAAAAGGATAACAAGTCAACAATTGTCCACAATAGTATTTGAAAATTTCTTGATTTTCGCTGCCCTCTCGGACGAGATGCTACGCGAACACACTTAACTTGCTTCGCCCAACACACTTTCGACAGCTGAAGTTATCACAATTCAGCAACACCAGTTGCCACAAAGCGCTGGCTTCTCAAGACAGTTCTGGAGATTCACCCTTGAAGACTCTTATTCATCCAACGGCTGTAGTTCATCCTAAAGCGGAACTCCACCCTACAGTGCAAGTCGGTGCCTATGCTGTGATTGGAGCGCATGTCAAAGTTGGCCCTGAAACAATTATTGGCGCTCATGTAGTGCTAGAAGGGCCTTGTGAAATTGGGGCGCGAAATCAGATTTTTCCAGGTGCAGCTATCGGTATGGAACCCCAGGATCTCAAATTTGTGGGAGAACCTACCTGGGTCAAAATTGGTGACGATAACTTAATTCGGGAATATGTCACCATTAATCGTGCCACAGGTGAGGGAGAAGCCACAATTATCGGCAGTAATAACTTGCTGATGGCTTATGTCCACGTTGCACACAACTGCATAATTGAAGACCATGTAGTTATTCCTAACTCAGTGGCCTTAGCCGGTCATGTCCATATCGAGTCTCGTGCCAGACTAGGTGGAGTGTTGGGAGTTCATCAATTTGTTCATATCGGTAGGCATTCAATGGTCGGTGGAATGTCAAGGATTGACCGCGACGTACCGCCATATATGCTAGTTGAAGGCAATCCTGTACGCGTAAGAACCCTCAACTTGGTAGGACTCAAACGCTCTGGGATGACAGCCAGTGACCTGCAAATGCTCAAAAAAGCTTTCCGCATTCTCTACCGTTCTGGCTTGACTTTCAAAGAAGCATTAGAACAGTTAGAACAGTTAGGAGATACAGAAGAACTACAGCACCTACGCCGCTTTATCCTTCTATCGCAAATGCCAGGAAGACGCGGTTTAATTCCGGGTAAAGGTAGAGCTTCTAGCGCTAGTGATGAGTCTTAAGTTAGTGACGGGAAATTAGGGGTTATACAATTTTGGATTTGAGATTTTGGATTGAGAATGTAGGTTTGATAAATCCAGTTATCTCAATCAATGTTTAAATTGGTACTAAGTAACTCCTAATTTCTCAGCTTTTATATCTAAAATTTTTACAAAATTTTAAATTATCAAATGCGGATATTTATCAGCACTGGCGAGGTGTCTGGCGATTTGCAAGGGTCGCTGTTGATTACAGCCATGCAACGCCAAGCGGCTGCTGCTGGGTGGAAATTAGAAATTGTTGCCCTTGGTGGTGAGAAAATGGCCAAGGCAGGAGCAACAATTTTAGGCAATACCAGTGGTATTGGCTCAATGGGTCTTTTAGAATCTCTGCCATATATTGTACCAACTCTATTAGTACAACGAAAAGCGATCGCCTATCTCAAGCAAAACCCGCCCGACTTGGTTGTGCTGATTGATTACATGGGGCCAAACCTGGGTATCGGCACTTACATGCAGAATAATCTGCCTGATGTGCCAGTGGTGTATTACATTGCTCCCCAAGAGTGGGTTTGGTCAATGAGTTTACAGAATACATCTCGAATTGTGGGATTTACAGATAAACTCTTGGCCATCTTCCCCGAAGAAGGGCGTTATTATCGGGAAAATGGGGGAAATGTTAGCTGGGTAGGTCATCCGTTAATTGATCGAATGCAGGACGCACCCAATCGTCAGGCGGCGCGTACCACATTGGGAATTGCACCAGAACAAATTGCGATCGCACTGCTCCCCGCTTCTCGTCAGCAAGAACTCAAATATCTTTTACCCATAATTTTTCAAGCGGCTCAGACAATTCAAGCTAAATTACCCCAAGCTCACTTTTGGATTCCCTTATCTTTAGACAGCTTTAGAGAACCAATTGCTGCTGCAATTCAAAGTTACGGTTTGCAAGCGACAATTGTATCTGGTCAACAAAAAGAAGTGTTTGCTGCTGCTGATTTCGCCATTACAAAATCTGGCACAGTTAACCTGGAACTGGCGCTGTTGAATGTGCCGCAAGTTGTGGTTTATCGTCTGAATGCCCTTACAGTGTGGATTGCGCGGAAACTCCTCAAAGGTTCTATTCCCTTTGCTTCACCAGTAAACTTAGTGGTGATGAAGGAAATTGTGCCAGAGTTATTACAAGAAAAAGCTACAGCAGAAAATATCACTCAAGCAGCGATGGAGTTATTGCTGAATCCTGAACGCCGACAGCAGACATTGACAGACTATGCCCAAATGCGACAATGTTTAGGAGAAGTCGGTGTATGCGATCGCGCTGCTCAAGAAATTTTGCAAATGCTCAATAAAGTATGAAGGATGAAGTATAAAGTCTGAAGTAGTGAGTTTTTCACTCAGCAACGCCACTTGCTTCTCCTAATCGGAGACGTTGCGCGTAGCTTGCTTCCCCGTAGGGGTACAAGTCGGGAAACCCTCCCAACGCAGTGGCTTCTCAGCACTCAGCACTCAGTACTTAATGAAAAAACGACGACCAATCGCAGTTGATTTGTTCGCAGGCGCAGGTGGTATGAGCCTTGGCTTTGAACAAGCTGGCTTTGATGTATTGGCAGCCGTAGAAATTGACCCCATTCACTGCGCCACACACGAATTTAACTTTCCTTCTTGTACAGTGTTGTGCAAGAGTGTAGAAGATACCACAGGAGAAGAAATTCGCCAGCGTGCAAAAATAGGCGATCGCGAAATTGATGCAGTTATTTGTGGTAGTCCCTGTCAAGGCTTCTCACTTATGGGTAAACGGGTTTTTGATGACCCGCGAAATTCTCTAGTATTTCACTTTCATCGCTTGGTATTAGAATTACAACCAAAATATTTTGTGATGGAAAACGTTCGCGGTATAACTGTTGGCGAACACAAACAAATCCTCAAAAGTTTAATTAGTGAATTCCAATCTCACGGCTATCAGGTAGAAGAAAATTATCAAGTTCTCAACGCTGCTCACTACGGTGTACCACAGTCCCGTGAGCGCTTGTTTTTGTTGGGAGCTAGACAAGATGTCAAATTACCAAAGTATCCCCAGCCAATTACCCAAATAGCCAAGCCAAATCAGTTAATCAAAAAAAATTCCTTACCACTGAGTCCAACAGTGTGGGATGCGATTGGTGATATCCCAGAAGTGGAAAATTACTCAGACTTATTAGAAAAAGATTGGGTATTTGCTGAGTATGGCAAATCTAGCGATTATGCCATGATACTTCGCGGTATCAGCACTTTAGCAGATAATTATGCCTGCGATCGCCAATTCGATGCCCGGATTCTTTCTTCGAGTTTCCGAACAAAACACTCACCTACCACTATTCAACGCTTTCAAGAAACTCTCCAAGGCGAACGAGAACCCATTAGTCGCTTCCATAAACTACATCCGGCTGGTGTTTGCAATACTTTAAGAGCCGGAACAGATAGATACAGAGGTTCATTTACTTCTCCACGACCAATTCATCCTTTTACACCCCGTTGCATCACAGTTAGGGAAGCCGCACGACTCCATTCTTATCCAGACTGGTTTAGATTTCATATCACCAAATGGCATGGTTTCCGCCAAGTCGGTAATTCTGTACCGCCACTGTTAGCAAAAGCTGTAGCAAAAGAGATCATCCGCAGTTTAAAAGTCATTCCCTTCAAACCCAGTTTTTCACAGCAGTTAGGAGATGAAAAGCTGTTGCAGTTGAAGATATTCCACGCAACACAACTTTATTTAAATGATTAAATCTAAACTCGAAAGTAACTAGTATCTTTTTGCCTTACTTACTATTAGTAGCATTTTTTTGAGCATAGCTAAGATTACGCTGATATTCAATAATTTTTTGCTGCGCTATTTCATAATTAGGACTAGATAAAGGTACTGATTGCATCATTGATATAGCAGCTTCCCATTGTTTGACAATGTTTTGCCATTCTGTTTGAGATTTAGCTGATTGCGTCAAGTTAGCTGCACTGATTGCTTGATTTACCGCCCCACGGAAATTATCTGATTGAGGTACAATTTCTTTTATCGATGGTTCTATAGACGGCACTTGAGAAGTTATAAAAAATGGTCTATTCTCTTTAAGATATGTAAATTTTGCTAGTAAAAATATTCCTATTACAAGTAAGCAAATTAGTAAAAATATTAAAAATTTACCATTAATAATTTTCGCTTTTTGATAATTATTTCGGTATTGTGGAGATATATTAACTTGCGTTTGTCTCCCTTTTTTCATTTGGGTTAGGCCTAAGTCTCCGCGTAATCTATCTATTTCTTTATCTGTACTATCAACACTATAGTTTCTATGCCCATATTGAGAATTCTGGGATTGAATTTTAAATTTACTAATTAAATATTTCCTAACTAAATATTCTAGCTGATATAGATAGGATGCTGAGACAACCCAAACCACGAACCAAGGTCTGCTTATAAAATTAGTATTTTCAATACTACCCAACATAATTTTTGTTGCTCTTCCTGTTAAACGCCCAGCACAACTTCCTAATTCACCTGAGATTTCATAGTATACTCGGCAATCTGAAAATGCTAATTGTGTAAAAATAGTAAGTATTACCAAAAAAGATAATGACATTACAATGCTCCCATAGAAACCAGCCCACAAGCTATTTGAACTAGGTATCCATTTAGGTAACTTGTTATTTAATTCTTTTTTTCGCCAAATAAACCAACTAATATGGTATATAAATGTTAAAACAATAGTTGGTAATAATAAACCAACAAAAATAGATAAAATTAAAAGTACAGGGCTATTTCCTAAAATCGATATAATTATTCCCACTAATCCAAAAACTATTAAACCTGTTCCAGGAAAAGCTAGAATAACTAAAATAAAGGCTCTAAACCAAGAACTAGGATAAGGAAACCATACAGGCCAGTATAAATTTTGCTGCTGTTTGATAGAATCCAGGAAATTTGGCTTTTTCATAACCGCTACAAGGGAAAATTAAGGTAATAACCTACTACGTTTAAAATTCCCAATTTCTAAGCCAAATCAACATTTTTGCTTTTTGTTGCATATTCAAAAGCGTTCAATTGGCAAATTAGACTATGTTTTATCCATAGCGCATTTATCTAAACTCCTGTATCTGAAAGGTGAGCATTCATCACTATATTTTAGTGTGATTGAAAGTTTTACTGAAAATGCCCACCCTACCGATAATTTTATTTTGCTACTGTGAAATGAGAGCGATCGCTACTTTATTTTTCCGAGTTAGCATTTTCTCTTTTTTCCCTGACATCGCGTAACTTTTGAATTAGTTGACGGTCAGGTTTTTGAGAAGACAATTGCTGATTGGTATTAGTTATTGATGTAGATGATGATGTTGGCTCAATGTTATCAGGTTTAGCTGTCACTGCTGGATTTGGTTTTAGCTGATTACTATTACCTGGAATAATTATTGGCTGGCTACTTGTTGTCGGTTGAGTTGTACCTACTGGTGTCTGTATTGTCTGTGAGCTACCCCCAGCAGTTTTGCTCCCGTCTTGGAACAGCAGATTAAATGGATAACGACTAATTGTTTTCTCTCCTTTTAAAGACTTAGCATTGAAATATTGCCTTGCTTTTAATTGCAGTGCTGGAGAAAGTAATTTGTCTTGAAATTTGATATCCAATACTTTGCCATCAGGATCTACTACTAAAACGCCTAAAACTGTACCTTCCACACCAGCCTTACTCACAGCCACTGTATCCCGAATGACCCCTTTTTCTTCTGAATTAGGGTATTGCTGCTGGAGTGCTTTTCTCAGTTCTGCGTAAGATTCTGCTTGAGCTATCAGCGTCTGGTTGGCAGCTTTTGTAGGCAAACTAGGCGTTGTTATTGGCTTTAAAGGGGGAAGGCTTGCTGTTGACGAAGTTGTATGATCTCCAGCCTTCGGCGTTTGAGCAATACCAGGGGCTAAAGTCCGGTTTGGCGTAACTGCTATATTATTTTCAGGCTCAGGCTGTATAGGCTGGGGAGTAATTCTGTTATTTGCCGTTGTAGTATTTGAACTAGAGGCTGGACTGGGAATTGGGCTATTGAGTATTTCCGGCGGTATTGTTGCTGGAGGTAGATCTGGGAGATTTTCTACTGGAAGTGGTTGTGTTCTCTGTGGAATTACAGGCTTGTCATCAAAATTAGGAATTGATGCAGTAAATTTTTGGTTCCCAGCTTTAAAACCGGAATTGTCAAATCGAAAATCTTGTCTAGGAATTTGTGAAGACTGCTTTGTAGGCAATGAGGAAATACGGTAGTTGTTAGAAGTTGTAGGTAATGATGGCAGTACTGACTGTGTATAACTAGATGGTGGTAGCGGAGGCAGTACAGTTGTCTGGCCATTAAAAGATGGAGGTACTTGTGGCTGTAGTGCTAGTTGCTGTTGCTGCGAAAATCTAGGTAATTGTGGTTGCACAGCAAACTGAGTTGTACCTGGAGTTTGGGGTAAACGATTTTGATCAGCTTGGCTTAATTCCAAAATGCCTACTGATTTTGAAGATGCTGTATCTTTAGCTTTATTTGGATCTACTGGCATCAATGGCACAATCAATGCAATAGCGCCATGAATACCAATTGAGGCAATAGCGGCAATTCCAGTTGGCTGGCTTAAAATTTCAGGTATATTTTTTAGCAGGGAGACGTAAGACATAGCTGTTATCGTTCACTCGGCTCAGTTGCAGTTAATTAGCAAATCAATATTATCTTGGTGGTACAAAATGCAGCCTTTAAAAAGAATAACTTCTTGGGTATAACTCAAAATGACAAGAGTTAGATTTTTGGTCAAGTTTAATTTTTTAATGACGCAATTTTAGCTTTTTTAGTTGCACTTGCAAATCCGAACTTTAAATAGTTATCACTTCACTAATTTGTATGTTGCGTATATATTTACGCACTCTAAACTGACAATTACAGTAGTTGGCAGTGAGCCTGAACGCATCGGTCTAAAGATATATCCATCTAGACTGTACCAGACTCAACTATCGCTATAACTGTTTTTCCGTCAGTTGAGATTTTTTAGTAGATGGTTAGCTTGTTGTCTGTCAAAATTTGCCGACAGATGACATGGTATCACATCAGTTAGTAGCTAATTGTGGCTAAGTTTGCTTTTTCTCTAATAAATGAGGACAAACAAGGTCTTCATAATTCCTGATATTTTAATGACATCATTTGCCACTATGAAATTTTCACTTTAATTGCAAAATGCCGTTACCTACAGTTATTGTGCCGGGATATTTAGAAAGCGCGATCGCTTACCAGACTCTAGAAACATCCCTGAAACAGTTGGGGTTTCCTACAGTCACGGTACCATTGCGACGGCGTGATTGGCTTCCTACTGTTGGTGGCAGACCTGTCACACCAATTTTACAAAAGCTTGACCAGACTGTTAAACAAATATTACAAGCATATCCAGCCACACAAATCAATCTAATTGGACATTCAGCTGGTGGTTGGATTTCCCGGATTTATTTAGGAGAAAAACCTTACACTCCCCGCAATCAAGCTCAACCATCTGTTTGGAATGCTCATCCTTTAATTGCTACCCTCATCACCTTAGGCACTCCGCATATCAGTCAAGAACACTGGACGCGATGGAATCTCGACTTTGTAGCCAATAACTATCCCGGAGCATTTTACAAAAATGTCCGTTATGTGTGTGTTGCAGGCAAAACTATTTTTGGTGAACGGCGGCCTGGTAGCTGGTTAGCCTACAGCAGTTACCAATTAACTTGTGGTCAAGGAAACACCTGGGGCGATGGTATTACTCCGATTGCATCTGCTCACCTCGAAGGAGCAGAGAATCTAATTATTGAAGGTGTGAGACACTCACCCAGAAGCCCTGGAATTTGGTATGGCTCCCCAGAACCACTCAATATTTGGGCGAAATATTTAATTTAGAAATTTTATATATCTTTGATAAATGCAACAAATATAAATATTTCTTAGTTAAAATGTAGTAAAAATACATATTTAATAAAGAACAGGAGGGGTGAATATGCAAAGCACCCAGTTTGATAGAATTTTGCAGCGACTCGCAACGGTATTATCAGTCGTAATTCTGACCCTGTGCTTGATTTATACCACTACTGGAATTTTGCTGTCTTTTTATTACGAACCAACAGCTGGTGGTGCTTACAATTCTTTGAAAATGATTAATACTCAAGTGCCTTATGGCTGGTTGTTTTACCGCACCCATGAGATAGCAGGTAATGGTTTAATTGCGATCGCCTTGGTGCAAATTGTCGTCATGTTTTTAGGGCGGCAATTTAGTCAGAGTTGGCTTGTAGCTTGGGTTAGCGGTATATTACTTACCTTAAGTGCGATCGGGCTAGATTGGACAGCTATGCTCCTTGATTGGACGCAAGAAGGATACTGGCGTTTCAGCATTGAATTGGGAACCATCGAAGCCATTCCTTTCATTGGTGAACAACTGCGAAATATCCTGACTGGTGGTGGAGCGATTAACACCCTCACAGTTGAACATCTTTACACCATTCACAGTTATATTGTGGCAACGGCTACCCTAGTTCTAGCAGTAGTGCATTTACTGGCGCTCCTGTGGCAAGAACAGCAAATTTATACAGCGTCAAATCAACTTCCAGAAACATCACTAGTAGAGAGTTGAGCCAAAGTTGGTACAGCAACTTCTTCTAGTTCTGGTAACTTTTCTACAGCCAAGGGTGTGGATTGACTAGCACCCGACAAGCGTTTTAACAGATTTGGTCTGGGGTCATGCAATAAATAAATAATGCGATCGCCTATTTCCCAGTCTTGATTTGCTGGCATTACTTGTAGACGTTCTTCTCGTTCTAATAGTAGTGGTAGCAATACCCCAGTCCGAATTTTTTCTTGAATGCGCTCTTGTTGGCTGTCAAAATCGACTGTATCCAATGTTGTTTTTCCTAGCTTTACGCGTCCGTCATTCAGGTATTCATTCCAAGTCTTAATTGTTAATTCAGTCACAAAAGCTTGGTTTACAGTTTTTTGATTTCCACCATTACTCGCCTGCGGATCACGGGGAAAAACAGCTAACACACGGGGAGGATTAAATTCCTCAGCAGCACGTTGCGCCAAAACAAAATTTACCTCACCGTTACTCGTCATCGCCACAAAAGTACCCATAGAAGCGAGTCCGGCTTCTTCTAAAACTCCGGTATCGAGAGCGCTACTAGCAATCACGCGAATATTTTGCTCTGCGGCTTTTTCACAACTTTCCGGGTCTGTATCAATCATCACCACAGACTCTCCTCGTTCTTGAAACAAGCGAGCAATTAACAAACTCAAGGAATTACAACCAACAATTACTACTCCAGTTGCATCCTTAGAAGTAATTTGTAATAACTGGGCAATTCCGCCAGCGGTTAACCCTTGGCAAACTACTGTCATGATGATGGTCAGAAATACTAAGGCTTTAATGGCATCACCACCATTTATCCCATGTTGCGTGAGTAAAATTGCGAATAGTGAAGCCACAGAAGCAGACACAATCCCTCTAGGAGCTACCCAACTTAAAAATAACTTCTGTCGCCAGTTGAGATTACTGTTCCAAGTACAAGCCAGAATATTAATCGGCCGCACTACAAACATTAGAACTAAAACAGTTAATACACTACCCCAACCTAGGGCAAATACACTGGCAATTGATAAATCTGCCGCTAACAAAATGAAGAGAACGGATACGCTGAGAATTGTTAACTGCCCTTTAAAACTGCGTAAAAGACGTTCTTCCGGTACAGAAGAATTGGCAAATACTGCTCCTGCTACTACTGTTGTCATCACTCCCGATTCACTACGAATCGTCTGGGCGAGAGAAAACAGACCCCAAAGTATTGCCAAAACTACAAGATTTTTCAACTCAAACGACAGCAAACTGGCATACTTGAAAACCCAACTCATCAAGTAGCCACCGATTGCACCAATTGTCGCACCTACCCCCAAACGCATCAACAGACCAACAATGGCGTTAACTGGGTCAGCATCACCGTTAACAATCGTATCTAAAACCACGAAGGCTAAAATAGCACCCACTGGGTCAATTAAAACCCCTTCCCCTTCTAAGAGCGTTGCAACCTGTCGATCTACATTAATTTGTTTGAGCAGAGGCCCAACCACTGTTGGCCCCGTAACCACAACTATAGAAGCATAGAGAAAAGCTATATTCCAAGGAAATTCACCCAGCCAATGAGCCGCCATACTACCGCCAAGTAGGGTGATTAGCGTTCCTAGGGTAACGAGCAATTGCAGGCTAACTGAAACCCTACCTAATTCCCGCAAATCTAAATTCAGTCCACCTTCAAACAGGATGATAGCCGTCGCTAGAGAAACAATTACTTCTAATCCTGTACCTAGCAAATGTGGGTGCAACAATCCCAGACCATCAGAGCCGAGGATAATGCCCAATAAGAGCAATAAAACGATACTGGGTACACGCAAGTATGCAGCTATCACTTGGGCGCTAATACCTGCTACAACAGCGATCACCATCTGTAAGGTGATTTCAAGAGATGCTTCCATGTTGTAGATTTTGAGCGATAGATTTCAAAATCTCTTGTAAAGAAGTGTAAAGAGGACTTCTCCAGAGTACAGTATGACAATCTTTGTATCTGATTAAAATGTGATTTTCTTTCATACTGGGTTTTGTACGATACTCTATTGTCCCTTAGTTCTCACAAAAGTGGTAGTTTGCCAAACATTTTTAGATTTTCAGAGTGACTCAACAGATTAATCTGGGGGTTTTTGCCATTCAGGAACTCGTTAATTGGCTGTTTGTTGTGCATACAAGAATTTTAGGTAAAAGCTTCCACCCATCTCACTTTGCCCTTTCTTCCCGCATCTTAGTTTATCTGCAATAAAAATTGTTTTTTTGCAAAAGCTGTTGACATCACTGGGAAAATTAGTTAATTTATAAAAGGTTTGATTGCGATGCCCCCATCGTCTAGAGGCCTAGGACACCTCCCTTTCACGGAGGCGACGGGGATTCGAATTCCCCTGGGGGTACTTTACCAGCAAGGCAGCATCAAACTAAAACACAGTCGAAAGTCTTACGCCCCCATCGTCTAGAGGCCTAGGACACCTCCCTTTCACGGAGGCGACGGGGATTCGAATTCCCCTGGGGGTATTTTAAAAGTCAAGTTTTCCCGTTCCCATTGTGTTAGTAAGGAAAACTTGACAAATTATTGTTCATATTTACTACGCCAACTGTGCTATACGCTGGTAAATTGCTAAAAGATTCAACTGTAAATCCTTACTCAGACGGCGTTCGATAATGGTCACTGGCATAGTTAGTTTTGGCCAAACTTGGATGGTGTAGCAAAGATTGGTTCCCATAATTCCGTCAACAGAGCAAGGCTCTAGTTTCCAACTACCAGAGAAGCCTTTGAAATCTCCTTCAACCATAGAGAAAGTAATTTGCTTGGGAAAATGTTCTTCCAAATCTAAAACTACACGCGCACAAAAGTTGACATTCAATAAGCGCTGAGAGCCTACTTGCTCAAGTCGAATACCACCGTGAGGATGCTCCATTAAACGACTTTTAGCTAGATTGGGGATGAAGTCAACTAAGGCTTCATAATCAGTCAGCACTTGCCATATACGTTCCACGGAATGAGGAATGTGAATTTTGGCGGAAATTTGTCGCTGTCGCTCTGCTATTTTCTCGATTTGGACGGCGACAGGAGGCAAATTAGCTGAATCAACAGCCAAGTTGTCCTCTAGGCTAGTTTCATCAATAGCGGTATTGAAATCAAGGTTTGCTGTGGAATTGTTTTGTTCAGTCACGGTCGGAATTATAGTTCGCTTTCGTCTGAAAATTGGGGCAAGGTAAGAGTAAAAGAAACTTGGCTTTGTTCAGAATCGGGGATGGAAGTACTTTCAACCGCGATCGCGCCATTCAAATGCTGTACTAAAGACTTGGCTAAAGCCAGCCCCAAACCCGTTCCCGGAGTCCATCGACCACCTTTACCACGCCGGAACCGATCAAATATGTAGGTAGCTTCTTCTTCAGAAATTCCCCGTCCTGTATTAGTCACTTTAATAATAACTTGATCTACCAATTGCTCAACTTGGTGAAAGGCTTGTACATGAATTACAGTTTCCGGCTCTGAGTATGTACACGCATTCGTTAATAATTCTTGCAGGATACGGTTAAAACTTTCTAATTCAGTCTGTATTTTTAACGAATCTTGGGGTAAATCCAGATTTATACTTAAGGTTTTAGTTGCCAGTTTTGAGTTCAGATTAGCTGCTAATCCCTGAATTCTCGTATTTAAATCTATAGTTTCAAATTGCGGACGTTCTTGCTTGGACTCTAACTTCTGGAGTGTCAGCAAATCATTAATTAAGTTAATCTCTTTCGTGCATTCTTGCTCTAGGATATCCATGTATCTTGCTTGACGCTCTGGTTGAATTCCCGGCAAACGCAAATTCTTGATCGACATTTGCATATTGGTCAGTGGATACCGTAGGCGATCGCTCATGTTGCTCAAAAATTCATCTTTGAGATGATTGAGTTCCCGTAGCTGCTCAACATATTGTCGTGTTTTTTCATGCAATTTCGCTTGCAATTCCAGACTACTTTGGAGTTTGGCTGTGCGCTCATCTACCAAAGTCTGTACCTGGCGCAATGTTTGTGACTGAATAATGGCATTGCTCATTTGAACGCAGACCATTTCCACCAGATTTAATTCTGATGCTTGCCAACTACGGGCTGTTGCTTGTTGAAGAACAATAAACCCTAAAACTTTGCCTTGATTTTCTAATGGTACTAACAGTACCGCAGGCAAGATATCCAGTGTAAACAATGAAACAGCTGTCAAGGTGTCTTGGAGGTCTGTGTAATCATCGATAATTACGGCTTTTCCTGAATCTGTAAACACACGTTGGCACAAACCACACTCAGAAATCAGAAATGACTGCGGCTCAACATCTGGCTTGGTAGCTGAATAACTTGATGTATTTCGGTTCCACTCAGCAACTACGGTGGCCTTTGCTTTAGGAATTTGTTTTTTTGGTTGAGTTCTAAATAAAGGATCTGTATATTTGAGCAAGATAAGTAAGCCTCGGTCTGCCTGTAAAGATTCGGCAGTAGACGAAATAGCTAACTGAAGCATTTGATTTAGCTCCAAATTACTCTTGCTTAATATAGTTAATTGCTTGATCAAGCTTTGATGTTCTTCGCTTTTTTGCAGATGCTCTTCTTGCGAGGTGATTAAATTCACTTGGGCAAATTGAGAAAAAGCGATCGCACAAGATGACTCAACAAAATTTAACAGTTGTTTTTCTGAATCACTCCAATTGTATGGTTGAAATTTTATCAGGCTAATCACACCATTATTTTGGCCAGCAAACCTAGTAGGAATAGCCAAAACAGATCTGATTGGTAATGGCAGATGTTGTCCTCCTACTACCAAACTATCTTGGATAGTAGAAATATCCTCAATAGTAAATGGTTCCGCCGCACATTGAACTACAGGCGAGTCCATCAACAGATGCTCCGGGGAGAACATCTGACTTGGGTTTGGCATTGCCAAATACTCATCAGAACACCAATTGACAACGATTGATTCAGTGGATGCTGCGCTGGCGGATACTGTCACTAAACAACAGCAATCCACTTTAAAGGCATTTCCTAGCAATCGAGCAATTTCTTGCAGCATCAATGTCGTTGCTGAGTTATTGGCGATGATGTGATTAATTTTTTTTACCAACTGAAGAGTTGGTTCGTTCTGATGCTGCATCAGCTTGAGTGGGTATGATTGTAGTCGTTCTAGGTCATCTGGACACTGTGGCGGCAATGATAAACGTTTTTTCATTCCTGGCACGCTTTTAGATAATGACCTCATATCGTATGCACCCAATTTCTTGGCATATTATTTTCATTTAGTTATGTCGCGGCACCCTAGTTAGTGGCCAATTTTTTATCAAGACTTTCTCTCACCTGTTATAGCCCCTTTCTCTTGCAGATGAATAAGTAACTGGTATATTAATCTAATTTATACAGGGGTATAGAAAAATCTCTAAAATATATTAAGGTGATGCTTCGAGAGGATTTGGGGCTGGGACGCAGACCTAAACTACTAGACTTTGGCCTAGGATAGCTTGTCGGTAACTATACATAAACCGTAATTTCTCTGGAATTAAGATAAAAACTCTCAAAAGTTTTACCGCATTAATACTGCTGAATATATTAAATTTAGTAATATTTATTGCTAAATATTTATCTTGTGCTAAGTACATTTCTATGGGTTTGCCAAAAATTAAATTCTATTATGACAGAACCTTAGAAAAAACTCTGTGAGTGCTTTTGTCTCTTTGGAACAGGTTTATAGATAGTAATATCAAGCTTGTGGCTATATTTATTATGTGGTGATAAATCTTCTCATTTAATGTATCAAGTGTCATCGCATACCTAAAACTAAAACTCCAGTTTGCTTTTGAGATTGCCTATTGTGTTGGCAGCTTAATAAATATATATATTTTAAATAAAAAATATTGATAACGTGTGAAAGCTAAAGATTGAAAGCAGCCTAGTTAGCTGGATGAATAACTAAGCTGCCTTCGATTGAATTAAAAACTATCCAGCCAAACTTTCGACACTGAGAGGAACCATATCTCCGTTCCTGGTGAGTCCTAGTAACATAGGCTGTTGAGGTTGAATCAATTGACCTGTAAGTACACAACGTTCTTCCTGCTGGGCGGTAGCGGCTATACTAGCTCGAATATCGGCTCTTGAAAATCGCGGTTTCCACTCACCGGATTTTTGCTGGACATAATTCCAGAGAATATCGCGGATTAAGGCTTGATAGCCTTGATTGCCAGCTATTTCTTTGAGTTTGTCTTTGAGTTCTCGCTCCAGGCGAATGCTGGTAACTTCCATATCGGTAGTTGGGGTGCGAGTAATTGTGTGCATGACTTTTTCTCCTTAAAGGTATAGACAGGATAGTAATACAAGTGTAGTATGTTTAAAGGAATGTTCAATAGGTGAAATTTTCTGTGAAACCCATTTACCCCATCTCTACTTCTTTGCGTGCTGCCAACTGCCGATTTAGTTGGGAATCAGCTGCTATGGGAGTGGAGTATTTATTTATGGGCGATGGTAGCCAAATTCATGGGCTAATCACAGAGGGGAATTATGATTTTAGATATCTCGGCATAGGCGCGCTGAATGCAAAACCACAACCGAACCAAATAAGCGGGAGGTACAGACAAGAGAATGCTGTACCGATATAAAACCAGAAAAGTTTTTGGTAAGTTTCTAACCCCCGCTTCATTTAGACAAGAAGCGGGGGTTTTTTAATAAGGAGTGAAGCTGTGACAAGCGTAATGCAGGTGTTAGAGCAATCTGTAGTGGTGTTTTCGCAAAATTACTTACCACTGTGTCGCATAAATATTAAGCGAGCGATTGTGTTGTTAGTCACGAATAAAGCAGAACCACTGGATTTTGCTTCAGAAGGTGGATGGCGAGTTCATTCACCCAGTCTAGTAATTGACGTACCAAAACACATTCGTTTGAAAATTGGCTCTAATGAACGGACATGGAAAGTACCACCAGTAAATCGGCGAGAAGTTTTGCGACGAGACCACTACACTTGTCAATATTGCGGTAGCAGCAAACGCCTGACCTTAGATCATGTCATCCCGCGATCCAAAGGTGGTTTACATACTTGGGATAACGTAGTCATAGCTTGTGAAAAATGTAACTCTCGGAAAGGCGATCGCACTTTGTCTGAGACTGGAATGCGGCTACGGAAAATACCAAAGGCACCCATTCACCCCGCGATCGCTTTTGCAGAACAATTTTGGACAAATGTGCAAGCAAACCTGGAATAGCAGGAGAGCATAAGGAATGCTGAAATTAACTTATACCGAAAGGAGCTTTTGTTTAGAGTGTATTCCTCATTCACTAGAGGAGTGGGTAACACAGCGCGTAATTTTCGCTATGCGAGTTGGACAACATCTGTGTGTTGAACCCAGTACTGCTTCCTTTTTGCTACCTGTTGATCTTCCAGGGGTAGAAGCACTCAAGGCGGAAGTGAAACGAGATGATCGGGAAGTCATAGCCTTGTGTGTGTGCGATAGCGAATATGTAGAAGTTACCCTGCGTGGTTCTTGGCTAACAAGTGGTGCTGAGGATGGTGTAGGTGTATTCATCACCACAATGAGCGATCGCACCGAGTTCTTTCTGCAAAAACTGTGGCAAGAAGCGCAAGCTTGTACTTCGGTGATGAGTGAGTAAAAAAGTATGAAGTGTGAAGTGTGTAGACGCTTTTAGCGGCTTGCCGCAGGCTAGTATGAAATTTCATACTTCTACTTTGGGCTTTCTTGTAGGAGTTCGGGGATTGTTACGAATCGGTAGCCTTGCTGTTTCAGCCCAGCGATGATTTGTGGTAGTGCTTCTACTGTTCTATGGCGATCGCCTCCACCATCGTGCATCAACACAATAGCGCCTGGTTTGGCACCTTTCAACACATTGTTAACAAATGCTTGCGGTTTGGCATGAGGGTCAGTATCTGCCGAAGTTAATGACCACATAACTACAGAGTATTTCTGTCTTTTGGCATAAGCTGCTAATCCATTATTTAAAAAACCTCCAGGCGGTCGAAACAAAGTTGTTTTGACTCCTGTTGTTTTGTAAATCAGATCAGATGTGCGGTCAATTTCCTTTTTGGCTGTGGCTTCATCCATACTTTTATACCAGTGATGCCAAGTATGGTTGCCAATGGCGTGTCCCTCAGCTACAACTTGCTTGGCAATTTCAGGATTTGCTTGTAAAGCACTCCCTACCCAAAAGAAGGTCACTTTAACATTATTTGCTTTGAAGATATCCAGCATTTGTAAGGTTGATGATGGCCAGGGGCCATCATCAACCGTCAAGGCAATAACTTTCTCTTGATTACTAGGTTCTACTTTATATAAGGTTTTTCCTTGAAATTTCGTCAGAACCTCGAAATTAAGGTTTTCTAGATTAGTTGATGGCTGTGATTTAGCATCTATTGGACTGGTTACTGGTTGATCTGGCACTTGTGCTGCATGGACTTTGTTAATTGGATGGGCATTTTCCAATTTTGCAGACGTGCTACAGCTTGTTACACAAAAGGCGATCGCAACAACACCAAATATTCTGTGTCGCTTCAGGTTCTTATCTGTCACATCAGGTTCCTAAAATATTCAGCCCATCATAAGCTTGTAGTTTTACTTTTTAGAGAGGTTAATAAGTCACAAGCCAAGCAATCTAAGGGTTTTCAGCAATTTTTTAAAATTTTTTCTCAACCTCTTGACATCTTTTGTAGTATTTATGTAGTATATATGTAGTAAGGCGAAAGACAAAGCCTTCCAAAGTTAAAAGTCATGTTCTACACACAAATACACAACAGGTACTGGAATAAACGAAAGTCTCCAGTAAAAAAAGCCTCTCCCACTTCTAAACAACTGGAATTAGAGGATATCCAAGCCAAAAGTTCTAAATTAGCTCAGGCAAAAACCACCGAATACATCAGTAATACACAACAGGTTTATTACTTAGAACGTTGGTTATTTAGTTAACAGTTTTTCTTAATCGAAGTAATTTTTCCGAACCTTGAAAACTTAATAAGGAATGGGCAAGTTCACCAAAAATTATCTGTGCATCTAATCCTAAAAATTAGGCACAGATACCAAACATGGGGGTATAGCTCAAATGGTTAGAGCGATCGCCTGTCGAGCGATAGGTTGCGAGTTCGAGTCTCGTTACTCCCGTGTAGCCTTGTGGACGACTAGATAAGTCGCTGCGCCTCTCAAGCACAGAGAAGCGGGTGCAACTCCCGTCAAGGCTCCTATAAGGCTGAGTAGCCAAGTGGTTGAAGGCATTGGTCTGCAAAACCGACATCGTGAGTTCGATTCTCACCTCAGCCTTTGGTACTTTGTAGTGTAGCTTAACGGTAAAGCCCTCGGCTCATAACCGAGTATATGCGGGTTCAACTCCCGCCACTGCTAATGCAGGGATGGTGTAACGGCAACACCTCGTGACTCCAAATCCGATGTTCTAGGTTCAAATCCTAGTCCCTGCGTTCTACTTTTGCCCCCGTGGACGAACGGTTAAGTCACTGCACTTTCAAAGCGGAGATGCGAGTTCAATTCTCGTCGGGGGAATTATGGGTCGATGGCCGAGTCTGGTTAAAGGCGACAGTCTGTAAAACTGTTCTATTTTGTTCGCAGGTTCAAATCCTGCTCGACCCACTGTGGAGAGGTGGCTGAGTGGCTCAAAGCGTCCTCCTGCTAAGAGGAAACGGTTTAATGACCGTCGCAGGTTCAAATCCTGTCCTCTCCGCCTTAAAAGTGCTGAGTAAAAATACTAGCCCTAGTCCCTAATCTCTATTGAGAGCGTGGTGTAACTGGATAACATCTCAGTCTACGAAACTGAAGACGTGGGGGTTCAAATCCCTCCGCTCTCGTTACATAGGAGAGATGCTGGAGTGGCTGATTCAAGTTGAATTAAACCAGTCCACGGGGAATTACCCATCTCTCCTTTCTATCCCCTGGTAGCTCAGTTGGTAGTAGCGCCTGTCTGAAGAACAGGAGGTCGTCGGTTCAATTCCGACCTGGGGGACTGCGTTGCCTCATAGCTCAATGGCAGAGCCAGCGGCTGTTAACCGCGAGGTTGTAGGTTCAAGTCCTACTGAGGCAGCCATTCATTGCCGGGTGGACGAATTGGAAAGTCGCATCGCTCTGAACGATGAGGTTGCAGGTTCAAACCCTGCCCTGGCAATAAAGCCCTGTGGTGTAATTGGCAACATCCCGCCCTTTGAAGGCGAAGACTCCAGGTTCGACCCCTGGCAGGGCTGCCAAACTTTGCTCTTGTAGCCCAATTGGAAGAGGCTGCCGTCCCAAAAACGGTGTGTTGTGGGTTCAAATCCCACCAAGAGTACCAAAACTAGCTCCTGTAGCCCAATTGGAAGAGGCGGCAGACTTAAAATCTGTTAATTGTGTGGGTACCCTTCGGGAACGCTTACGCGAACAACTCCCACCAGGAGTACCAACGGGATGTGGCGCAACTTGGTAGCGCGGCAGCTTTGGGAGCTGAAAGTTGCAGGTTCAAATCCTGCCATCCCGATATGCCCCTGTGACGGAACTGCATACGTGCTGGAATCAGAGTCCAGATTTTACAGGTTCAAATCCTGTCAGGGGTACTAAGCTCCCGTAGCGGAACGGAAGACGCACTAGACCGAGGATCTAGTTTTTTGCAGGTTCAAATCCTGTCGGGAGTACCAATATCAGAGTATGCCCTTGTAGCCCAACTGGAAGAGGTGCTTCGCTTAGAACGAAGAGGTTGCAGGTTCAAATCCTGTCAGGGGCATTGGTGAAATGCGGGGATGGAGCAAGAGTGGCTTAGAGGTCTCATAAGCCTCATATCAGCAGGTGCAACTCCTGCCCCCGTCACCAAATAAGGCAAAAGTAAAAAGTGCTGGTGTAGCTCAACTGGCAGAGCAACTGACTTGTAATCAGTAGGTTGCAGGTTCAATTCCTGTCACCAGCCCCAGAATACGATGCGATCGTGGTGTAACGGCAGCATCAGAGTCTTCCAAACTCACGGTACGAGTTTGAGTCTCGTCGATCGCTCTGAAACTTGCGGGTATGATGTAATCGGTAGCATCTGAGTGCGCCACATTCAGCGTGCGAAGCTTGCGTAGTCCTGTAGTTCAAAGGTAGAGCAATTGTCTTACAAGCAATAAGTTGCAGGTTCGATTCCTGCCAGGACTACCAATCATTGGGAGTGTAGCTCAATCGAAGAGAGCATCGAGCTTCTAACTCGAAGGTTGTAGGTTTGAGTCCTACCACTCTCGCCTTAAAAAGCCAAAAGAAAGAATGTAAATATTTCTTTTTACTTTTTACTTTACACTTTTTACTTTTTTGATGGGGTCATAGCTCAAATGGCTAGAGCGCCTGCCTTGCAAGCAGGAGGTTATGGGTTCAATTCCCATTGATTCCATTGATGGTGTCTGAAGCCAAAACGGTCGAGGCGCTGGTTTGTGGAACCAGTCATAGCGAGTTCAAGTCTCGTCGGACACCCCTAAATGGAAGATGCCGCTGAATGGACGGCAACCGGTCTTGAAAACCGGGGTGGGGTAATACCCAGGAGTTCGATTCTTCCATCTTCCGCCTTCCACTTGAAGCCGAAAAGTGAGGCACTGTGCTGATAACACAGTTATAGGAGGGGCAGTACCTCCCTGGTGGATTTTACTTCCCATTTCCTTATTCATGGGTGGTTGGCATAGCGGCTGTGCAGCGGGCTTTTAATCCGCTATAGAGAGGTTCGACTCCTCTACCACCCACTTTCAATCAAACTCTACAGAGAATCTAGGTGCTGCTGTACTTTCTCTGAGAGTGGTTGATATTCAATTTGCTGAGATAATTCATGAGCATTTTGGTAGCAAGATAGCGCCTTTTTTTTGCGTTTTGTTGAGGCGTACAAGTTACCCATATTTAACAAGCTCGAAATTTCTCCCAGGCGATCGCCGAATTCTTGATAAATTGCGATCGCTTGCTTATAAAATTTCATTGCCTGCCAGTTATTACCCAAAATGCTGTAGGTATAACCAATGTTGTTCAGAGTTGTGGCTTCACCAGATCTGTCTTGAAGTGCGCGGCGAGATAAAAGTACTTGATAGTAAAGTAGCAGTGCTTGTTTAGGTTGCCCTAAATCACTGTAAACAGAAGCAATATTATTCATAGTAGTTGCTTCACCAACAAAATTTTTGACTGCTCGTTGAATAGAAAGTGCTTCCTGCAAAAATTCTAGAGCTTGTCCATGCTGGCCTAAGATACTGTAAGCAAACCCAAGACCATTTAATGTGGTGCCTTCACCAGAAAAATCACCTAGTAATCGCCGCATCGAGAGAATTTGGTGTTGTAACAACAGCGCACGTTTGGGTTCTCCTAATTTAGTGTAAATTAGTGCCACATCATTGAGCGTCGAAACTTCACCCTGAGTGTCTTGCAATCTTCTAAAGATTTTCAGAGCTTGATCAAGATATTTCAGCGCTTGCGAAAACTTTCCGAGACGGCTGTAGGTAGAACCAAGATTACTCAGCGCAGTTGCTTCTGCTCTGGCGTTACTTATATCTTGAGCAACCAAAAGCGCCTGCTCAAAACACTCTAATGCCCTTTGAGGTTGCCAGCAACCAAGGTGAGCTAAACCGAGGTCGTTTAACGTGTAACCCTCTTTGGCACGATCAGAAATTGCTCTAGCTAATTCTAAATTTTTGGTTGCCAGAGCGAGTGATTCTTGAAGTTTACCTTGCTGGTAATAGCGGGTTGCTTGATCACGACGTTGTTCCCACTCTTGGACTGGATTGAATGATTGCGTCATTTGACCTCAGTTGCACTGGAGATACTTTAGGCAGGCTCTTGTTGAGCAAACACCCTTAAGACAGAAATTTTCTTAGGTTGCCCATCAATGTTAATCATTATTCTCTACCTTCAGATATAGGATGTAAATAGGAAAGTGTGGTATATTTTTCGACTAAACTAACTAATTTCTATAAATTTCTAAGATAATAGGTTGAGTTTTATAGCTTATTCTTGTAAATTCATCAACTCACTAATTGAATAAGTTTTTTTGGCGTAAATCTAAAAAATAAGCAATATTTTAGTTAATTTAAGACTAGTGTCTTCAATGTATTGTCTAAGAGAATAATTTGTAGTTTTGTTAAGATATGTAAAAATTTCAAGGTAACGAAATCTTACATACCTTGAAAGGGCTATTCAGAGAGAGTAATTAAATAAATCTGCTAAAGATAATCCATAATCTGCGTTGCTGCGACTTAAATGTTTTGAATGGATATCTTACACGAAGCTACTGTAATTCAGGTCTACAGAGACAAAACCCCTTCTGGTGAAACTCCTATTTTGCTAATTTTCTTTTGTTGCAACGAGGATAAAAATACTTCCTCTAACCGTATACTTAAACAGAATCAGAAATTGAGCGATCGCTTCCTACCGTCTACCAAAAGCTTTTATTCTTAGACTGTTGATATTGGGTAATGTTAGATGCTTTTTAAATTTATTTAAATTAAAATAATAATCTTAAATTTTTCGCTGCAACCAAGCAAAAACTTCATCAACTGAGAGCGTTAAATTCAAATCTTCTAACACTGGTAATATGTCTTTTCCAGCTAATAAATCAGGTAAACAATTAGGCTGGTAAACTAAAATAGAACGTTCACTGGGGTCAATCAGCCATCCTAGCTTACTGCCGTTTCTTAAACAATGTAAAATATTCCCAGTGACTTTAGTTTGACTTTGAGCAGGAGAGAGAATTTCTATTATCCAATTCGGCGCAAAATCAATGCCACCGCTAATAATATCACCGCTATCATCAAGTGGTAATTGATTTTTAGAAAGAACCACCACATCAGGAACTACGGAACGATTACCAAAGGTACAGCGCAATTCTGGGAAAGCTTCGTAATTACTATCTAGATTATCAATTACTGCAACTAAACGTTTTTGCAATAAGCTGTGTTTACCTCCTCCCATAGGTTTCTGAATCGCCTCTGCGTTAATATATTCCCAAGCGGGTGACTCCTCAATGTAGGGAAGTTTTAAGAACTCCTCTATAGTTGTACTTTCTGGTACTGGGATTCTCCCTGGTGTCAACTCAACGTTTTTCATCTTTAGGTAGGCATTTCTGTATAGGGATCGCTAATCGTCATAGCTTTAATATTGCCATCATTCACAAATAAAAAACACTCCACTCAACGTCTTAAATCCTACCAAAAACAGTTATTATTTTGGCTTTAAAGTAGTTTTTGTCTGCTGGCGCTGGGCAATCTCTATTAGTAATCTTAATATGTTATTCACTGCTTTATCATTAGGAAAAACTTAGGCAACATCAGGATCTAAAGGTACGAGGTTAGTTTGTGTACGATATCGCTCAACATATTTACCTTTAGCACCTTCCTGCATTTGAGTGCAGTCGTACTCAGGATGTAATTCATCTTCCATGATCTTGCTATTCCTCCTCTTAATCAGAACTGCAAGATTCTTTAATAGCCCAATCAAGCAGGTTAAAAACTTTTAGCATTCTTAATGATTCTCTTCCGTCCATAACACAATAATGGCGTGCTTGGGAAGGCTGCGTAGCGAAAACTTTAAGGGTCTCAATAACAGGTGGTAATATATCATGGCAGTGCTGAACAATTAAAACATCAGCAGGTTCTTTGGATAACCTCACTATCTGATCGCTGTTCTTTCCCAGATGACTAAGTGTCATTGGTGAATATTTTGCTGGCCCCTTGAGAAGAAAAGCGGCTGATAACCTCCTTTCAAAAAGGTGTAAGTGTGACGTAAAAAAATCAGATGATTCTCCTCCCCAATCTTTTGGAGTTGACTCTTTCAATATCATGCCAAGGCATCTTTTGAAGACACTTTCTTTGATATATCTCATTTTTTCAAATGAATCTGGTAAAGGATACTCTTTTACTGCCTCAAACTCTTTGAAATCTTCAAGATGTAACTGATAAAAGCCTGTATATTTCTTCCATAGTAAACTTCCTGTTTTAGAATCTGCTAAGTATGGATAACCAATCAACAAAGGGTGAAATATTAATGTATTACCTTCCTTTTTATAGTGTTGAGCTATTATTGCAAACTCACCACCTTGGTTTAAGCCTGATTTTAGAGTCTCTGATCTGATTTTATTAGAACTAATATGAAATTCTGTTTTGAGGTTGACTCCTTCGATATTTTTACATTTAAGAATTGGACGATTGGAATCATAAATTTCTGCACATGGCAATATATCAACAATAGAACAAAATAATTGTCCACACTCATCAAGCAAAAACTCTTGTAGTGTTTTGATTTCATTAACTCGGCAAAAGTCTAATGTAATCCTTGAATATATATGATCTATGGCAACTTCTTTTTTCCAATCAGGAGTTTGTCGTGGTATGCTTCCAACTTCTTGATTGATGATTTCTGTCCCAACCTTTCCTACAATTGCTTCTATTTTTCGATGATGTACAAACCCAGGATCTACTATAAGTGTTGGTTCTATCATAGGCATCTACTTATTTGATATACATATTTGGAAAGAGGAATAAATCGTTATTATACGGAAAATATTAACAAGGTGTGTAAGCCAAGATAAAGCAAAAACAAAAAGCCCACTCATTCATGTGGGCTTTCTAAATTAATTAACTGATGGCTTTACTTACCGTTTTGCCAATTTCTTCGACATTTTCCGTAGGCGAATAGATTGGGGTGTTACTTCCACCAACTCATCGGGGCCGATGTACTCTAACGCCCGTTCTAAACTCATGTCGATTGGTGCTTGCAACTGAACTAATTCATCACCACCAGCCGCACGGTGGTTAGTTAGCTGCTTGGTTTTGCAGACATTCAATTCCAAGTCTTGAGGACGGTTGTGTTCACCGACAATCATGCCTCGGTAAACTTTAGTACCAGGAGTAATGAAGAATGAGCCTCTATCTTCAGCGTTCTTCATAGCGTAGAAGGTAGAAACTCCTTCTTCAAAGGAGATGAGAACGCCTTTGTTACGGGCTTCAATATCACCACTGAGTTGACGGTAATCTAAGAAGCTGTGGTTCATGATGCCTTCACCACGGGTCATCCGCATGAATTCACCACGGAAACCAATCAAACCACGGGCGGGAATGACGAACTCTAGCTGGGTGCGATCGCCACTTCCAGGTTGCATATCTTGCATTTCGCCTTTGCGTTGTCCCAGACGTTCAATACAGCTACCAACTGCATCAGCAGGAACGTCTAAAACCAACAATTCATAAGGTTCGCAAGGTTGACCGTTGATTTCACGGTAAATTACTTGTGGTTGGGATACTTGGAACTCAAAACCTTCGCGGCGCATGGTTTCAATTAAGATACCCAGGTGTAGTTCCCCACGACCGGAAACTAGGAATTTATCGGGAGAATCTGTTTCTTCAACGCGTAAAGCCACGTTGGTTTCTAGTTCGCGGAATAGGCGATCGCGCACTTGTCTTGATGTCACCAACTTACCTTCTTGACCAGCAAAGGGTGAATCATTTACCCAGAAGGTCATTTGTAAGGTAGGCTCATCTACTTTAATTAGAGGTAAGGCTTGGGGTTCGGTGGGATCAGTGATTGTTTCGCCAATGTAAGCATCAGCGAAACCAGCCACCGCGACAATATAGCCAGCGGTTGCTTCTTCCATCTCTACCCGCTTGAGACCTTCAAATCCCATCAGCTTGGTGATTTTGCCTTTGACAATAGAGCCACTTTCTGTAACTAGAGCCGCTTGTTGTCCAGCGCGGATAGTACCGTTGTGGATTCTGCCAATGACAATCCGTCCCAAGTATTCAGAATAATCTAGGGTTGTGACTTGCAATTGCAGAGGTTTGTTGATGTCGCCTACTGGTGGTGGAACGTGTTGCAGAATCGCATTAAACAGAGGCTGCATATCAACCGCCTCTGCTTCCATACTTTCTTTGGCATAACCTGCCATACCAGAGGCGAATAGATAGGTGAAATCACACTGGTCTTCGTCTGCGCCTAATTCTAAGAACAGATCCAATACTTTATCAACAGCAACGTGGGGGTCAGCTTTGGCGCGATCAATTTTGTTTAGTACGACGATGGGGCGTAAGCCTTTCTCCAAAGCTTTTTTCAGCACGAAGCGAGTTTGAGGCATGGGGCCTTCATTGGCATCGACAATTAGCAGACATCCGTCAACCATGCCGAGTACACGTTCAACTTCACCGCCGAAGTCAGCGTGTCCGGGAGTATCAACAATATTAATCAGCGTTTCTTTGTAGCGAACTGCTGTATTTTTAGACAGAATAGTAATTCCGCGCTCACGTTCGAGGGCGTTAGAATCCATAACGCAATCCGGAACGTCTTCGCCTTCGCGGAAAATGCCGGATTGTTTGAGGAGTGCATCAACCAAGGTGGTTTTGCCGTGGTCTACGTGGGCGATGATGGCGACGTTACGAATTGGGAGCGTCATAGAGGCTTAGTGTCAACTCTAGAGAGGTTTTGTAGATTTACATTTAAGTGCTAGGCTGTTTTAACAGAATTAGGGGTGTTAGGCAAATTCTGTAAAGAACCTTTAACAATTCTAGCTTAATTGAAACAATTGCGAGGCTTTTTGTAAATACTAGTGAAGCGGAAATTTAGCAGCTTTTAAAGCTAAAGCATTAAGTTGACAAAGACTCTAAGTAATATTGACATTTTTTTGAGAGTTGAATATTCCAGATGCCTTTGTAGCGAGTTGTTTCAGCATTTGACTGATAATAAATAATTAACAGTTATTTTACATTTGAACTACTGAATTTTGCCATCAGTCCATTGTTGATAATCATAACTAGTAGCAATTAATTGTTCATAGTCCTGTTGAATTACCGACCAATCTCCATAACCTTGCTCTACATAATCAAAATCCATATCAATCTGATAAATAGCTCTCCTTAGTTCCTCCGAAGGACTATTATCAAAAATTAAGTGATATAGCGATCGCCCATATCCTAAAATCAAATCAGATAAGTAAGTCGGGAGAAAAATTTATAGGTATGTAACAGACAGTTAAGCAGAAGAATGAGAACTAAATTTTACACGTTGTGTATTGTAGTTTCCCTTTTCTCCTCTTGTTTGAACTCCATCAATCACAGCATAAGCAAGGTCTAATTCATCCTCAAAACTTTTCGCGGCTAGTTCATCTTTTTTTAGGTGTTGCCATTCCAGTTCAATCGGGTTCATTTCTGAACAATATTTAGGTAAAAAGAAAATGTACAAACCCATTGCTTCCCACTTTGACCATAATTTTTGTACTTCTTTACACCTATGTATTGGGCCGTTGTCCTGCACTATGACCCGAATGCGTCCGATTTTTTGGGCTTCAACCGCTTCGGTCTCCATCATCTGTATATAAGTTTTGCGTGAAACACCGCCAATCACCAGTCCGTACACAAAGCTAATTAAAGGTTGAAGAAAACCGATAATGCTCAACCTTCGTCCCCTACGGTTACTCTGCTCCAAGCGTTTTTGCTGACCTCGGAAGTAATAGCTGTAACTCGGTTCGCTCCAAGCACAGAACCCTGATTCATCCATATACTTTAAATCGATTTCGCCAACAGCCGCAGACAACTCCAGCATTTCTAAATCTGCTTGTTTAAGTTGCTGTACTACTGGGTCTTGTTTTCCTTTATGGCTTTTTCTCGTTCGCTTCCAAATGATCCCCTTTTTTTCAGTACCCGTCTTAAGTGGTCGGGACTTAAATTAATCGAGCGTTGTTGTTCTAATTTTTGGGCTAGTTGAACGCTGTTATATGTGCGTGGTTCTTGTTCTAAACACTGTTCTAAAAACGTTATGTCAGTTTCAATCCACTGAGGTTTTCTTCCGCGTCCTGGTTTAGACCAAAGCCCTTCCATACCTAACTTTTGCCACTTATGCAATACTTCTCTGACTGTTTGAGCAGTCCAATTAAAGTGAGATGCTATCTTTTCGACATACCACCCATGTGCGCTCAACCTGACTACTTCTGCTCTGTCTTTCACTTTTTGGGGTACATTTGCCATTCTCAATTCAAAAAGAGTTTTATCTTGTTTTGGAGTCAGAAATACCCTTAAACGACTGCCCATACGATTGTTACATCAGACTTGTATACTTATCTTCACATAGTTTGGTTTTTTTAAGCCGTTCTACTTACTTTTGGATGAATGGTTGAATTTACTTTGCGATCGCCCAAATTATTTCACTGTCAACAAACTAAAAATATCTGCTGCTTTTACTTGCAAATCACTTAACACATCAAGAAAATGCTATGAAAATAAAAATTGAAGCATGAAAGAGAAAAAAACTGACTTCATACTTCAAAATTTAATATTTATTTGTGCCAGACTGTAATCTGAATAACAGTCTTTTTTTTGCTAACGGAACATACTACTTACAGAGGTATCTTCGTGAATCCGCCAGATGGTTTCTCCTAAAAGATTTGCCACGGAAAGCACTACTAATTGCGGGAAGCGTTTGTCTTCTGGTAAAGGTATCGTGTTTGTGACGATGACTTCCTCAAACAAACCACTGGATAAACGTTCAATGGCTGGGGGGGAGAAGACTGCATGAGTAGCACAGGCATATACCTGACGCGCTCCTTCTTCACGCAGCAACCTAGCGCCTTCAGCGATGGTTCCGCCTGTGTCGATCATATCGTCTACCAACACGGCTGTTTTGCCTTTGACATCGCCGATAACGTTCAAGACTTCCGCTACATTATGAGCTTGACGGCGTTTGTCAATAATGGCAAGTGGGGCATCATTGAGTTTTTTGGCAAATGCTCTCGCCCGTGCTACACCACCGACATCAGGAGAAACAACTACCAGATCAGGGAGTTGTTTACTAGCCAAATAATCGAGTATCACCGGCGAACCGTAAACATGATCAAAGGGTATATCGAAGTAGCCCTGAATCTGAGCGGCATGCAGATCCATTGCCACAACGCGAGCTGCACCTGATTCCGTAATCAGGTTGGCAACCAGTTTGGCTGTGATTGATTCTCGTCCTGCGGTTTTGCGATCGGCACGAGCATAGCCATAATATGGAATCACTGCTGTTACCTGTCTAGCCGAAGCCCGGCGACAGGCATCAATCATAATCAGCAATTCCATTAAGTGATCGTTAACTGGTTGACAAGATGGCTGGATTAAATAAACATCACAACCTCTAATAGATTCTTGGATTTGAACATAAAGTTCTCCATCCGCAAATCTCTTGCGAATCATTGGCCCCAAGTCCATCCCCAGGTAACGAGCGACTTCTTGAGACAGTTGTATATTGGCAGAGCCAGAAAATAGCCGCAGGCGATGGTTTTCAGTTAGTCCTGTTGCAGCTGGCTGCACCTTAAAAGCGGCAGAACTGAGCACAGCAGATCCTCGAAGTGCATTCATGGCGAGATTATCATTTAGATATTTACCAGATTTAACCGGAATAGGCTAAATAAACATCTGTGAGCTTTATTTAAGCTTTCATAAAAACTTTAAACATTTCTCAATAGAGCTACCATCAGTCCATTTTTCAGTCTTTAGTGGTAAACAAACCATCGAATTCGTAACTGACCTATAGTGTGTAAGTTAGCCCCATAGTTGAGTCGTTCTCAACAACTCAAATTTCCTCTAGATTTAGTCTGGTAGAGTAATGATCCTACCAACTGTATTGATTAATGAGTCCAACTCTTTTCAGCTTAAGTGAAGTAGAACTGGAACTCAGACAGTAGAAATACCCAAAATTAAATTCTTCTGGGGTAGAAGAATATTTTATGATACCAGCTACAAAATTATAAACTGACAAACTAAATTTTTGGATTATAAATTGGAGAAAAATTTTCAAATCTGCAAAATTAGTTGGGAAACTAGAAATTCTAGATTTTGGTTCAGGGGATTTACCCAGAGGGAGCAGAAAAGGAAGTGCATGATTGCGCTTTTGCTATCTACGCCAGCTTTCTTGTGGTTTTGGTAATCAGGTTGAAATTTGAATACGATTATTGCTTTTCTTAGGGTAGAATATCGCCGCAGGTCATTGTCGTGTAACTTACGTATGAAAATGAAAAATCAAAGGTGGGAGTGATGGGTTCACAAATTTATCAGGATGAGGGTAAAGAAATTTAGGGGCGTAAGGTGCAAAATCCTCAAACCATGACAGCATATCTCAAGGAAGAATTTTTGAGTGAATTCTATGTATTGTGTCCTCCAAACTCAGCTTTGTGAGGTCTGTGTATTCAGTTATGATTAAATTTGAATTTATTTATGCAACCTCCAATTACAATTGGTACTGTCTTACAAAACCGTTATCGGATAATTCAAATTCTGGGACAAGGTGGATTTGGCAGAACTTATTTAGCCGAAGATCAGCGTCGGTTTAACGAACTTTGTGCAATTAAAGAATTAATTCCGATCGCAGCTGGGGTTGGTGCTTGGGAAAAAGCCCAAGAACTTTTTCAGCGAGAAGCGACGATTTTATATCAAATTGAACATCCGCAAGTCCCGAAATTCCGCGAAAGATTCGAGCAAGATCACCGTTTATTTTTAGTGGAAGATTATGTTGCGGGTAAGACTTATCGAGATTTACTAGTTGAAAAACAATCTATAGGTCAAACTTTTAGCGAACCAGACGTATTACAGTTGTTGCGATCGCTATTACCTGTGTTAGAACACATTCACAGTCGCGGGATTATCCACCGTGATATTTCGCCGGAAAATATTATTTTTCGGGATAGCGATCGCTTGCCAGTGTTAATAGATTTTGGCGTGGTTAAAGAACTGGCAACACGCTTGCAGACAGCAGATACTAACATCAATGTTACTAGTGTAGGTAAATTGGGCTATTCTCCCAATGAACAAATGCAAACCGGACGGGCTTATCCCAGTAGTGATTTGTATGCTTTAGCGGTAACAGCAATAGTTTTACTAACTGGTAAAGAACCGTCTGAGTTGTTTGATGAAACGCAGCTTACCTGGACTTGGCAAAAATTTGTGAGGGTAAGTCCGCAATTAGCTCAGGTAATTAATCGGATGTTACATCCTTTGCCGAGCGATCGCTATCAAAGTGCGGCTGAGGTCGCCCAAGCATTACAATTGGTCGAGAATCCCGGCGTAGCACCACCGCCACAAGTGTCAAATTTTCAAACAATTGCGGTTGGTCGTCGTCCCGATGCAATTCCACCACAACCATCTAACCGACCTGACCCTGTGATTCCCCCTAGCCGTTCTAACTCAGTGTTAGATAATCCTTTGGCGCTAGGTGCAATTGGTAGTGCGGTAGTTATCCTTGCGGGTTTTGGTTCTTGGGCGTTGGTGAGTTCGATTCGCAGTCAGTCTAATACACAACCAGAGACAACCCCACCCGCACCTCAGACTTTCCCCTCACCTGTCATTTCTGGTGGTACAACATTCGGAACACCCAGCAACGCAGAACCAACTATTACTAGTAAGCGTCTGAGATTAGACGCATCGAACACAGCGACAGTAGAAAATTCGCTTAAAGCTGGTCAAATTATGGAATATACCTTTTTTGGACAAGCTGGAGCTAAGTTAACTACACTGCTGGAACAAGGCACAGGTATTACTTTGACTGTCTTAGCCCCGAATCGTCAAGTACTTGATAGTAGCGCTCAACAAGTAGGCTCTTATACAGGTATTTTGCCAAAAAATGGTAGGTACACTGTGCAATTAAATCTGACATCTGGAGTTAGTGAAAGTGATTATAATCTCAGGGTAGCGTTAGAAAACCCACTTCAACCTTCACCAACAGCAACTCCCACGCCAACACTAACACCAACATTTACACCAACAACAACTCCCACTCCAACACTAACACCAACATTTCCACCAGCATTTACGCCAACACCAACATTTACACCAATAATTCCTGGTACTAACGACAATCAATCGCCTATCAATAGCACAGATCAACCAACGCCTGATTTACAGAGTACTCCTTAGTACAGTTTTGCGTACAATCATGGTGAATTGAGGGTTGAAATTTCAACGCAGAGGGACGCAGAGGTAAGCGCAAAGGTAGGCTGAGAATTTGCTACGAATTAATGAAATGCGCTATATTTACGTCTCGTAACGTGATCTGTTACCTATTATCTATTTGCAAAACAGATTGTTGAATACATTACTAATTACTGGAACTGACACAGAAGCTGGTAAAACTGTTTTAACTACAGCATTAGCCGCTTATTGGCAAAAATATTATCCGCAGCGTCACTGGGGAATTATGAAGCCAATACAATCGGGAATTGGCGATCGCGAATGGTATCAAAATCTGTTTAATCTAGAACAATCGCCAGCAGAAATTACACCGTTGTATTTTCAAGCGCCTCTAGCACCACCCATCGCCGCCGCTAGAGAAAATCGCCCAGTGGATTTAGCTGTGGTGTGGAAAACATTGTGTGAGATGCGATCGCGCTATGAATTTCTGTTGGTAGAATCAGCAGGTGGGTTAGGTTCACCCATGACTAACGAGTTAACAGTGGCTGATATCGCTGGTGAATGGCGTTTACCCACTGTCTTGGTAGTTCCAGTTAGATTGGGTGGAATTTCGCAAGCTGTGGCGAATGTGGCTTTAGCGAGACAATGCAAAGTTAATCTGATAGGTATTGTGCTGAACTGCATCCAACCGCGTACCGATGCAGAGATTACCGACTGGACACCGCCAGAAGTAATACAATCATTTACACACATCCCGGTTTTAGGTTGCTTGCCGTATTTTGATAACCCAGCAGATTTAGACAAACTCGCTCAAGCTGCATCTAATTTAAATTTAGAGGCGCTAAATATTTAAGGAACTATTAAACTGAGAACATAACCCAATCTCAGCCGTCTCCTAGCAGTTTGTTGTCACAATGATTTCCACATTTCCCAATTCTTATTCTGTTGACTTATCCCGTGTGCGACTTTCTATTCGCACATTGCAACCACAATTAGTAGAGTGGCGGCGGCGGTTACATCAACAACCAGAATTAGGCTTCCAAGAAAAACTGACGGCTGAGTTTGTCTCAGGTAAGTTGCAAGCATGGGGAATTGAACATCAAACTGGTATTGCAAAAACTGGTATTGTCGCCACCATCAAAGGTACTAAACTCAGCACTGAAAAAGTATTAGCAATTCGGGCAGATATGGATGCTTTGCCCATTCAAGAACTGAACGAAGTACCTTATAAATCGCAGCATGATGGAGTAATGCACGCTTGTGGACATGATGGACATACTGCGATCGCATTAGGTACAGCATACTATCTCCAGCAGCATCGAGAAGACTTTGCGGGGACTGTGAAAATTATCTTCCAGCCAGCCGAAGAAGGGCCGGGAGGTGCAAAGCCAATGATTGAGGCTGAGGTACTGCAAAACCCTGATGTGGATGCGATTATTGGTTTACACCTATGGAATAATCTTCCCTTGGGAACTGTCGGTGTTCGTGCTGGCGCGTTAATGGCGGCTGTAGAGTTATTCAACTGCACGATTTTAGGCAAAGGTGGACACGGTGCAATTCCCCATCAAACAGTTGATTCAATTGTAGTTGCAGCGCAGATTGTCAACGCCTTACAAACCATTGTCGCCCGCAACGTTAACCCCATTGATTCCGCAGTGGTGACTGTCGGCGCACTTCACGCAGGTACAGCCCATAATGTGATTGCTGATACCGCCAATATGAAAGGCACGGTGAGATATTTTAACCCAGCATTTGCAGGCTTTTTTCAACAGCGCATCGAGCAAATAATTGCCGGAATTTGCCAGAGTCACGGTGCAAAATATAACTTAGAATATACAAGTTTGTATCCCCCAGTAATTAACGATGCGAGAATTGCAGAATTAGTGCGATCGATTGCCGAAGAAGTGGTAGAAACTCCGGTGGGAATTGTCCCAGAATGCCAAACAATGGGCGGCGAAGATATGTCATTCTTCTTACAACAAGTTCCCGGCTGTTACTTCTTTCTTGGTTCTGCTAATCCAGAAAAAGATTTAGCTTATCCTCATCATCATCCGCGATTTGATTTTGATGAAACTGTCTTACCAATGGGTGTGGAAATATTCATCCGTTGCGTGGAGAAGTTTTTTAGTTGAATTGAAAATTTTCATGCTGAAAATATATCTCGCCTAGAACTAAAGTTCCAGGCTAATAGCTAAAGTCCACTCAAATGGACTGGATTTTTCATGGAGTTCTCTTTAGAGGACTTGCTCTATGAGACTTGGAATTTATTCCGAGGCTTTATTTTGCACCTTTGTGTGAGCTTTTGATATTATCATCAGCAGCGCCAAAATATTGAATTATCTATGTCTGAAAACAACACAGACGCTCTCAGAAGTTGGTTAATAGTCTTACCAATTATCTTTATTCTGTTTTTAGCTGCTGTTTTTTTAGCCTTTGTTAACGTTGAGGGTTTAACAACAGAACAAAGATTAGATTATGGTACTAAAGCCATAACAACAACCGGAACAATTTTTGCCGGAATCGCTGTATTTATTAACGCTTTCTATGCAGCTAAACGTGCGGAAGCTATGGACAAAAGTGCTATTGCTGCAAATGAAAGTGCCAAAGCTGCTTTAAAAAATGCTGAGGCTGCAATCCAAAATGCCAAAGCAGCACAAGACAAACAAATCACAGAGCGGTTTGCAAAAGCAATTGAACAGCTTGGAAGCGAAAAGATTGAAGTAAGATTAGGTGCAATTTATACGTTAGAAAGAATTGCTAAGGATTCCCCAAAAGACCACTGGACAATCATGGAAGTTCTTACAGCTTTTGTGCGAGAGAATGCTCCTTTGAAAAAAGAGCATGAGGCAAGAATATCAGAACCACCAAAACTTAGTACAGACATTCAAGCAACCCTTACTGTTATTGGACGGCGTAATTGTAATAATGAACCGAAAAATCAAAGGTTAAATTTATCTCGTGTTGACATCAGGCGAGCAAATCTAAATGAAGGAAAGCTACAAAGAATTATTTTTAATGGAGCTAACCTTTATAAAGCTATGCTTATTGGTGCTGACTTAGAAGAAGCGATTTTTAGCGAAACTAACCTTCAAGAAACATTCCTAAGTTTGGCAAAACTACAAAAAGCTACCTTTCTGGGAGCTAACTTACAAAGTACAATTCTTGTAGGAGCTAATTTACAAGGTGCAATATTTGAAGAAGCTAACCTAAAAGGTGCAATATTGGAAAAAGCAATATTACAAACAACAAATCTTCGGAAAGCCAAAAACCTAGAACAATGGCAGATTGACTCAGCGAAGGGCGATCGCACTACTATTCTGCCAGACTACCTCGAATATCCCGAACATTGGCAATAACATTCTTAGTTAATGCGTAAAAATTTCTGTAATTGAGTTTGTATTAATGGCTGCTGAATATACACTTTGGCTGCTTCCATTAAATTGTGAAGATTCTCAGGACTGACATCATCGATATCATCACTCAATCGCTTACCAATAAGTTCTCGGTCTAGCTTAAATTGCAATCGTAAAATATGGTCGTCTGGAATTATTTGGTCGGTGATGTACTCATGAACGCCCGATGAAGCATCAAACAATATCCCAATAAGTGGTTGCGCCCATTGGATTAAACCCCAGCTTTCGGCTTGTTGAAATGGGATGATGCGGGTGCGATCGCCTGTACCTATAGAAAGAATGGTAATATCTTCAATGGAATGCCCTAATCTTAAAGCTTCCGCTACAGCACAAGCTGATGGGTTATTAGCCGCAACACCACCATCAATGGCAGAGTAAATACATTTAATTGAGTAGGTAGCAGTATGATCTGGTATAGTTTCCCACGGAGAATCTAATAAAGCTTCTCTTGTGTAACCTTTATATTTTTTGATAGTACGGGTTTGACCTGTACCTGTACCACTCACAATTCTAATTTGTGTATTGTTATAAAGGTTTTCTGTATGGGAAGCATAACCATCTAAAGTAACAGTATCTTCTGTCGCTCTTTCCACTGTGCCTTTGACTATTCTATCTAGCTTATGTGCTGGGAAATAAGTAGGAGCCGAGGCAGAACAAACGCAGATTTCCCAAAGTGGGACATTGCCATAATCTTTATCTTGTCGCCAGCTTTTAAATATAATTGGTTCTCTGGCAATAGTGTCGTAAGCTGTGATTAATAATTTCGGTTCAGGAATATCAAATAGTTTGATTTCACCTAAATTTTCTTGGAGAACTTGAGTTAAACCAGCATCAGAAAACTTCGGTGCAGATATCCCATATTTGAAAATCAAAGGTAGTCGCTGTAAAGAAAAAAGACTGCTGTAAGGAAAGATTCTTGCGCTTTTTTGTGTGTATAGATCGATGATATTTTGGCTGCTGCGACCTGTGGCGATCGCTGCTGCTAAAATTGAGCCTGTAGATGTGCCTGCTATTAAGTTAAAATACTCGTGCAAAGGTTGATTAATTTGCTGCTCAATAGCTGCCAAAATAGTTGCTGCAACTACTCCCCTAATTCCGCCACCATCCAAGCTTAAAATCCGAAAAGGCATATTCCTCCGAATTTTGCTAATTTTGACTAAGTTTGGTAAATTCAGTTAAATTTTGTATTTTTATGGCAATATTATTTTAATTTAAAATCATCTTGAAAAATTATTTTTAAATTCAACATTATTTTTTAATAAAACCTAAAAATCTTTGATGGAAAAAACAGAAAAACAAAAAATGTTAGCTGGCGAGTTATATTTAGCAGAAGATGCCGAATTAGTGGCTGAGAATAGACGAGCCAGCCGTCTTTTGCAAAAATATAATAATACAATTGCGGAACAACAAGAGCAAAGACAACAAATCTTACAAGAATTACTAGGTAAGGTAGGAGAAAAAACTACTATTGTGCCGCCTTTTCACTGTGACTACGGCAGTAATATTTATGCTGGTGATAGATTATATATTAACTATGGCTGTGTAATTTTAGACTGCAATCTAGTTGAAATTGGCTATAACGTTTTGTGTGCGCCTTACGTGCAGATTTATGCAGCTTATCATCCTGTAGAACCAGAAATTCGTTTGACAGGTAGAGAACTAGCTGCACCAGTTAAAATCGGTAACAATGTCTGGATAGGTGGAAGTGCAATTGTTTGTCCAGGGGTAAAAATTGGCGACAACACGACAATTGGTGCTGGTAGTGTGGTTGTGAAAGATATACCTGCAAATGTTGTCGCGGCTGGAAACCCCTGTCGAATCATTCGTTATTTATCAGATAATTGAGGCGCAAAATGGCTATATTCTAGAATTTGTAGCCTCTAGCCAGCCAATAATGCCAATCTGCGATCGCTTCTTCTGTTTCACTGTCTGCATCAATAGGCTTTATTTCTGATAATTTTGCCGAATAGACATCATCATCCTTACCATTAATGTCAGCTACTTCCACATACATATCTTTTAAACACTCATCATCAGGAGCCATTCCTAGCACCTCGACGTTTTTCTCTTCTATTGTCGATGTTTTGCGGGATTTCTTGGCCCACTTAGCCATAAACGGATAATTCAAAGCTTCTTCTAGGTAATAGTACCAACCCATTGCCCGCTCTTCTTTATCTTCCGCATCAACAATAATTTCTGTGGCGATGCGATTTTCTCTGGTTTCGTCGCGTTCAACACTAGACATAACAATAAAAAACTTACGTATATTGCACCTTGATATGGTATAACCCTTTAGCTATTGACTGTCAATTTTTTTGCAGATGTGTCAACCAACCTGGAAATGAGCGAGCAAATCAGCGAAATTTTTGCATTGTTCCAGCTTTCTCGCCAAAACTGCGGAATCTCTCCAAGAATCTATTGTTAAGCTCATGACGCATCCACAGTGTGATAATTTTTAATATTTCTTGATCATAGGTTAATTATATGGTGTGATTATTAGCAATTTATAGCAATATGGTTGCAAAAGTCTGCCAATAGAGGGAACCGCTTGCTTGTGTAATTACCCTAAAACTTATCTTCCGGTTTTTTAGAACGATATCAAGAAATTTACTAGAGGTAGATATTATCAGAGGAGAGAGCGATCGCTTGGTCAAAATATCTCAGTAATTTCAGATGACCAGACACAGTGTAACGCTGGCATCGTCACAATTTCCTCATGTTTTATTTATAAAATCTGAAACCAGAGGTAATGAAGTTGTTGTTGAAATTAGTAGTTAATCTTTTCTTACAGCATTGACCTATGGCTAATAAATTATATCTAGTCGCGATCGCTGCGCTGAACAAGCACTCAAAACGCTATGAATTAACGGTTTGCACTGCGGAAGTTGAACCAGATAAAGAAGACAAATTAGAGGATAAAGTTAATAATATGGCATTAACTATATATCCATTAAATAAATATTCTCAACGTCAAATCCAAACACAACTTGTTGATCAAGAAACCATATCGAGGTGTATTTAGTCAGATTTATTCCCAAGTTTTACTAAAACTTGGGAATAAATCTTTTAGATAGTAAATTTCCATCATCTAACTAAATCTTTCTCAGCAAAGTCATCATTATGAGTATTATTGTTTTCGGCAGTATCAATATAGATTTAGTTGCCACAGCCACCCATTTACCAACTAGCGGTGAAACTTTGCTGGGAAACGATTTTTTTCAAATACCAGGAGGTAAAGGTGCTAATCAAGCAGTAGCATTAGCACGGTTGGGAATTCCCACTCATATAGTAGGGCGGGTGGGAACTCAGAGTTTTGGTGCAGAATTGCTGAATCATTTGCAAACTGCTGGCGTACAAACTGGCAATATTTTATTGGATGAAACGGTAAGTTCTGGAGTTGCCATAATTATTGTTGATGATGCAGGGCAAAATCAAATTGTGGTGATTCCTGGTGCTAATGGAAAAGTAAATCACGAAGATGTAGAGAGGTTATTACCTTTATTACCAACAACTAAAGCACTGCTTTTACAATTAGAAATTCCCCTGAGTGCTGTTGTTGCAGCAGCTAAAGCTGGACGCAATGCCAATATAACAGTAATTCTTGATCCTGCACCTGCACAATCTAACTTACCAGCAGAACTTTACCCTTTGGTGGATATTATCACCCCCAATGAAGTGGAAGCAGGACAATTAGTTGGGTTTACGGTAGATAGCCCAGAATCAGCAGCCAAAGCAGGGGCAGTGTTATTGCAAAGGGGTGTGAAATCTGCGATCGTTAAATTAGGTGCAAAGGGTGTTGTTTGTGCCACAGCAGGAGAAACATTTTTTGTGCCAGCTTTTTCAGTTAATGTTGTGGATACTGTGGCGGCTGGTGATGCTTTTAATGGTGGTTTAGCAGCTGCACTTTACACCGGAATGACTTTACGTCAAGCAGTGATTTGGGGTGCAGCCGCAGGTGCTTTAGCAGCCACAAAATCTGGCGCACAAACTTCATTACCTGATAAGTTGACTTTTGAGGCTTTTCTGAAAGAAAAAAGTATGAAGTATGAAGTCTAAAGTCTGAAATTACAATATTTAGCCTTTTGACCATTGACTATTGACCATTGACTACTTCCCAATATCTTCATTCCATAATTCGGGGTTGGTTTGAATAAATTCACTCATCATTTGTTCGCATTCATCTAAATTTAAATCAATAACTTCTACGCCGTGAGAAATCATAAATTCCTTAGCACCAGGAAATGTGCGAGATTCTCCGGCGACAACTTTTTTTATTCCAAATTGCACAACGGCACCGGCGCACAAATAACACGGCATTAAGGTTGAATAGAGTGTGGTACCTCTGTAACTGCCAATTCTGCCAGCATTACGGAGACAATCAATTTCGGCGTGGGTAACAGGGTCGCTATCTTGGACGCGCTTGTTGTGTCCTCTACCAACAATTTTGCCATCCTTGATGAGAACCGAACCGATAGGAATTCCGCCTTCTTGTCTACCTTGTCTAGCTTGGGCGATCGCAGCTTGCATAAATTCATCCATTCTCTTATTCTCCTGATATGTCAAAACAACTTGTGTTAATGGATCACGATGGTGGTGTAGATGATTACCTAGCAACTATGCTGCTGTTGACGATGGATCATATCGAATTGCTAGGTGTGGTCGTCACTCCTGCTGATTGTTATGTGGAACCAGCCGTTAGCGCTACACGCAAAATCATTGATTTGATGGGATTTTCTCATATCCCAGTTGCCGAAAGTACAGTACGCGGGATAAATCCTTTTCCCCGTCTCTATCGGCGTGATTCGTTTATTGTTGACCATCTCCCCATTCTCAACCAGCAGGACACGATTAATACACCTCTGGTTGCTGAACCGGGACAAGATTTTATGGTGCGGGTGTTACGAGAAGCACCTCAACCAGTAACGCTGATGGTAACAGGGCCATTAACGACAGTTGCAGTGGCGTTAGAACAAGCACCAGATATTGAAGCCAAAATTCAAAGAATTGTTTGGATGGGTGGCGCGTTGAATGTTGCTGGAAATGTCGAAAAAAGTTTAGAAGCCGGACAAGATGGTTCGGCGGAGTGGAATGTTTATTGGGATGCAGTTTCAGCGGCGCGAGTTTGGCAAACCCAGATTGAAATTATTATGTGTCCGTTAGATTTGACTAACAATGTACCAGTGACATCAGACATTGTGTACAAAATGGGCAAACAACGCCACTATCCTGTCTCTGATTTAGCGGGACAATGTTATGCACTGGTGATTCCTCAAGATTATTATTTCTGGGATGTGCTGGCGACGGCTTATTTAGGACACCCAGAGTTTTATCAACTGCGGGAGTGGGAAACGGAAATTATTACCACTGGTGTGAGTCAAGGACGGACTAAGGTTGTTCCTGGTGGTCGGAAGATTTATGCAATGGATACAGTTGATAAAGAGGCTTTTTATGCTTATATCTTGCAGCAATGGGCGAGATAAGGATGTTGAGAAGGAATAGCTTCTTTAACGCAAAGGTGCGCTGAGGTTAACGCAAAGGTACGCTGAGGGTTTTTCTGTTTTCTGTCCGCATAAATAATTTAAGAATCAAATTGGATGGCTCTAATTGATAGGATGGAAAATAAATGTTTCTATCATAATTAAGGGTTATTTTTTGATATGACTATTGTTCAAGTTGGGTCATCTTTAGTTGAGATTGCTGGGAAAACTCGCGCTGCTGCAAGTAAGTTGGCAATTCTTTCGACAGAGGCAAAAAATCAAGCGATCGCAGCGATCGCTCAGGCATTAGAATCGTCTCAAGAAGAAATATTGCAAGCGAATGTGGCTGACTGTCAAGCGGCGGCGGCGGAAGGAATTGCTAAACCTCTATATAAGCGGTTGCAGTTAGATGAACATAAGTTAAGAGATGCTATCGCAGGAGTCCGAGATGTTGGTAAACTGGCTGATCCTGTTGGTAAAGTGCAGATTCACCGCGAACTTGATACTGGTTTAATCCTCAAACGCATCACTTGTCCTTTGGGTGTATTGGGAATTATTTTTGAAGCACGTCCAGAAGCTGCAATTCAAATTGTTTCTTTGGCAATTAAATCAGGTAATGGCGTAATTCTCAAATGTGGTAAAGAAGCGGTACGTTCTTGTGAGGCGATAGTTAAAGCGATTAAACAAGGATTATCTCAAACTGCTGTTAGTCCTGATGCGGTGCAGTTGCTGACAACAAGAGAAGAAACTTTAGAACTTTTGAAATTAGATAAATATGTAGATTTAATTATTCCTAGAGGTTCTAACTCTTTTGTGCGGTTTGTGCAAGAAAATACTCGCATTCCGGTACTCGGTCATGCGGATGGTATTTGTCATGCTTATATAGATCAAGCCGCTGATATTAATAAAGCTGTAGAAATTACTGTTGATGCCAAAGCGCAATATGCTGCGGTTTGTAATGCTATTGAAACTTTATTAGTTCATCAATCAATTGCAGCGGAATTTTTACCCAAGGTTGCAGCAGCTTTAGCAGTCAGTAATGTGGAATTAAAAGGCGACAAACGCACATTAGCAATTTTACCCGACATCGCAGCGGCAACCGAAACAGACTGGGAAACTGAATACAGCGATTTAATCTTGTCGATTAAAATTGTAGACTCGTTAGAAGATGCGATCGCTCATATTAACCAATACGGTTCACGCCACACCGATGTAATTGTTACTGAAGATATCGCCACCGCAGAAGCTTTCTTCGGCTTGGTAAATTCTGCGGGAGTATTTCACAATTGTTCCACACGCTTTGCTGATGGTTTCCGTTACGGTTTTGGTGCAGAAGTCGGTGTTAGTACTCAACAAATGCCTCCCCGCGGCCCCGTTGGTTTAGAAGGATTGGTAACATATAAATATCAAATGACAGGCAATGGTCACATTGTCGCTAGTTACACTGGCGCGAATGCGAAAGCATTTATCCACCGAGATTTATGAATAGAGGTGACAGGTTACAGGTGATAGGTTACAGGGTACAGGGTAGAGAGTTGATCTATTACTCAGCACGGGCTGAACGCCCCGCTACCGCTAACAGCACTTAATACTCAGCACTCTTAATCAGGAAAAGCTAGACCTGTTCTTGGGTCACGGATATACAATCCTAGGGTGAGACTACGCATAGCTTCATCCCAAACGGGTGTTAACTGTTCTGCTTGGTCTGCCCAATAATCAAAGGTAATTAGGCATTGTATATTCGAGCCTAAGCCAATGCAAATCCGGGAAAAAGCTTCCCGTGGTTCTGCTTGGGTGTCAATAAACTTCAGTTCTGTCCAGACGATTCTGGCGGTTTGACGCTTGAGGGTAAAAACTTCTCCCTTCTCAATCACATCACGACTGTCTTCTTCTACGACTTTCTTTAAGGTAGCTTTGAGGGGAAACAAACTCCAGTCGTTGGGCGGTAAATGATTGAAAGATACTTCTAAACAGCAGTCATCTTTGGGCGGTTTTTTATCCATGAACTTGAAAGATTTCTCTTGGGGTTCAAACACCCAATTTTGAGGAACGTTGAAGCGAACAGCCCCCCGGTTGGCGACAAAAATTTTATAGCCTGATGGAGATTCCCAGTGATGATCAGGTTGGAGATCAAGCGTTTCTTTAATCCACTGGAGATTGCTTTTTTTACGCTTTGCCATAGTTTTAGCGATCGCTCACTTTGTTAATAATATCAAAATGTTGGATGATGAATATTTCGCGCAAAGGCGCAAAGGCGCAAAGATGATTTTGACTCAACGTAAACCACCAGATGCTGATGCTGTGGTGAGTTTAACTTTAGCACTGACGGCGGAGGAACGCACCCGCAGTCGTCATCGGTTTGAGATGGCGGATGGTCAGGTTGTGTTTTTGCGTTTACCTAGGGGGACGGTGTTACGGGATGGCGATATTCTACAAGATGAAACTGATGGTAGTTTAATGAGAATTATTGCAAAACCTGAACCTGTGTTGACTGTATCGGCTACTTCATCAGTTTTATTAATGCGGGCAGCATACCATTTAGGGAATCGTCATGTGGCTGTGGAAATTACACCGAGTTATTTACGCTTATCACCAGATGGAGTTGTAAAAACGATGTTGGCACAGTTGGGACTGGAAATTGCCGAGGAAATTGCACCGTTTCAGCCAGAATTAGGGGCTTATGGACACCATCACCCTCACTGATATTCATTTTTTGGGGATTTTGCAGTTAGCCAGTCCAGCTTTACCTGTGGGCGCTTATGGTTATTCGGAAGGTTTAGAAACTTTAGTGGAAGATGGGATCATTGCTAATCAGGAAACTCTTCAGCATTGGCTAACCTCAGAATTACGTTACGGTGCAATTCGGCTGGAGGCGGCGGTGATGTTACGGGCGGCGGAATCTGCGAAAATTGGGAATTTAGAAACCCTATGTTACTGGAATCGCTGGTTATCGGCGGCGAGAGAAACGCAAGAATTGCGCAATTCTAGTTGGCAGATGGGGCGATCGCTGGCTCAATTAATTGGTAAACTACAACCAGAGCTACTACCTACTATTAATAGTCTGGGTAATCGATGTAATTATGCGATCGCTTTTGGTATTGCTGTCGCCCATTGGCAAATCAATGTGAATGCTGCTTTATTAGCATATCTGCATAGTTGGGCTAGTAATCTCATCACCGCTGGAGTTAAACTCATCCCCCTCGGACAAACCGCCGGACAAGCATTATTGCTAGATTTACAACCGTTAATTAGTGCGACTGTCCAAGAAATTCTGGTATTAGAAGATGATGAACTGAGTTGTTGTAGCTGGGGTTTGTCGTTAGCTAGTATGCAGCATGAAATCCAGTATACAAGGTTGTTTAGAAGTTGAAATTGATGGTCAAATTCGGGTTAGGCTATTTAGATATGGAAATGTATCCTAAAAATAGGAGAAAAAATTTTTATCAATGCCAACCTGCGACCAATCAAGGGCTGCTGTTTATGTCTGTCAATCACTCTCGGATATGTTACAGCCCATACATTTGTTTAGATATGATGCAATATATAAACATATATTTATACTAGCCGGGATTAATGAAGGAATAGAAATCATTATTTTTGAAGATGGACGTTGGGAGTTTTACGAAGATGACCAAACCTGATTTTAGTCAAATGACTCGTCAAGAATTAAAAGCTTACATTCGACAACACCCCACTGATGATGAAGCAATCAGAGAATTATTCGTCAAGCGTCGCAGTCCTAATGCAAAAATTTATCCTTTCCCATACAACATGACGAAAGAAGAGATAACAGATATTTTCCGCCCCAAAAATACCAATTAAAATTTTAACTTTTGCCTTTTAACTTATGACTGCATTTCGAGTAGGTGTTGCTGGCCCTGTAGGTTCGGGAAAGACGGCTTTAGTAGATGCTTTATGTAAGGAGTTGCGCGATCGCTATCATCTTGCTGTGGTGACGAATGATATTTATACTCAAGAGGATGCACAGTTTTTGGTGCGTTCTCAGGCTTTAGCAAGCGATCGCATTTTGGGTGTGGAAACTGGCGGTTGTCCCCATACAGCGATTCGTGAAGATGCTTCAATGAATTTAGCCGCAATTGAACAGTTAGAAGAGCGTTTTAATAATTTAGATATAGTCTTTTTAGAAAGTGGTGGTGATAATTTAGCCGCTACCTTCAGTCCAGAATTAGTAGATTTAACAATTTACGTTATTGATGTGGCTGCTGGTGATAAAATTCCTCGTAAAGGTGGGCCAGGAATTACCAAGTCTGATTTATTAGTCATTAATAAAACTGACCTTGCACCATTCGTAGGCGCAGATTTAAGCGTGATGGAAAGAGATACGAAAAAAATGCGCGGTGATAAACCCTTTATCTTTACTAATTTAAAAACTCAATCAGGACTAGCTGATGTGATTCGTTTTGTTAGTAAACATATTGCTTGAAAATTTTACATTTTTTAATTTATCAATACATCAGCGCAAAAGAACTCTGCGTTACTTTGCGCTGACCCTTGCGTCCCTCTGCGTTAAAAAAGATTTTTAAAATAACAAATTTATTGCTTCTTGCCCTCTATCTTTCGTTAGATAGAAATAATATCTTCCTCATCCTAAAGTGAATTTAATTATAGAGTTACAATAATTGATAGCAATTAATAATTAATCTGGTATCTTAAAAATGATTTTTAGCTATCTTCAGCCAGAGTTTAGTTAGAAATTAGCAAAGCAATTCTATTCTTAAAAGCGCTTGTGCGAAAACATCAACTTACTCATCCAAGACAACGATTTTTTGTCGATGTCTTGATTAAGAATGGTTCTTAGATAATTTAATTTGCATAATGACGCTCTTAAATAGCAGCGTACAGTATTTATTTCTTTGCCCAAATCAGTATCAGCCAGCAGCAGACTACAAAACTACTCTTAACTTCCCAAGGATATAGTAATGGCAACCGAACAGTTAATCAGAGAAAGCGACAATCTTGATTTAAAACAACTGCTAAAAACACTAACTGCTGTTAAAAAAGGTGACTTTTCTGTTCGGATGTCTGTAGACCAAACAGGTCTAGCTGGGAAAATAGCTGACACGCTCAACGATATTATTGATCAAAATGAGCGTATGGCATTAGAACTACAACGCATTGGTAATGTTGTCGGTAAAGAAGGCAAAATTACTGAACGCGCTTCTATGGGAACTGTGCGCGGTTCTTGGTCAGATTGTGTCAATTCTGTCAATACTCTAATTACAGATTTAGTCCAACCCACAGCCGAAACTACACGGGTGATTCGGGCGGTAGCCAATGGGGATTTATCCCAAACGATCGCCACAGAAATAGATGGTAAAGCACTTAAAGGCGAGTTTCTCCAAACAGCCAATATCGTCAACACAATGGTGGAACGGCTGGGTTCGTTTGCTAGTGAAGTAACGCGGGTAGCGCGGGAAGTAGGTACAGAAGGAAAACTGGGCGTACAAGCAGAAGTTAAAGGTGTGGCGGGTACATGGAAAGACCTCACCGACAACGTGAACTTAATGGCGGGGAACCTGACAGGACAAGTACGGAACATTGCGGAAGTTGCAACAGCGATCGCGAATGGTGACTTATCGAAGAAAATCACCGTTAATGTCAAAGGCGAAATTCTCGAACTGAAAAACACCGTCAACACAATGGTGGATCAACTTAACTCCTTCGCCTCTGAGGTAACGCGAGTTGCTAGGGAAGTGGGAACAGAAGGAAAATTAGGTGTACAAGCAGAAGTGCGCGGTGTTGCTGGTACATGGAAAGACTTAACTGATAACGTGAACTTGATGGCGGGGAACCTGACAGGACAGGTGCGGAACATTGCAGAAGTTGCAACGGCGATCGCGAATGGTGATTTATCAAAGAAAATTACTGTAGATGTCAAAGGTGAAATTCTCGAACTGAAAAACACCATCAATATCATGGTGGATCAACTCAGTTCATTTGTGTCAGAAGTAACCAGAGTTGCTAGGGAAGTAGGTAGTGAAGGAAAGTTAGGCGTACAAGCAGATGTCAAAGGTGTAGCAGGTACGTGGAAAGATTTGACTGACTCTGTGAACTTCATGGCGGGAAGTTTGACAGCGCAAGTGCGGAACATCGCGGAAGTGACGACGGCGGTGGCGAATGGCGACTTGTCCAAAAAAATCACTGTGGATGTAAAAGGTGAGATTCTCGAACTGAAAAACACCATCAATACAATGGTGGATCAACTCAACTCCTTTGCTTCAGAAGTAACGCGGGTTGCTAGGGAAGTGGGAACGGAAGGAAAACTGGGTGTACAAGCAGAAGTTCGAGGGGTGGCGGGTACGTGGAAAGACCTCACCGACAACGTGAACTTAATGGCGGGGAACCTGACAGGACAGGTGCGGAACATTGCGGAAGTTGCAACAGCGATCGCGAATGGTGACTTGTCGAAGAAAATTACTGTAGATGTCAAGGGCGAAATTTTTGAATTGAAAAACACCATCAATATCATGGTGGATCAACTCAGTTCCTTTGCATCAGAAGTAACCAGGGTAGCGCGAGAAGTAGGAAGTGAAGGAAAACTGGGTGTACAAGCAGATGTGCGGGGTGTAGCCGGAACGTGGAAAGACTTGACCGACAGTGTGAACTTCATGGCGGGAAGTTTGACAGCCCAAGTACGGAACATCGCGGAAGTAACGACGGCGGTGGCGAATGGCGACTTATCCAAGAAAATCACCGTGGATGTGAAGGGTGAGATTTTGGAGTTGAAAAACACCATCAATACAATGGTGGATCAACTCAACTCCTTCGCATCTGAGGTAACGCGGGTAGCACGAGAGGTGGGAAGTGAAGGAAAACTGGGGGTACAAGCAGAAGTCCGAGGGGTTGCGGGTACGTGGAAAGACCTCACCGACTCGGTGAACTTCATGGCGGGAAGCTTGACAGCCCAGGTGCGGAACATCGCGGATGTGACGACGGCGGTGGCGAATGGCGACTTGTCCAAAAAAATCACTGTGGATGTAAAAGGTGAGATTTTGGAGTTGAAAAACACCATCAATACAATGGTGGATCAACTGAGTTCCTTTGCATCAGAAGTAACCAGGGTTGCCCGTGAGGTGGGTACAGAAGGAAAACTGGGTGTACAAGCAGAAGTTCGAGGGGTTGCTGGTACGTGGAAAGACTTGACGGGTGCGGTGAATATGATGGCGGGGAACCTCACCGACCAAGTGCGAAGTATTGCAGAAGTTGCAACTGCGATCGCGAATGGTGACTTGTCGAAGAAAATCACAGTCCAAGTCAAAGGCGAAATTCTCGAACTGAAAAACACCATCAATATCATGGTGGATCAGTTAAACTCCTTCGCATCAGAAGTAACGCGGGTGGCGCGAGAAGTAGGTAGTGAAGGAAAACTGGGCGTACAAGCAGACGTGAAAGGTGTTGCAGGTACGTGGAAAGACTTGACGGACAGCGTGAACTTCATGGCGGGAAGTTTGACAGCCCAAGTACGAAACATCGCGGCGGTGACAACGGCGGTGGCGAATGGCGACTTGTCCAAGAAAATCTCCGTTGATGTTAAAGGTGAAATTCTCGAACTGAAAAACACCGTCAACACGATGGTGGATCAACTTAACTCCTTCGCCTCGGAAGTAACGCGGGTGGCGCGAGAGGTGGGAACGGAAGGAAAACTGGGTGTACAAGCAGAAGTAAAAGGCGTTGCAGGTACGTGGAAAGACTTGACCGACAGCGTGAACTTCATGGCGGGAAGCTTGACAGCCCAGGTGCGGAACATCGCCGATGTAACGACGGCGGTGGCGAATGGCGACTTGTCCAAGAAAATCACGGTGGATGTGAAGGGTGAAATTCTCGAACTGAAGAACACCATCAATACAATGGTGGATCAACTTAACTCCTTCGCTTCAGAAGTAACGCGGGTTGCTAGGGAGGTGGGAACGGAAGGAAAACTGGGTGTACAAGCCTACGTTCGAGGGGTCGGCGGTACCTGGAAAGACCTCACCGACAATGTGAACTCGATGGCGGGTAATCTGACAGCCCAGGTGCGGAACATCGCGGAAGTAACGAAGGCGGTGGCGAATGGCGACTTATCGAAGAAAATCACCGTGGATGTGAAAGGTGAGATTCTCGACTTGAAAAACACCATCAATACAATGGTGGATCAACTCAGTTCCTTCGCTTCGGAAGTAACGCGGGTAGCGCGGGAGGTGGGAACGGAAGGAAAATTGGGCGGTCAAGCTGTGGTGCAAGGGGTGGCTGGTACCTGGAAAGATTTGACCGACAATGTAAACTCGATGGCGGGTAACTTAACAGCCCAAGTGCGAGGAATTGCGCGAGTTGTGACCGCCGTTGCGAATGGCGACTTGAAACGGAAATTGATGTTAGATGCTAAAGGTGAAATTGAAACCTTAGCAGAAACCATCAACGAAATGATTGATACCCTAGCGACCTTTGCCAATCAGGTAACAACCGTAGCGCGGGAAGTAGGAATTGAAGGGAAGTTAGGCGGTCAAGCTAAGGTTCCAGGTGCAGCCGGAACGTGGAAAGACTTAACAGACAACGTAAACGAACTGGCGGCGACACTCACAACTCAGTTACGCGCGATCGCCGAAGTAGCAACAGCAGTAACAAAAGGCGACTTAACCCGGTCAATTTCCGTAGAAGCACTAGGGGAAGTGGCAATCCTGAAAGACAACATCAACCAGATGATTGCCAACCTGCGCGAGACCACCCAAAAGAACACCGAACAAGACTGGTTAAAGACCAACCTCGCCAAATTTACCCGAATGCTGCAAGGTCAGCGCGACTTGGAAACCGTCTCCAAACTCATTCTCTCGGAACTTGCACCACTGGTAGGCGCACAACATGGCGTATTCTACTTAATGGATGCAGGCGACCAACAGCAGTTTCTCAAATTACTCAGCAGTTATGCTTACCGCGAACGCAAACATCTAGCGAATCGCTTTCACTTGGGCGAAGGTTTGGTGGGACAATGCGCTTTGGAAAAAGAGCGAATTTTGTTAACAGAAGTCCCGATGGATTATGTCAAAATTAGCTCTGGTTTGGGTGAAGCAGCCCCACTTAATGCTGTAGTTTTACCCGTGTTGTTTGAAGGACAAGTGACAGCGGTAATTGAATTAGCTTCATTCCGCCGCTTTAGCGAGATTCACTTAACATTCTTCGATCAACTCACCGAAAGTATTGCGATCGTTCTCAACACCATCGCTGCTTCCATGCGTACCGAAGAATTGCTGAAACAGTCCCAATCTTTAGCCGAAGAACTACAAACTCAGCAAAACGAACTCAAAGAAACAAATAAACGCCTCGAACAACAAGCCCAATCTCTGAAGACTTCGGAAGATTTACTCAGAACACAACAAGAAGAACTCCAGCAAACCAACGCCGAACTCGAAGAAAAAGCCGAGTTGTTGGCACAGCAAAAGAAAGAAGTCGAGTGGAAAAACCGCGAAATTGAACAAGCCAGATTATCTTTAGAAGAAAAAGCTGCCCAACTCGCCCTATCATCCAAATACAAATCAGAATTTCTGGCGAATATGTCCCACGAACTGCGGACACCGTTAAATAGCCTGTTAATTTTGGCGAAGTTGTTGACAGATAACATCGATGGGAATCTTAGCACCAAACAAGTTGAATATAGTCGCACCATTTACTCCGCCGGGAATGACTTGTTAGCGCTGATTAATGACATCCTCGATTTGGCGAAAATTGAATCGGGAACCATGTCTATTGATATGTCTCAGATGTTAGTTACAGATTTGCGAGATCAAACCGATCGCACCTTCCGCCAAATCGCCCAAGACAAAGGACTCGGTTTCACCATTGAATTAGGTACTGAACTTCCCAAAGCAATTTATACTGACCCCAAACGTTTGCAACAAGTCCTGAAAAATCTCCTTTCCAATGCCTTTAAATTTACCGATCGCGGTGAAGTACGCTTGCAAATAGATGTCGCCAAGCAAGGATGGAGTATTAATCAAGAAACCTTGAACCGCGCCCCAATAGTAGTTGCCTTTTCTGTCATCGATACAGGGATTGGTATTGCCCCCGAAAAGCAAAAAGTGATTTTTGAAGCATTTCAACAAGCCGACGGCACTACTAGCCGCAAATACGGCGGTACAGGGCTAGGCTTATCCATCAGCCGAGAAATTGCCCGTCTGTTTGGTGGAGAAATTACCTTAGTAAGTAGCCTAACTCAAGGCAGTACATTTACCTTCTACTTGCCACAATTCAATTCTGAGTCAACATTCACCACTCCTGAACCAACAACTCAACGAATGGCGACTCAGCCAGCAACCTTCAACACACAGCACACAACCACCTTAGCAGTCACTGAAGTGCAGCCAACAGAGGTAGTTAATCCCGTTGCATCTCCAACACAGTGGCTAATCCCTAACTCCCAAGTGCCAATTTTAGAAGACGATCGCATTGATATCCACAATGGCGATCGCATCTTGTTAATTGTCGAAGATGACATTCATTTCGCTCGCATCCTCTTAGAAATGGCACAGCAGCAAGGATTCAAAGTCATCGCCGCCCAAAGTGGTAGTAATGGTTTAGCATTAGCCCAACAATTCCAACCTTTGGGGATTTTACTTGATATCCGCCTACCTGATATGGATGGTTGGACGGTGTTAGATCGCTTAAAACATGATCCAAATACCCGTCATATTCCTGTACATATCATGACAGTCGAAGAAGGCAAACGACGGAGTTTGCAATTAGGCGCGTTAGCATATTTGCAAAAACCAGCCAGCAGCGAAAGTATATCTGAGGCTTTAAACAAAATTAAAGGTTTTGTGGAACGGCGGGTGAAGAATTTGCTGGTAGTTGAAGATGACGATACTCAACGCCATAGCATTGTGGAGTTAATTGGTAATAGCGATGTTGCTACTACCGCCGTCGCTTCTGGTGCAGAAGCCTTAGAGGCGATTAACACCCAACAATTTGATTGTCTGGTGCTAGATTTGGGGCTACCCGATATGAACGGGTTTGAACTACTTCAGCAAATTAAACAACAGCCCAATGGTGAATCTTTACCCATCATTATTTACACAGGCATTGAATTGAGCAAATCCCAAGAATCAGAACTACGACGGATTACCGAAACAATTATCGTCAAAGATGTGCGATCGCCAGAACGTTTGCTTGATGAAACTACATTATTCTTACACCGAGTCCAAGCCGCTTTACCAGAACCCAAACGCCAAATACTCGAACAACTGCACTCCCGTGACTACATCCTGGCAAATAAAAAAGTATTAATTGTTGATGACGATGTCCGCAATATCTTTGCCTTGACCAGTATGCTAGAACGCTATCACATGCAGGTTATCTATGCAGAAAACGGCAGAGATGGTATCACACTGTTAGAAACTACACAAGATATTGATGTGGTGTTAATGGATGTGATGATGCCCGAAATGGACGGTTATGAGACAACCCGCTTAATTCGGCAAAATGAACGATTCAGAGCTTTACCAATTATTGCCCTCACCGCCAAAGCTATGCAAGGCGATCGCGAAAAGTGCATCGAATCCGGCGCATCAGATTACATCACCAAACCTGTAGATATTGAACAGTTGCTTTCTTTATTACGCGTTTGGCTGTATCGGTAAACTAACAGTAGAGACACAGCACAGCAGCGTTGTTAAAGTTACTCATCAACTGTTGCTTCGCTGTGTGTTTATTTATTGCAGTTTACAATTATAATGAGCAACCCACTTTATCCTACTTCAGAACAGACAAGAACGTGCTTTATCATTTGTCAAAATATTACGAGTTTGTTTTTGCCTATTTTTCTAGTCCGCATCGATGAACGTACTGGAAACATTTACATTCTGGCTGGACAAGAAACAGGTATCTTAATTACACGCGATGGCAAATGGAGATACGAAGAATGACCAAACCAAACTTTGCAGCAATGAGTAAATCTGAGTTGAAAGCTTATCTGTTAAAACATCGCAACGATACTGAAGCTTTTCACGCTTTGATGGATAAAATCACATCTGAGCCGAATCAAACATTTTATACAGTTGAAGAGGTAGAAAAGCTAGAAGAATTAATTGAAGATAGAAGGCGCTTTCAAGAAAATAGTTAGTATAAAAACTGTAGTAAAAATGTAGGTTGGTTGAAGCAATAGCAAAACCCAACAACATCATATATCTGACTTCTCCAGAAAGTCAGGTATCTAGATATTACATCAAGATTTGACAGCTTAAAATACACGGGTGAATGAAACAGTTAATCCGCTATCCTAAACAATAATCTGGAAAACAATAGCGGTAATGACTCACCACAGTTTAAAAGCGACTAAAAAAACAGTACATCTTGGTGGTTTCTCCCATTTATTAACACCAGCACTCACTATTGATTCTGGTGACACCATTGATGTTGAAACCTTCACAGGTTACTACATTTATGACAAAGCGCCACCAGAATTCCTCACCCCAGAATTTGTGGATATCTGCCAAAATCTGCCAGATGAACGGAAAATTGCTGGAGGGCCGCATTTACTTACAGGGCCGATTTATGTGCGCGATGCCGAACCAGGAGATGTATTAGAAGTAAAATTAGAAGCGATCGCACCACGTTTACCAGTTGGCTTTAATGCTATTCGTCCAGGTTGGGGAGCCTTACCAGAACATTTTACCCAGCCTGCATTGAGATTCATTCCCCTAGATTTAGCTAATAATATTGCAGAATTCCCCGCCAATAGCCGCATCAAAATTCCCCTCAAACCCTTTTTTGGTATCCTGGGGGTTGCAACTCCTACAAGCGATCGCAATTCCATTCCCCCCGGTAATTATGGCGGTAACATCGATAACCGCGAACTCCAAGCAGGTTCGCGGTTATTTTTACCAATTTACGTGCCTGGAGCATTATTTTCTCTTGGTGATGGACATTCTGCACAAGGAGATGGAGAAGTAAATGTTACCGCCATTGAAACTTCTATGAACGGTAAAATCTCCCTCAAACTTCGCAAAGATTTATCACTCACAACACCCATTGCCGAAACCCCCACAGATATTATTACAATGGGCTTTGCTGAAACTTTAGATGCAGCCCTAGAACAAGCTTTAAAAAATATGATTGATTTTTTGAAGCATTTTGCCAATTTATCAGCAGAAGATGCTTATGTTTTGTGTAGTTTAGCTGTAAATTTTCGCATCACTCAAGTTGTGAACAGTCCTCAAAAAGGAGTTCACGGGATGTTACCCAAATCAATCTTGTCCCCTAAAATTATTTTGTGATTCAACACAAAACAAAGATTTTTGTATGTCAAATATTCTTGTACAAATGCTACTCATTGGTTTAGCTGCTGGCGTTGCTGGTGGAATGTTTGGTATTGGTGGCGGTGCAATTATGGTGCCAGCAATGGTACTTTTGCTAGGAATGGATCAAAAATTTGCCACAGGGACTTCCATCGCCGCCCAAATTTTACCCATTGGGATTTTAGGCGCAGCAGTTTACCATCGTAGCGGTAACATCAACATCAAATATGCGGTGATGATTGCCCTTGGTTTAGTAGTAGGCAACCTCTTTGGTGCCTTATTTGCTAATCAGCCGTTTATTAGCAGTGAAACCATGAAAAAATTATATGGCATCTTTTTATTGCTCATAGGTGCAAGATATTTGTTCTTCCGTTAATCATTTAGTTCACACAAGGGTGAAGGATGTACGCGATTTTTCACTTACACCCTTACACCCAGCCTCAATCAATAAACAAGTGTACTTAACTCCTACTGCACTTGAGATGGAAAAGCACCAGGACGTACGGACAAATTCAATGTTTGTCCATTACGGCGTAACTCTAAGCGCAAATCTCCGCCAATTCGACTTTGATCAACTGCTTTCTGGACACTCTCAGCGTCTGTAACAGCGTTACCTTCCAGTTTTTGAATAACATCACCCGCACGTAGTCCGGCTTTTGCGGCTGGTGAATTAGGCAGAACTTTCACAACTAAAACACCTTTATCTTCATCAATACTCAAACCACTATTGGGGTCAGAATTAATATTTTGTTTTAGTTGTGGTGTTAATCCAATCATCTGAATTCCCAGATAAGGATGCTCAACTTTACCTGTAGAGATCAGTTGATTAGCAATGCGTTGTGCTGTAGCGATAGGAATAGCAAAACCTATACCTTGCGCTCCTTGAATAATAGCTGTATTCATAGCTATTACTTCACCACGGGCATTGAGTAGCGGCCCGCCAGAGTTACCAGGATTAATTGCTGCATCAGTTTGAATAAAATCTACACGCTTATCAGATGCACCGATTTGATTACTACTGCGTCCAGTGGCGCTGATGATACCTGTAGTTACTGTATTATCTAATCCTAAAGGATTGCCGATCGCGATCGCCCATTCTCCTGGTTGCAATTGGTCAGAGTTACCCACGGTGACAGTCGGCAAATTGCTGGCTTGAATTTTGACAACCGCTACATCAGTTAATTCGTCTTTTCCTAAAACCTTACCTTGAAAACTCCGCCCATCCTTGAGGATGACTGTCACTGTATCAGCACCATCAACAACGTGAGCATTAGTTAAAATCTGACCATCACCACTGATAATAAACCCAGAACCAGTACCGCGCTCTACTCTTTCTTGAGCTTCTGGTAGTTGTGAACCAAAAAAGCGGCGTAACAATGGGTCGTTGAATTCTTCTGGTAATTGACTTTTTACAGTACGGGAAGAATTAATTCGCACGACTGCTGGCCCTACCTTCTGTACCACCTGAGTCACAAAATTAGGGTCTGTACCAGCCACGATAGGCGGTGCAGCATTAACTCGACTCAAGGCCAAATTCGATGCACTTTCCGACACCTGCGACTTATGGTTAGCAAGATAACCACCTGTCAAGGTCATACCAGATCCTAGCAACACTAGCGATAGAGAAGCTGCTGCTTTCTTCCAAGACGCTTGTTTGCGGTATTTGGTATCTAAATTGCTATTTAATGGGTTATTTCCGTCTGGTATTTGATTTTGCATTGCTGTCTGAAAAGTTGTTTGAATCTATTACTAATGTAGACAGCGTTTATTACACTTTTGTTACAGCGCTATAGCATTAATGTGAAAATGTGAAAATTTTCCTAGTCAGGAGCCTTAATTCGATTTTTTGACGGCTATTAAAGGATTTGGGTGTTTGAGAGTGTGAGTATTAGCCATGTATTACGCGCTGCGATACAAAGACGCGACTCTTTTAGATAGTGTAATTCACTCACTTGAAATTTGGTGCGATCGCAAATCCTAGTAATTCAGATTTTTGCTCGCTGACAAACTATTATCTCTATCTTAGGAAATTAAGCCTTTTGACTCATCGTTATTTCTTATAACTTCCGAAAGAAGCTTTTATGGATTCTAAAGTCCAGAATTAATAAATATTATTTTGGCAAATATATCTAACTAAAATGGCAAATTTAATTGAATTTAAATTATTTGCTCCCCGTAATGAACAGGCAAGTTTAATCGGCTCTTTTTCTGACTGGCAAGATATACCATTAGAAAAAACCAAAAATGGCTATTTCCAGACTCAAATATCATTAGCAGATGGAATTTACTCATATAAATTTCGAGTGCAAACAAAAAGTCCTCAGTTTCAAATTAATGAATGGGTAGATGTAATTGATCCCTACGCTACAGATATTGATGAAGCCAGAGAATATGGTGTGATGCAGATTAAAAATGGTGAACGAATTATCGACACATATGTTTGGCAACATGATGATCATCCCCTGCCACCAAATGAAGAATTAGTCATATATGAATTGCATATTGCAGACTTTACTGGCGATGAAAGTGAGCCTGATAAACGTGGTAAATATTTAGGAGCGATCGCCAAACTAGATTATCTTTGCGAACTAGGCATCAATGCAATTGAATTAATGCCTGTAAATGAATATCCTGGTGATTATAATTGGGGTTATAAAGTTCGCCATTTCTTTGCTACTGAATCTAGTTATGGAACTACAGAAGATTTAAAGCAGTTTATTGATGAATGTCATAGTAGAGGCATTCGGGTTTTTCTCGATGGAATTTACAATCACACAGATGAAGCATGTCCGTTAATGCTAATTGATAGAAATTATTGGTATTACGAACATAAACATTATCCTGAAGACCCTGATAATTACTGGGGGCCAGAGTTTAACTATAATAATTACGATGAAAAATTAAATATCAAACCTGCGTGGAAATATATTGGAGATGTAGTACAATTTTGGATTAAAGAGTACCATGTTGATGGTATTCGGTTTGATGCAGTGCGCCAATTAGCTAACTTTGAATTTTTAGAATGGTTGGCTCAACAAGCAAAACAAAGTGCCGCACCAAAACAGTTTTATAATATTGCCGAACACATTCCCGACACCAGCACTGTAGTCAAACCAGATGGGCCATTAGATGCTTGTTGGCATGAAAGTTTTCACTATTTTATAATTCCTTTAATTTGTGGAGACAAATTTGAATTAGAGGAAGTCATGTCGGTATTAGATCCGAGAAAACAAGGTTATGCCACAAGTATAAATGTAATCAATTATTTAGCTACCCATGACCGTGAACGGCTATTGAGAGAATTAGGCGATAGCGGTATTTTTGGTAAAGAGGCATTTACTAAAGCTAAATTAGCAGCCGTTGTACTTATGACAGCAATGGGTATACCTATGCTATGGATGGGTGATGAATTTGGTGAATATCAACACAAAAGTAAAAGCGTAACTCAACCCAAAAAAATTAATTGGTCTTTACTAGCAAACGTCCAAAATTATGAGTTATTTCAGTATTATCAAAAACTCATTGCTTTACGTCAGCAAACTCCAGCTTTGCAAAGTGACAATATTGATTTTTTTCACACCAATGCTGAGGCTAAAGTCTTAGCATATATTCGTTGGCATAATCAAGGTTCTAAAGTTGCTGTAGTCCTCAACTTTTCTCATCAACATCTCATTGATTACGCTATTCCAAATTTTCCGATGACTGAATCTTGGTACGATTGGTGCGATAATTGTCAAATAAAAGTTAGCGAAGATACTTTATTAACTAATATCCCAGGCTATACCGCTAAGATATTCATTTCCCAGCCACATTAATAATAAGATTGGCGCTGAGTAAATTTTTGTGTTATGGTGTCGGTTTTTACAGGGTTCCCTACTTCTAACTCATGATTAAGCGCCAACAATTTTCCCAATCTCTAGCCTTTTTATCTTTATTAGCAGCAGCATTAGGAATTGATTTAATCATTCCTCAAGTTGTAGCCCAAACTAGTATCAAGACATCTTTCGCTAAAAGTGTAGCATTTACCTGCAATGACAGCGAAATAAGCATCAAAGCTAAAAACGGGCCGAAGATATCTATTGGAAGCAAAAACATCTACATTGGTTATCAACAAGTATCATCTCAAAACAAAGATCCCCGCATCATTCGCTTTGATAACGGTGTAAAAAAATGGTGTCGTAGTGACTATGAAATCACTAATGATGATGGTACAGGTTACGGGTTGTTATGGGATGGGGGAAACGTTTTGTATGGCGTTTTCACTTCGACGGGTAGCCAAACTGGTAATGATTTTCGCCGCTTTGCTAAGAACGGTTGGTTATCTTCTTATGGTAGCGGTGGTGGTGCAAAAGTAGCCATTATCGCCAGAATTAATCCTACTAACGGTAGTGTTTATTTTGCGACCTTTGTTACTGCCAAAAAGCCGAATGATGGTAAAACTAACTCTTTAGCTGTCACTAATTTGTCATGGAATGGCACAACTTTAAAAGTACTAGCAGATTCCTGGTGGAGTCCACGGCGTGCTGATAAAAATTCTATGACTTGTGCTGGTTCATCACCTTATAAATACACAGCCGTATTTACTAGTGATTTAACAAAGGTAAACTCGGCTACGGCTGTTAATTGTCATTAAAATGTAAAAATAAAACCCGCTAGTGTGGGTTTTATTTAACTATTCACTAAATACTAAAACTCAGCATTTTGTGGTGTACGTGGGAAGGGAATAACATCACGAATATTACCCATACCTGTCATGAACTGCACAAGTCTTTCAAAGCCTAAACCGAACCCAGCGTGAGGAACAGTACCAAAACGCCGCAAGTCTAAATACCACCACAAATCTTCGGGTTTCATTCCTTGCGCTATCACCCGCCGTTCTAATACATCTAAACGTTCTTCTCTTTGAGAACCGCCGATAATTTCTCCAATTTTGGGTGCGAGAATATCCATTGCGCGGACTGTTTTTTCATCGTCACTCAAACGCATATAAAAAGCTTTAATTTGCGCGGGATAATCTGTCACAATTACTGGCTTTTTAAACAATTGCTCTGCAAGATAGCGCTCATGTTCTGATTGTAAATCTAAACCCCAATTCACAGGATAATCAAACTTAACATCAGCTTTTTCTAACAGCTTGATGGCATCTGTATAAGTCAGACGTTCAAACTGATTGTTAACAATATTTTCGGCTGTAGCCAAAACAGTATCATCAATGCGTTGGTTGAAAAATTCCATATCTTCAGGACATTTTTCTAACACATAATTAAAAATATGTTTGAGAAATGCTTCAGCTAAATCCATATCACCTTCTAAATCGCAAAATGCCATTTCTGGTTCAACCATCCAAAATTCTGCAAGGTGACGGGAGGTATTAGAATTTTCTGCACGGAAGGTGGGGCCAAAGGTGTAGACGTTAGAAAAAGCCATCGCCATAACTTCTGCTTCTAACTGGCCACTAACTGTTAAGTATGTGGGTTTAGCAAAAAAGTCTTGGCTATAATCTACAGCTTGGTTGTCAGTGCGGGGAATATTTTTGAGATCTAAACTAGTAACGCTAAATAGTTCACCTGCACCTTCGCAATCACTGGCGGTGATAATAGGGGTGTGTACCCACAAAAAGCCACGTTCTTGGAAGAATTGGTGAATTGCTGTTGAACAAGCATTTCTGACACGGAAAACTGCACCAAAGGAATTGGTACGCGATCGCAAATGTCCAATAGTACGCAAAAATTCAAATGAGTGGCGTTTCTTCTGCAAAGGATATGTTTCGGGATCAGCTTCACCGTAGACTTTCACCGCCTCGGCTTTCAATTCAATACGCTGTCCCTTTCCTTGAGAAGCCACTAGTACGCCATTAACTTCAACTGACGCACCTGTGTTCAGTTTTTTCAAAATTGCCTCAAAGTCAGGCAAATCCTGATGGATGACAACTTGCAAATTCGCTAGTGATGAACCGTCATTGACTTCAATAAAAGCAAATCCTTTCAAGTCACGCTTTGTTCTTACCCAGCCTTGAACTACAAGAGACTCATCAGGTTGACCACTTCGCAATATTTCTGCAATTTGTCGATTTACCATATTTACCCAGCACAGGATTTTAATATCCAGCCTATGATAACGCCCATTCCACCAAAGCGGATGGCTTGCCAGAAAGGTTTTTTCAGACTACGCCAAGAAAATAACCGACTTTCTAAATTAATTTCTAGCAATTCCAATTGCTTTTGAATTTGCTGTAACTCAGCTTTGATTTCTGGTGTTTGAGGTTTATTGTCTTTTAATTCTTGCTGACGTTGTTGCCATTCTGCCTTTTGCTCTTGATCGCTCTTGATTTGAGTGTATCGTTCTTTGATGGAGATCAGCGATCGCTCTACTTCTGCTAATTCTTGCTCAAAATCTGGTGATTGATTTTCTTCAGACGAAGAATTATGTGACTTTCTCGGCGGCTTCATTGACTGGTAGTAAATTAAGATTGATGTAATGCCAATAGTTAAAAGTTACTAGTCAATCCCCAAATTTATAAATATGGAATCTCTTCATCCTCCGCACTTAGAACTCAGCACCCTAGAACTAGCGCAAGCCCTCATGGAAAGACTCACCATCTCTCCTAACGATTGGCATCGCCTCAAGTCTAACCGCAATTCTCGCGCTAGTGAACAAGCCGCGGCGGCTCTTGTATTTCTCCTCAAAAACCAACCACAAGAAGCCCTCGCCCGCTTAGAACAAGCCACAGGCTGGCTAGATAAATCAATATCTGCACCCCCATGTCCCACACATGGACAGAAGAAAATGGGAAGTTAAAAGTTAAAAGTTAAAAGGTAAAAGTAAAAAGAATAGAAACTTTTGCCTTTTGCCTTTTTATTTTTTACTTGTTATCGCCTCAAAGATAACCGGGGGCGATTTTCCATCTGTTTACACAATCTTAATTCTGTACCTTTGCGGCTCCATTGTACCTGATCAAAAATTTGATGCAGGAGACATAAACCTCGACCACTTTCTGAATCATCAGATGGTAAATAATCTGTAGGATCTTCTTCAGAACTTGGTTCTGGCTTAAAGCCTTGGCCTTGGTCTGATATCACCCACCAATACTGATTATCTATTAAAGAAAAACGGACTACAACTCTTTTACTGGGATCAAGATTATTACCATGTTTTGCGGCATTTACTAAGGCTTCTTGGAGTCCTAGCCGCAATTCTGCTTGTAATTTAGCTGGAATTTCTGCCAGCAGTAAATCTAATATGGGACAAAGATAGAGAGTAGAGGCAAAACTAAGAGTGCCCCAATAACGTCCAACCGGACGGAGCGAAATACTAATCACAAGAGAAACCCCATAGCTTTCAGTTAGCTAGACATCAGTTTGCTTGTACGCGCACCCTGACAAAATTGGAGGTGGTCATGCTGCCTTCAAACTTGCGTCTTTTATACTAAGTTTTGAAAATGCTAGGGAGCATTTACTCTGTTTATGAAATTCGATTGTTGATACATAAAACGGCTTTTAAAAACTGCTATTGCAGTCAGCAACTTAGAATTTGCTGAAAATTTTTTAGAAGTATTAGGATGATGTTTGTATTGCCGATTTGTATGTCAGACAACCTTATTCATAATTAATGAGAGTCTATGCAACGTTAGTTGTTTTAACAAAATCATTTCTATTTTCAGGTTAATACGATTTTAGCATTGTTACTATGCAAGAGACTACAAATTTGCAATTTAAGATTTTGATAAAGAGTTAGTACTCTTATTTAAATGTCATAACACAAGAAAGGCAGCAGCTTCTACATGAGATGTTTGTGGGAAAAAATCAGCAGGTTGTACACGTGTAAGTGTATATACGCCTCCTTGACATAACAATTTCAGATCACGAGCAAGTGTAGCTACTTTGCAGCTGACGTAAACGATGCGTGCAGGTTTCGATCGCAGTAATGAATCGATGACAGAGCGATCGCATCCTTTACGTGGCGGATCTAGTATGACCACATTCGGTATTATTCCCATTTGCGGCAGTAAATTCTCTACCGCACCGACTTGGAATGTAACATTATGTATACTGTTGCGCTCGGCGTTCAAAATTGCCTGTTCTACTGCTTGGGCTTGCACTTCCAAACCCACTGCTTGACGCACTTGCTTGGCTAGAGGCAGAGTTAAGGTACCAATCCCACAATAAGCGTCAACTAGTACTTCATCCCCTTGGAGGTTCAATTCTGATTGAATTACCTCTAACAGTGCTTCGGCTGTTTCCGTAGAAACTTGGAAAAATGTATCTGGGCGAATTTGAAATTCTAAGTCGGCAAATTTTTCTTTGAGATAGGGAACACCTGCAATAGTGCGAGTTTCTGCCCCAAAAATGGCATTTGTCCGTTCAGGGTTGCGATTTAAAGCAATTCCCACTAATTGGGGATATCGCTGCAACCACTCCTCGGCTTGTTCGGTAATTTTCGGTAAATTCCACTCAGTAACTACCAAAGTTAACAAAATTTCACCAGTTCGACGGCCAATACGTAAACCTAAATGACGAATTTGTCCTTTGTGTCGTTGTTCATCATAAATTTTCCAGCCGCGTCTTTGAATATCTTGCTTAATTTCAGCAAGTAATGGATTTAATCGAGAATCTTGGACAGGGCATTGATTTAAGTTAACTAAATGATGACTACCCTTTTGGTAATATCCCGCTTGTACTTGTCCTGTCGCAGAAACACTGAAAGGATATGTAGATTTATTGCGGTATCCCAAAGGTGATAAGGCTGTCAACACGGGATCTACTGATGGTGTAGTAAAACCACCGATGCGCTGCAAAGCTTGAATAACTTGATTACGCTTGGCTTCTAATTGATATTCATAATTAATATGCTGCCACTGACAACCACCGCACTTATCAGCCACAATGCAACTCGGTCGAATGCGGTGTGAGGATGGGTGCAATAGCTGTATGAGTTTGCCATGAGCATATTTAGGCTTGACATGTAATAAGCGTACCTGGACGCGATCGCCTGGTACAGTATCTGGTACGAATACCACACGATCCTCGTAGCGACCGACACCATCACCAGTATCAGTGAGATCGGCGATCGCAATTTCAATTAATTCACCTTGTTTCCAAATATTAGTCATTGGTCAATAGTCAATAGTCAATAGTCAAAAATTATTCTCCCCTGCACCCCTACACCCCTGCTTCCCTTCTGTACCTCCAACTCGTTAAACTAGCAAATAATATTTATCGTGATTACAATAATCATGACTGTAATTAGCCAAGTTATTCTCAAAGCTGACGACGAACTGCGTTACCCCAGCAGTGGCGAACTCAAAAGTATCAAAGAATTTTTGCAAACAGGCGAGCAACGGACGCGCATTGCTGCGACCTTAGCCGAAAACGAAAAAAAGATAGTTCAGGAAGCAACCAAACAACTTTGGCAAAAACGCCCTGATTTTATCGCACCTGGTGGCAATGCTTACGGTGAACGCCAACGCGCTCTGTGCATCCGTGACTTTGGATGGTATCTACGCCTGATTACCTATGGCGTACTTGCTGGTGACAAAGAACCAATTGAAAAAATTGGTTTAATTGGTGTGCGCGAAATGTACAACTCTCTGGGTGTTCCTGTCCCTGGAATGGTAGAAGCCATCAATTCTTTGAAAAAAGCCTCCCTCGACCTACTAAGTGCAGAAGACGCAGGAGCAGCATCACCATACTTTGATTACATCATTCAAGCGATGTCATAATCCAAAGTTAGTTTTGCTTCTTTAGATGTGCCTTCCGGTCTCTTAAAGTGAGTGCAAAGTCTTAGCACTCAAAGATAAGATCTCTAATTTGATCATACTCTCCCCACATTTGGTAGTGGCTTTGGCCGTCTCTGTGTCAAGTTACCAACCAACTGTGGGGAAATTTTGTTTATTGGTCAATGGTCAATAGTCATTTGTCAAAAGGCAGGAAGCAGAAGCCTGAAGAATCAAGTTTCATAGTTCATACTACCCTTCTCCTGTCGGAGACGCTACGCGTAGCTTGCTTCCCCGTAGGGGTACGAGAACGCCGAGGGCGAACACACTTCAGACTTTTTGAGATACAAAAAGCCGACAGTTTTTCATCAAAGCTGTCGGCGATTAGTGTGTTCCCTATTAATGACTCGGCTAGAGTTCAGTTGTATGTAATTATGCCAATTTGGCTATGGTCATGAGACGATCTCAATCATGTTTCTATGTGATTGTCGTCACTCAAGTGTTACTATCGAGCGGTATCTACTTAAGTGAGTCACAACGCAATAGGGACGACAGATGACCATTGACTATGGACTATTGACCATTAACTATAAAATAGTCTTCTGTCCCCTTGGTGCATTATTCCCATGACCACCACCCCCAAAGATCCGTTTTCTCCCCAAGAAATTGCAGCCGAAGGTATAAAGCCAGAAGAATATGCCGAAATTGTGCGACGTTTAGGTCGTCATCCTAACAAAGCAGAACTGGGAATGTTTGGGGTGATGTGGTCAGAACATTGCTGCTACAAAAATTCCCGACCATTACTCAAACAATTTCCGACTACAGGCCCCCGCATTCTCGTAGGCCCTGGTGAAAATGCCGGAGTTGTTGACCTAGGTGAAGGATTACAACTGGCCTTTAAAATTGAATCTCATAACCACCCTTCGGCTGTCGAACCCTTCCAAGGAGCCGCCACGGGTGTCGGTGGTATCCTCAGAGATATTTTTACAATGGGTGCGCGTCCCATTGCTTTGTTAAACTCCCTGCGCTTCGGTTCTCTAGAAGATGCTAGAACCCAAAGGATATTCACTGGGGTAGTATCAGGCATCAGCCATTATGGTAACTGTGTTGGGGTACCCACTGTTGGTGGTGAAGTCTACTTTGACCCTGCTTATGCGGGAAATCCCTTAGTCAATGTGATGGCGTTGGGATTGATGGAAACGTCAGAAATTGTTAAATCTGGTGCATCAGGTTTGGGTAATCCTGTGTTGTATGTCGGTTCCACTACGGGACGCGATGGGATGGGCGGTGCAAGCTTCGCCAGTGCGGAATTAAGTGATGCGTCAATGGATGACCGTCCGGCGGTGCAGGTGGGTGACCCATTTCTAGAAAAGTCATTAATTGAAGCTTGTTTAGAAGCATTTAAAACAGGTGCAGTTGTCGCCGCCCAAGATATGGGTGCAGCGGGGATCACCTGTTCTACTTCCGAAATGGCTGCCAAAGGCGGTGTCGGCATTGAGTTAGATTTAAATAAGATTCCCGTGCGGGAAACGGGCATGGTTCCTTATGAATATTTACTTTCGGAATCTCAAGAACGAATGTTATTTGTTGCCCATAAAGGTCGGGAACAAGAATTAATTGATATTTTTCATCGTTGGGGACTTCAGGCTGTTGTCGCTGGTAAAGTGATTGCTGAACCCATTGTGCGGATTTTATTTCGGGGGAAAATTGCCGCAGAAATTCCCGCTGATGCTTTAGCAGAAAATACTCCACTTTACGAGCGTGAGTTATTGGCAGAACCGCCAGAATACGCCCGTCAAGCTTGGGAATGGACGGCAGATGCTTTACCTGCTTGTACAACTGCGGGCATCGACAGCCACAGTTGGCATGACATCTTATTGACTTTACTAGATACACCCACGATCGCCTCGAAAAATTGGGTATACCGCCAGTACGACCATCAGGTGCAAAATAATACTGTCACTCTTCCAGGCGGCGCAGATGCGGCTGTGGTTCGCCTACGTCCCCTAGAAGGACAAGGGGGCAAGGGAGCAGGGGTGCAGGGGGGAGGTACTTATAAAACCGCTGTGGCGGCTACGGTAGATTGCAATCCCCGCTATGTTTACCTTGATCCCTATGAAGGTGCTAAGGCTGTAGTCGCAGAAGCAGCACGCAATCTTAGCTGCGTGGGTGCAGAACCACTAGCTGTGACTGATAACCTGAATTTTGGCAGTCCCGAAAAACCCGTTGGTTATTGGCAATTAGCCGAAGCTTGTCGCGGTTTGGCAGAAGGTTGTCAAGCACTATCTACACCAGTCACAGGCGGGAATGTTTCCCTCTACAATGAAACCCTCGATTCTCAAGGAAACCCCCAACCAATTTATCCGACTCCTGTAGTGGGGATGGTGGGGTTAATTCCTGATTTCACCAAAATTTGCGGTCAAGCTTGGCAAGCAAGTGGCGATGTCATTTATTTATTAGGGTTAACCGTACAAGCCAAAGTTGAATTGGGAGCCTCGGAATATTTAGCTACTATCCACAATACTGTAGCTGGCAGACCACCACGGGTAAATTATGACTTAGAACGCCGTGTGCAGAAGGTTTGCCGTGAGGGCATTCGGGAGGGTTGGGTGCGTTCAGCCCATGATTGTGCTGAAGGTGGATTAGTTGTAGCGTTGGCAGAATCTTCAATTGCAGGCAATTTGGGTGCCGAAGTGAAATTAGAAATCGCCCCAAACCAGTTACAACGTCTTGATGAAGTGCTGTTCGGTGAAGGCGGGGCGAGAATTATCGTTTCCGTGGGATCAGAACAACAAGAAATGTGGGAATCATACTTACAGGCACATCTGGGACAAAATTGGCAAAAACTAGGCACGGTTAATAATTGTGATGCAGGTTTGACGGTTTTAACTACTGATAATCAAACCTTAATCACAGTTAGTATTGAAGATATGAAGGGTAGTTACAATAATGCGATCGCCAAACGCCTCGCAGCATAAAAAAGCCTCAAGTAACCAGTATGAAGTCTAAAATTTCACACTTCAGACTTCATACTTCATCCTTCTTAAGGTACTGTTTTAATAAGTGGTTAAAGATTTGTTAAGAACAAGTAACCATTTAAAGCCATAATCCCAGTGACTTGACACCCCCACCAGGAGCAAAGCCAGCATGATTCCCATCCATTCCGTCACTTCGGATGAATACCCCGAACAGACTTGCAACTCAACTAATAGTCAAGAAAATCGTCCTGATAAGCCAGAAGAAGCTTGCGGTGTCTTTGGCCTCTACGCACCAGAACAAGACGTTGCTAAACTGACCTACTTTGGATTGTATGCCCTCCAACATCGGGGTCAAGAGTCAGCTGGGATTGCGACTTTTGAAGGTACAAAAGTCCACCTCCACAAAGATATGGGCTTGGTGTCTCAAGTATTTAACGAGTCTATTTTAGAAGAGTTGCCAGGAAATCTCGCCGTTGGTCATACTCGCTATTCCACCACTGGTTCTAGTCGCAGAGTTAACGCCCAGCCTGCGGTAGTGGAAACGCGCTTAGGTTCCATAGCACTCGCACATAACGGTAATCTTGTCAATACAATGCAATTGCGGGAGGAGTTACTCCAGAGCAATTTTAACTTAGTCACCACCACCGACTCCGAAATGATTGCCTTTGCGATTGCCGAAGCAGTCAACGCTGGTGCAGACTGGTTAGATGGGGCAATTCAAGCATTTCACCGCTGTCAAGGAGCCTTTAGTTTAGTCATTGCTACACCAGTTGGGGTGATGGGAACCCGTGATCATAACGGTATTCGACCTTTAGTAATTGGAACTGTAGGTACTAATCCAGTTCGTTACGTATTATCTTCTGAAACTTGCGGTTTAGATATTATTGGCGCTGAATACCTGCGAGATGTCGAACCAGGCGAGTTAGTCTGGATTACGGAAGAAGGTTTGGCTTCTTATCACTGGAGTCAACAACCGCAACGTAAATTGTGCATTTTTGAAATGATTTACTTTGCCCGTCCTGATAGCGTTATGCACAACGAAAGTTTATATAGCTATCGGATGCGTTTAGGCAGACAACTCGCAGCCGAATCTTTTGTGGAAGCTGATATTGTCTTTGGTGTACCTGATTCTGGTATCCCCGCCGCCATCGGATTTTCTCAAGCTTCCGGTGTATCCTACGGTGAGGGCTTGATTAAGAATCGCTACGTTGGGCGTACCTTTATTCAACCAACCCAAAACATGCGCGAGTCAGGTATCCGCATGAAACTCAACCCCCTCAAAGATGTACTGGCGGGTAAACGAGTTGTGATTGTCGATGATTCAATTGTGCGGGGAACTACGAGCCGTAAACTGGTGAAAGCCTTGCGTGATGCAGGTGCAGCAGAAGTACACATGCGAATTTCTTCCCCGCCTGTTACACACCCTTGCTTTTACGGCATTGATACCGATACTCAAGATCAATTAATTGCCGCTACTAAATCAGTTGCAGAAATTGCTCAACAATTAGAAGTCAACTCCCTAGCCTATCTCAGTTGGGAAGGAATGCTCACAGCGACAAGAGAAGATACCAATAGTTTTTGTTCTGCCTGCTTTACCGGAGATTACCCGATCGCCATTCCTGAACAAGTAAAACGTTCTAAATTGATTTTAGAAAAGGTAGTAGTCTAGAGCAGTAATTACATACTTCGCTGATTAATAGAATATCCGGCTATTAGACCACAAAGGTAATCTGATAGCCGGATTTTTATCATATAAAAAACTTATATTTACTAACAGAAATTGTCATATTAACTTTTTGCTGGCTATATTTATTAACGGTGATCATAAATGTCTGATAATGATCACAAAAGTCATCTTGTAGAGGCTTGCAGGAAATCAAGCGATCACCTTCAGATAAGCGCTAACTATTGGTTTAATTTACTTTTAATTTTCTACAATTGAAGTAAAATTATTGACTGTGCCACTTTTCATGGCGGAATGTAAGCTGAAAAACGAATAACCAAAAAGTGGTAGCAATATAGCAGTTTCCCTCAAAAACTCACCTCTAACCGAACCTTTTCTCACAAATGAGTTCACTATTGCCTAGCCCTGACAAAATTTTGGTTGTCGATGATTCTCCAGATAATGTTTTTTTAATTAAAACAATACTTGAAGAAGAAGGATATATAGTTAGTACTGCCGAAAACGGTATTGTAGCATTAACACACTTACAAGCGTCTCCCTGTGACTTGGTATTGCTGGATTTAATGATGCCAGGTATGGATGGCTATGAAGTCACCAGGCGCATCCGTGGGGAAATGAATTTGCAGCAATATATTCCCATTCTGTTAATTACGGCTCACGATGCACCCAATGTCGCACGTGGATTAGATTTGGGTGCTGATGATTTTATTCGTAAACCTGTAACCGTAGATGAATTACTCGCCAGAGTGCGATCGCTTTTACGGCTAAAACATAGTATGGATGAGCGTGATGAAATTGCCCGTCAACGAGAAGATTTTGTTTCCCGCCTCACCCATGACTTACGTACGCCCTTAGTTGCTGCTGATCGGATGTTAATGCTGTTTGAGCAAGGTGCTTTAGGGCAGTTATCGTCGCAAATGCAAGAAGCACTCACCATTATGGCGCGTAGCAATACTAACTTGCTGTCGATGGTGAATACCTTATTAGAAGTTTATCGATTTGAAGCTGGGCGCAAAACCCTAGCCTTTCAATCCGTTGATTTAAAGCAGTTAATTGCCGAAGTAGTTGGTGAACTAACACCCTTAGCACAAGTTAAAGCCTTAACTATCAAACAGGAGTACGCCGAAGAATTAACCAGCAGTAACATTATGGGCGATCGCTTGGAACTGCACCGTCTTTTAACTAACTTGATAGGTAATGCCATTAAATTTACTGAATCTGGCCAAGTAGCAATTCGTCTTTCCTCTGTACAGGAAAATAATGAAATTTCTGCCTCTAGACTCTCGTCATCTACCCCTAGTGGTGATTATATTAATATTGTGGTAGCCGATACTGGTTCAGGTATTCCGCCTGAAGAACAAACTACCTTGTTTCAAAGATTTCGCCAAGGTAGCCATAAAAGTTCCGGTAGTGGTTTGGGATTATACCTTTCTCGTCGTATTGTTGAGGCACATCAAGGTCAGATTTTTGTTAATTCCGTATTAGGTAAAGGTAGTGAATTTCTTGTGCGTTTACCAATTAAACCCTAAATAAATCATAAATAATAAATTATGAGTTACGAAATTTTTTGATTAAATAACTCATAATTTATTGTTTGTTATTCCTGATATTTATCATAAGTTATTAGCTCCAATACTTAATATATATTCCCTGTTAAAAACTATTACATAATCCAGAGGACAACATAATGATTACTACAGAATTATCTAAAATTACTGAGCTTATTCACAAACAACGAGAATTTTTTCAAACTGGAAAAACAAAAGATATAGGTTTTCGGTTAGAAAAACTCAGAACACTCAAACAAGCAATAGTTGAAAATGAAACAGCTATTGCCCAAGCATTGCAAGCTGATTTTCATAAACCAGACTTTGAGTCTTACGCAACAGAAATCAGTGTTACTAAAGAAATTGATTATGCTATCAAACATCTGCATTTATGGGCTAAACCTCAGAAAGCAGAAGTGCCAATAGAATTTTTTTCTTATTCAGCTAAAATTTATGCTGAACCTTTAGGAGTCGTTTTAATTATCGGCCCTTGGAATTATCCTTTTAATTTAATTATTGCACCTTTAGTAGGGGCGATCGCCGCAGGTAATTGTTCAATTCTCAAGCCTTCAGAAATTGCCCCCGCCACCTCTAGTTTATTAGCTCAGATGATGGCTAAATATTTTGAACCAGAGTTTATTACTGTAGTTGAAGGTGGAGTGGAAGCAAGTCAAAAACTACTCGCAGAAAAGTTTGATCATATCTTTTTTACTGGTGGTACAGCTGTTGGCAAAATTGTCATGGAAGCAGCAGCAAAACATCTCACACCAGTTACTTTAGAATTAGGCGGCAAAAGCCCTTGTATTGTTGATGCTGATATAAATCTAGAACATACAATCAGACGCATTACTTGGGGGAAATTTATTAATGCCGGACAAACTTGTGTAGCACCTGACTATCTGTTGGTTGATAAAAAAATCAAACCAGATTTAATCAATGGCTTGAAAAAAAGCATTACAGAATTTTATGGAGATAATCCCCAAAATAGTAGCGATTATGCCAGAATCATCAGTCAAAAACATTGTGAAAGGTTAATTAAACTTCTCGATAAAGGGGAAATTGTTGTCGGTGGAGAAAGCCAACTAGAAGAACGCTACATTGCTCCCACAATTATTGATCAAGTCTCGTTAACAGACCCAGTGATGCAGGAAGAAATTTTTGGCCCAATTTTACCTGTAATTGAATATACAGATATTAAAGAAGCGATCGCCTTAATTAATTCCAAACCCAAACCCTTAGCTTTATACTTATTCTCACAAAACAAAAACCTGCAACAGCGAGTTTTACAAGAAACTTCTTCTGGTGGAGTTTGTCTTAACGACACAGTACTGCATGTAGGTGTCTCATCTTTACCCTTTGGTGGTGTTGGTGATAGTGGTATTGGTAACTATCATGGCAAAGCTGGTTTTGATACCTTTTCTCACCATAAAAGCGTCCTCCGCAACTCCTTCTGGCTAGATTTAAAATGGCGCTACGCTCCATATCAAGGCAAATTAGCTTTCTTGAAACGACTAATTGGGTCATAAAAATAAAGGCGTTGGAATGCAACGCCTCTTCATAAAAAAGTTTAAAATCAAAACCTCCCGCTATAGCGTTCTTCCGCCCAAGGTTCACCCCGGCGATGATAGCCGTTGCGCTCCCAAAAACCTAGTTCTTCTTTTTTCAGAAACTCTAAACCATTAATCCATTTGGCACTTTTCCAGGCGTAAAGGTGGGGGACAACTAAACGTAAGGGGCCACCGTGTTCTGCGGGTAATGGCTCTCCAAATAATTGAACAGCAAAGAAATTTTCTTCACGTACAAAATCTTCTATGGCGATATTCGTCGTGTAGTCACCATAGCAATGTTCCATCACATGGGCAGTCTCCGGTTCTAGCTCAATCAAATTCATGAAGTCTGTCACCTTAACCCCTGTCCACTTGACATCTAGTTTAGACCAGCGTGTGACACAGTGAAAATCTGCTGTAAATTCGTGCTGTGGTAGCGCCATAAACTCTGACCAAGTGAACACAGCAGGCTTGGCTGAACCCCAAACACGAAATTCCCACTCTTCTATATTGACTTGGGGAGTTGCACCATAGGTGAGTACAGGGAAACCTTTAGCGAGATGCTGTCCAGGCGGAACTCGTTCTCCTTGTTCTTTGTCTGGTTTTTGAAAAAACTTTCCTAACATATTCTCATTTGGGGTGTAGGGGTTTAGGGTGTAGGGCGGTGAGAACAAATTATCTGCTTGCTTACACCCTGACACCCAATCTTAATCAGTAGTCTTATGCGTAAGTCCGAACACTGTCAAAGAGCCTGAGCATCAACAGATAGACTCAGGCAGAGAAAAAATATTAATTTTGCTGAACACCTAATAATTAGGACATCCAGATACTTTACTGTTTGATTATGATTATCTGATCATCAGTCATGGGTAAGAGGTAATGGATAACGGATTTTCCGAATTATTCATTACCGATTTTTTATTTGCCCCATTGGCTGCTACACACTCAACATAAATTTTTAATTATTCAGGCAATCTACAATCAACTGCCGAAAAGCCTGAGCGGTAAAAGTCACCGCTCAAATCTTCGGTGATGCTAGTGTTTTTCCCAATTGGAGATTATGACTCTTCGTCCTCTTCTTCAGGAGTAGGATAGACAAAGGTAGAACGTCCAGTCAAAATTGACTTGCCCAGGGAGAGAGCTTTTTGAGCTTCAACAGCAGCTTTATGTCTCCAAGTAGCTCGACGTTTATCGCGTTTAGATTTAGAAGTTTTCTTCTTAGGAACAGCCATAGTAGCGGATATCGCAGTTTTTGACAACCTTTCTATTCTAAGCCATCTATTGGCATCTGCAATGGTATTCCCCACCAGGAAGGAATTTTTAAACGCAAAAGAGCGCTAAGGTCAATGCAGATGGGCGCAAAGAGGAAAAATATTACGGTGTGGTAGCTGCTGGTGCGACTGTGGTGATTGGAGGAATATTAACGGGATTGGTGGGAGTTGTTTCAAAGAATAAAAGCGATCGCGCGGTTTTAAAGTAAGTCGCCCAACGTTGAGCATCAGGACGAGAACGCCATTGGGGACGGCTAACTTCTAAAGCTAAAATTGGTGCGATCGCCCCGTAGCTTTGTACGGAAATAATAATCGATACATCTGTAGCTAATATATCTTGATCAAAACTGCGTTGCGCGGCTGCTCTAGCTGTTGCTTCGGCTCTCCTGAGTGTAGTTTCATAGCTTTCATCTGGTAATCTATCAATAATTAAGTCAACTCTGGCGGTGTAAGCTCTTACTATCTGAGGTGAAATTACTTCTGCCACAATCCATACAGGTAGGCTAGAAAAGAGCAAAAATATTAATGGAAATATCCGGATTTTTTTGGCAACTTGGCTAATAAATAAACAGGAAATGATCGATGATAGTTGGTAAGCAACATTCCTGGTCATAACCTTAAAGCTCCTGACTAATTAATGGCCTGTAATTGAGATTGTCTGAGAATTTTTACTGAAATTAAAGGCAATAAAAATTACTTAGTTTTTAGGGTTCACTGAGAAACTCTTAGACTATAAGACATAGGTTAGCTTTGTTTTTTCAGCAAAGCCAACCGCAATTTTAGGCAAGTCAACCACAACCTACAAAGAGCGGATGGCAAATTACTGGGCGATCGCAATCGGCATCAATCAATATCAATTCTTTCAACCCTTACGTTGCGCCCAAGCTGATGCCGAGGCGCTAAAAGATTTTTTGGTTCAAGAAACAGGTTTTTCACCCCAACGCTGTCTATTAATGACAGATACTTCGCCGCCTATTAGTGATAGATCTACTTATCCGACAAAAGACAATATTCTGTTGTTACTAGAAGATTTAGCAGCGGCCTGTTGGCAACCAGGCGACCATCTGTGGTTGTTCTTTAGCGGTTATGGTGTCAACTATGGGGGACAAGATTACTTGATGCCAGTGGAAGGCAATCCTGAGTTAGTGCAGGAAACTGGCATAGAAATGCGATCGCTCATGCAAAGTCTCCAAATCGCTGACCTCAATGTTTTGGTGCTGCTAGATATTAACCGCGCTTCCAGTACCCAAGCCGATGCGACTGTTGGACAAGAAACCATTGAACTAGCTCAAGAATTACAACTAGCTACGATTTTGTCTTGCGAACCAGAACAATTTTCCCGTGAAAGTAGTGAGTTAGGTTACGGATTTTTTACCGCTGCTTTGTTAGCCGCTTTGCGTTCTGGTCATGGCAGTAGTTTGGCGGATTTAAACAGTTATTTAAATGTTTTTACTCCAGAATTATGCCAACACTATTGGCGACCTACACAAAGTCCAGTAGCGATCATACCGGCTAATCCTCCCACCATCTTGCCGCAGCTAGAGGTGAATCATACAGTTACAGAAGTTCCCAGTACCCTGGAACCAACTGAAGCTAAACCCCATGAATTAGAGTCAACTGAAGCTGAAGGAAGTATTTTTCCAGAGGAAAACTTTGCTATGGCTTTGGCGGCTCCCCCGTTAGCACCATCACCCAAAAATCCAGCTAATTCTCCACACATAAGTATTTGGGAAGAATCCCCGGCTATACAATCTGTTGTTGGTGCTAGATCCCCGCAGCTGACTTTCCCAAATCTCCCTCTGGGAGAACAACAACTATCTAAATCACCAGATTTAGTAGCCAAACAAGAGTATGGCAACCAACAACCGCAATCATCGATCCCCTCCCCAGAAACGGGTATGGGAGGTAGGTTCATTCCTGATGTTCCCCAAGCCTATGTCTCTCGTTTATCTCAGAAAAAGATAAAAAACTCATTGTGGCAGCAGTTTGCTTTTTGGGGAAGTGGCATGATGTTGCTAACAGCTTTAGTGACAGTAGTTGTGCTTCGCAATCAAGAAAAATTTGTTGCGGGTAGAGAGGCGTTATCAGCCTCGCCTCATGATCGGTTAATTCCAGCCAAAAATCAGTCTAATGCCCAAATTACCTCTCTGTCTGAGTCCAAGAGTCGCAATCAAGCAGTATTGGACTTGGCGAAAATGTCTCTCAGGCAAACTCAAGCCACAGATCTGAGTTTAGCGATCGCCACTGCACGGAAAATTCAGGCGGGTGAACCGCTTTACGAACAAGCCCAAGAAAATATCAATATTTGGAGTAATATGATCCTCAATCTAGCTGAGGGTCGGGCTAAACAAAGACAATATGCTAATGCGATCGCCGCAGCGCAATTAATCAGCAAAGAAGGCTCACTTTATCCCCAAGCGCAAGCAGCCATTAAGCAGTGGCGACAAGAAGCCAAGCAATATCTTGCTAACAAAACTTTGTTAGAAGCCGCTAATGCCTTAATTAAACCAGAACAAGCTTCTACATATAATCGCGCCATTGAAGTTGCCAAGCGTGTTCCCCAAGGTCAACCAGGATTTGATTTGGCGCAAAAATCAATCAACAAATGGAGTGAGAAAATTTTAGATCTGGCGAAAAGTCGCGCGGCTGAAGGTGATCCCCAGGCTGCCATTGCCACAGCTACCTTAGTTCCAGAAGAGACATCTGTTTACGAAGATGCTCAAGAAGCAATCCGCAAATGGCAAAAAAAATAGTTAGTAGTCAAAAGTCAATAGTCCATAGTCAAGAGTAATTAGCTTTGACTATGGACTATTGACTTTTGACTTTTTGTATTAACAGTACTGCGAAATGTCTTCGCCGCATTCATCTGCTAAATAGCACATAGCCCGGAAACGCAAACTCACGACTTCCTCGTATAAAGGGTTGAGCTTGCACATTGGCGGTATGTGTAGTAAGGTTTTGCCGAATAATTTAATATCGCGTTCAAAAGGACATTGGGCGGGGATCATTCTGCACAAACGATGAGCTAATTCGCGATCGCGGATTTGAATGTTGTTTAACCTTCGTCGTAGAGGGAGGAAAATATCAAAGCCTGACTGGGAATTGGGATGGTGCAGCTGGGTTACGTGGGTTTTGCTAACCTCTGCCGGACTTATTGAAACCCAGCTTGCAAGAAAAATCTTTTTTGTGGTATTATCGAATACCTTCATGGTTCAGCCTCTGTATTATTGAGGGTATTCACCTTTCTGATGAATATATACAATGTGACAACCACATTTACCGGAAAAATCTTGTTCTGACAGAGATACAATAAGACATTAATGTAACTATTTAGGTCAGAACCTATTTCTTTCTACGTTAAGAAAATCGCAATTTTCTCGGAAACGGTAGTGTAGTAATACGATCTTGTTTATAACTTGACACAGTTTAAATTTTAATAAAGACATCTACCGTTGGACGGAATTTAGTGTAATAGTTACAAAACTTAATATAACAATGAGAATCTGTATTTACCGCAGATATAAATATCAAGCTATAGCGAGAGATGTGCAGATAGAGCAACTGTGCATAGACACAACGACAGATAATCCGATATTTCTCCGATAAATAGCTCACTCGCTCAAGTGATGTTAACAGGTAATAGGGAAACCTCCATCAAATAAATAAATGGGATTTTTTACAATGACTAATTTTCCCCTGTTTCCTGTTCCCGTTAAATCAAGTGACTTGCTGTTGTTCATATATCCCAGAATGATGAATGCAGGAGTTTTGTGCGACTATCAACTCAAAGCTTGAGCAACAACCCTCAGTAGGATGTTCTAATTGCGATCCGTTTCAATTAACGGATATATAAAGATATCTGTAGTCTGAATATTGGGCAATCCCTACTTAAAACAGTACTATTGTTCTAGTATAAGCAGAGTAAAAATAGTATTATTAAGAACTGTTTCATACTGCCTCTCACTATCAGCCTGCCAATATGTCAGATAATCAGTTAGCCGCATCCCTCCTGAATGGCCATCTTCCCCACGCGCATCACAACAGTCAAAATACCATTAGGATTCGGGGTGCTAGACAGCATAATCTGAAAAATATTGACTTGGAATTGCCACGCGATCGCCTGATAGTGTTTACTGGTGTATCAGGTTCGGGTAAGTCTTCTTTAGCCTTTGATACGATTTTTGCTGAGGGTCAACGGCGTTATGTCGAATCTCTCAGTGCTTACGCTAGACAATTTTTAGGACAGTTAAATAAACCGGATGTCGAAGCAATCGAAGGTTTAAGTCCGGCGATATCCATTGACCAAAAATCTACCTCGCATAACCCCCGTTCTACAGTGGGGACAGTCACAGAAATTTACGACTATCTACGCCTGTTGTTTGGTCGGGCTGGTGAACCCCATTGTCCCATATGCGATCGCTGTATTGCGCCCCAAACCATTGATGAAATGGTAGACCGCATCATGGACTTACCAGAACGCACTAAATTCCAAATTCTTGCGCCTGTGGTGCGGGGTAAAAAAGGTACTCATCGCAAGCTGTTATCAAGTTTAGCTTCCCAAGGTTTCGTGCGGGTGCGGGTTGATGGCGAAGTGCGGGAACTATCAGATTCGATTGAATTAGATAAAAATCTTAACCACACCATTGAAGTTGTTATTGACCGTTTAGTGAAAAAAGACGGTATTCAAGAGCGTTTAGTTGATTCTTTATCTACGTGTCTGAAACAATCTGGTGGTATTGCAACTATCTTGGTTGCTCTGGCTACGGAGAATCCAGAAGAGCAAGAAGAAATGGTATTTTCCGAAAACTTCGCTTGTCCTGAACATGGGGCGGTGATGGAAGAGTTATCGCCGCGCTTGTTTTCGTTTAATTCTCCTTATGGTGCATGTCCGCACTGTCATGGTCTTGGGACTTTAAGAAGATTTTCAGCGGAGTTAGTTATACCTGACCCTGAAGCACCAGTATACGCGGCGATCGCACCTTGGTCAGAAAAAGAAAATTCTTACTATTTGGAATTGCTGTACAGTTTAGGGCAAGCGCACGAATTTGAATTACAAACAAATTGGAGCAAGCTAACAGACCAACAACGGCAAGTTATTTTAAATGGAGAAGATAAAAACCAAGAGACAGCAAAAACTCAATTTAAAGGTGTTCTGCCGATATTACAACGTCAATATGAAGGTGGTTCAGAATTAGTTAAACAAAAATTAGAGCAGTATTTAATCGACCAACCCTGTGAAATTTGTGGTGGAAAAAGGTTAAAACCAGAAGCCTTATCGGTGCGGTTGGGACAATTCCAGATTTTAGATTTAACAGGTGTATCAATTCGAGATGCACAGGAAAGAATTGCTCAGTTAAAATTGAGCGAGCGTCAGCTACAAATTGCTGATTTAGTACTACGAGAAATCAGAGCTAGATTGCAATTTTTGTTAGATGTTGGCTTAAATTATCTCACCCTCGACCGTCCCGCCATGACTTTATCTGGTGGTGAAGCACAACGCATTCGACTTGCCACACAAATCGGTTCTGGTTTAACAGGAGTTCTCTACGTTTTAGACGAACCAAGTATTGGTTTGCATCAAAGAGATAATGGCAGATTACTCAAAACATTAATTAGATTACGTGATTTAGGTAATACTTTAATCGTAGTTGAGCATGATGAAGAAACCATCCGGGCTGCTGACCATTTAGTTGATATTGGCCCTGGTGCAGGAATTCACGGCGGTCATATTATTGCCCAAGGTGATTTGCCAGCATTACTGACAGCAGAAAAATCATTAACAGGCGCATATTTATCAGGCAGAAAAGTAATTCAAACGCCAGCAGAACGCCGCGAAGGTAATGGGCGGAGTTTAATTATTAAAAATGCCCATCGTAACAATTTAAGAAATATTGATGTCGAAATTCCCCTAGGTAAACTCGTCGCTGTAACTGGTGTGTCTGGTTCAGGTAAATCTACATTAATTAACGAATTACTTTATCCATCGCTACAACATCATCTGACAAAAAAAGTACCTTTACCGAAAGAATTAGAAAAGATTCAAGGCTTAAATGCAGTTGATAAAGCCATTGTCATTGACCAATCTCCTATCGGACGCACACCCCGTTCTAACCCCGCAACTTACACAGGTGTTTTTGATGTAATTCGAGATGTATTTTCTCAAACCGTCGAAGCCAAAGCTAGAGGCTACAAACCTGGACAATTTTCTTTTAACGTTAAAGGTGGACGTTGTGAAGCTTGCAGTGGACAAGGTGTAAACGTCATTGAAATGAACTTTTTACCTGATGTTTACGTGCAATGCGAAGTTTGTAAAGGTGCAAGATACAACCGCGACACATTGCAAGTTAAATACAAAGATAAGTCTATTTCTGATGTTCTTAATATGACAGTTGAGGAAAGTTTAGACTTTTTCCAAAACATTCCGAAAGCGGTGACAAGACTACAAACTCTAGTTGATGTTGGTTTAGGTTACGTGCAACTTGGACAACCTGCAACTACCTTATCTGGAGGTGAAGCACAGCGCGTCAAGTTAGCTACAGAATTATCTCGCCGCGCCACAGGAAAAACTCTTTATTTAATCGATGAACCCACAACAGGATTATCTTTTTATGATGTCCATAAATTGTTGGATGTCTTACAAAGATTAGTCGATAAAGGCAATTCAATTTTAGTCATTGAACACAACTTAGATGTGATTCGTTGCGCTGACTGGGTAATAGATTTGGGGCCAGAAGGCGGTGATAAAGGCGGAGAAGTAATTGCAGTTGGTACACCAGAAGATGTGGCAAAGAATTCTAAGTCTTATACTGGGCAATATTTACAGCAGGTGTTACAACAATATCCAGCGATAAAAGCGAAAACTTAAATAAAGTCTCAGCGTACCTTTGCGTTTACCTCAGTAACCCTCTGCGTTGAAAAAGATGTTGTGGGATTTATAGTCAGGCGATCGCCTACTCGTCAGATTGTATAGTTAAGTTCTATAGTGAGAACTGCTGATATTTAACGCCCGTTTTTAGTTCTCTAACATCCCATTAAAACAGTAATACTTAAACAATATTTTTTATTATACCAAGCTTAATTACCGAATTATACTGGAAAAACATTTTGTAAAATTAAGCATAAACACGGTGGCTGAATACTGAGACAATCAGCACAATAAGTTTATGAAGTTAAGGCAAAGAAGGGTATCTACAGAAATTGTACATAGTATCAGGGAATCTACCTTTCTCATGACCTTAAACTTTAGACTGCTGGCAAAAGCCGTTTTGTTTACATAAATTATTTGCATCTTTGCATAATCCCAACAAATATTTATGCAAGGTCTGTGACACAACATAGACTTATACTTAGCACTTCCTTAAGGACGACTCATAAATTTAAATTATTTAAAATACATTATTAATAAAGTTAAATCTGTAGCAAATGATTCTAATTTAGGTTTCGTTAAGAGTTAAGATGGCAAAATTACGTTAAATTGTGGTTAAATCTACAAAAAATTGTCACAGCAATTAATTCATCCGGTTTTTCCAGCCTCCATTTTCCGACTCGACAATGGTTTAACGTTTATTCATCAAGAAATTCCGACTACTCCTGTAGTTGTGGCGGATGTATGGGTGCGTGCTGGAGCAGCCAGAGAGCCAGAACAGTGGTTTGGGATGGCTCATTTTTTAGAACACATGATTTTTAAAGGGACAGCTACACTAGCCCCTGGAGCTTTTGATCACAAAATTGAAAACCGTGGTGGTGTGAGCAACGCAGCCACCAGTCACGACTATGCTCATTATTGTGTGACCACAGCTGCACCTTATTTAGCAGATACATTGCCTTGTCTAGGAGAACTACTAGTAAATGCGGCAATTCCTGATGATGAATTCTTGCGCGAACGGGATGTAGTACTAGAAGAAATTCGTTCTTGTCAAGATGATCCCGACTGGCTAGGATTTCAGTCTCTCATCAAAAACGTTTATCAGTACCATCCCTATGGACGTTCGGTGCTGGGTACGGAGATGGAACTGATGCAGCAGTCAGCCGATGATATGCGCTGTTTTCATCGCGCTCACTATCAGCCAGAAAATATGACTGTGGTAGTTGTCGGTGGTATTGAGCAAGCAAAAGCCTGGGAATTAGTAAATCAATCATTTGCAAATTTTACCGAACCTGTTAATTGTCCCCCATCTATCCCCGCTACACAACCAGTAATTCGAGGGATACAGCGTCAAGAACTGTGTTTACCCAGAATGGAGCAAGCACGGTTGCTGATGGCGTGGACTGCACCGGGAGTTGAGCAACTCCGCACCGCTTATGGCTTAGATGTATTATCCGTATTCTTAACAGAAGGGCGAACTTCTCGCTTAGTCCGTGACTTACGGGAAGAACAGCAGTTAGTACATGGAGTTTGTAGTAATTTTTCTCTTCAAAAAGAATCTAGTTTATTTACTATCACTGCTTGGTTAGAACCAGAAAACATCGAGAAAGTTGAGGAATTAATTCGCAACCATTTACATGATTTGCAAACTGAAGGCATTAGCGAACAAGAATTAGCGAGAATGCGTCGGTTGTTATGTAATGAGTACGCCTTTTCGACGGAAACGCCCAATCAACTGACAGGACTTTATGGTTACTACAACACTATTGCCCAAGCTGAAGTGGCGATAACTTATCCGCAGCAAATTCAGTCATTTACTACGCAAGAACTGCAACAATTAGCTAAACAGTATCTTTCACCGCAAAATTATGCAGTGACTATCCTGAAACCATGTTAGTCCAGATTTTTGTCTAGAAAAGGCAGGGAAACAGGAAGGCGGAAGCGAACAAATGACTAATGACCCTTCGGGTTCGCCAGTTGCTCATGGGGGAAACCCCCAAGACCGCACTGACTCACCAATGACCAATGACTATTGACTATTCAAAAATGACTCCAACCGTAAAACCTTCCCTTTCTCAGTCCTTTATTCATCGCACTGTACTCAATAACGGCATTGTTGTGTTGGTGGCGGAAAATCCAGCGGCGGATATTATTGCAGGGCGAATTTTTCTCCGGGCTGGTAGTTGTTACGAACAACGAGAACAGGCGGGATTAGCACATTTACTTTCCGCTGTCATGACCAAAGGCTGTGATGGGCTTTCTAGCTTTGAAATTGCTGAACACGTAGAATCTGTAGGGGCTAGTTTGAGTGCTGATACCTCTACAGATTATTTTTTGTTGTCCTTGAAGACAGTCACTTCAGACTTTGCGAATATATTGGCACTAGCAGGGCGAATTTTGCGATCGCCTACCTTCCCCGAAGAACAAGTAGAATTAGAACGGCGGTTAGCCTTACAAGATATTCGCTCCCAAAAAGAACAGCCTTTTACTTTAGCCTTTGAGCAAATGCGGCGGGCAATATATCAAAATCATCCCTATGCTATGTCATTGCTAGGAGATGAAACGACAATGAGCCGCATTACCCGCCAAGACTTAGTGCAGTATCACCAAACTTATTTTCGTCCAGATAATTTGGTTGTGAGTATTGCTGGCAGAATTACCTTAACAGAAGCAGTTGCATTAGTAGAACAAGTATTCGGTGACTGGAAAATACCTGCACAACCACGACCAGTTTTACATTTGCCCGAAATTCCAGTTAACCCACAACAGCTACTCAAGCCGCTACAAACACAACAATCAATTGTTATGTTGGGTTATTTAGGTGCAGCCGTTAATTCTCCAGACTACGCCCCACTTAAACTGCTTTCTACCTATTTAGGCAATGGCTTATCTAGCCGTTTATTTGTGGAATTGCGAGAAAAGCGCGGTCTTGCGTACGAAGTCTCTGCTTTTTACCCCACTCGGTTGTATCCAGGTTCTTTTGTCGTCTATATGGGTACAGCCCCAGAAAATACCACTATTGCTATTGAAGGACTGCGGGCAGAAGTTGATTTACTTTGTACTACAGAAGTCTCAGCCAACGCCTTCCAAGCTGCGAAAAATAAAATTCTCGGACAGTATGCTTTAGGTAAACAAACTAACGGGCAAATTGCTCAAATTTACGGCTGGTATGAAATCTTAGGGTTAGGCATTAATTTTGACAGCCAATTTCAAGAGCTAATTGCTGCGGTGAGTGTGGAAGATGCCCAAACCGCCGCTAATCGATATTTAGAAACACCTTACTTATCTTTAGTTGGTCAAGAAGAGGCAATTCATAGTGCATTGGCTTAAAAAAGAGAGATTTTTCTTTTAATTGTGGCTATTGCTTAAAAATGCTTGAATACGGTTGACAAAATCCTCTAGTTCTGAAATTATTTCAGTGCTACCTCTACGTTCTTGATAAATAGCCAGTTGTTCTAATTTTTCAGCAACTAAATACATAGATTTAGCTCCGATATTATTACTAGTGCCTTTAATTTGATGGGCTTGTTGCGCCATTAACTGAAAGTCACTGTTGGCGATCGCCTCTTTGGTTAACTCTAAACGAGTGTACATATCTTTCACAAAGATATCTAATAGTTGCTCTTCAAATTCGGGATCATTTTCTGACAGCTGATGCAAATGTTCCCAATCAATGGGCAATGTATCTAAATCCTCTGCGGTTGTAGAAACTGTATGAACAGATTTAATATCTGTGTGAATTTCCACCAAAAACTGGCTCCAATGTTCTAATACAGCTGCCAGCTTCTCCTTCATCACAGGCTTACTCAGATAGTCATCCATACCAGCATCTAAACACAATTGTTTATCTTCCTTCATGGCATTAGCTGTCATAGCAATGATGACTGGACGACGACGATTAGCAAAATAACTTTCATGCCAACGATGAATTTCTTTGGTTGTTTCTAAACCATCCAGAACTGGCATTTGGCAATCCATCAAAATCACATCGTAAGGAATTTTTTCTAACAGTTGTAAAACTTCTTGGCCATTAGCGGCAACATCGGCATTGTAACCCAGACTTTTAAGCTGTTTAAGAGCAACTTTTTGATTGACTAAATTATCCTCAGCAACAAGAATTCTTAATTTAGTGGAGCCAGTAGCAACATGAAGACGGCTATTTTGCAAATTGTTCATTTCTAAACCCTGATGACTTGGTAGATGCTGTTGTTCTGGTGGTAATTGGAACCCTAAAATATTTGTGAGAGTATCAAGGAGGCGGGATGGCTTCACAGGTTTGACTAAATAAGCAGCAAATCCCATTGTGAGCGATCGCTGTATTTCCTCCCGCTGCTGAGTAGATGTCAGCATCACTAAAGGTATCTCAGCCTTAGCAGGTTGAGCCTTGATTGTTTCTGCTAAAGCCATCCCATCTGTTTGGCACATCTGCATATCAATTAAAACCACATCATAGGGATTTCCTTGCTGGTCAGCTGCTTCCATCGTGCTGAGAGCCACGTCTGCACTATCAGCTTTATCTACCTGTATTCCCCAGCGGATGGCTTGATGAGCGATGATTTTGTAGTTAGTAGTGTTGTCATCCACTAAAAGCAGACGGCGATCGCGCAAAATTCCGCGATCGTCTGTTACCGTATTCGGCTGGATTTGTTTGGCAAAAGGAATCTCAAACCAAAACTCGGAGCCTTTACCTAACTCACTTTCTACGCCAATTTCTCCTTTCATCAAGGTCACAAGTTGTTTGCAGATAGCCAATCCCAAACCAGTACCGCCATAATTGTAAGTATTAACAGTATGTACTTGGGTAAATGAAGTAAATAGTTTGCGTTGGTTTTCTGTAGTAATACCCAGCCCAGTATCGGTAATAGCAAAGCGAATATTAGCTGTCGTGGTATTTTCCCAGCACAATTCGGCTTTGACTAATACTTCTCCAGTACTGGTGAACTTGATCGCATTACTAATCAAGTTCATCAAAATTTGCCGTAAGCGACTAGCATCTCCTTGGAGAAGAGTCGGAACGTTGCGATAAATTAAAGCGGCAATTTCTAATTGCTTTTGATGAGCTTGGGGAGCTAATAAATCTAAGACTTCTTCGACACAAGTTGCTAAATCAAAATTGAGGGTTTCTAAAGTCATTTCCCCAGCTTCAAGTTTGGATAAATCCAAAATCTCGTTAATCAGGCTTAACAGCGCATCACCGCTAATGCGAATTGTTTCAATAAAATCTCGTTGCTCTTGATTGAGGGGAGTTTCTAACATCAAGCTAGTCATCCCCAATACAGCATTCATGGGAGTCCGAATTTCATGACTCATATTAGCCAAAAATGCACTTTTGGTTTGAGAAGCTAATTCGGCTTGGCGACGAGCCACTTCTAGTTCTTCTCGTTGTCTTGTTTCTACTTTTAGTAATTGGGCTTGAGCGATCGCAATACCTACTTGGTCAGCAATTTGCCTCAGAAGATGAGTTTCAAAACTTGACCATTGGTGGGGAGAGGCACACTGATGAACAATTAATAAACCGCAGAGTTCTTCTTTGACGAGTATGGGGATAACTAAGTTGGCTTTTACTCCCAGTTGTTGCAGTACTTCTAGATGACTTTGTTGAATGCCCAGCAAATCAAACTCAGCTATCATTTCAATCTGCTTTTGGCGGTACTGTTGGAGATAGTATTGTTGTTGATATTCTGTTTGTAAATAAGAATCAGTAATATTTTGTGATTTAATTGATGGCCAGTCAGGAACTACTGCCTCAACCAACATATTGTCAGCCCTATTGAGGGACATTTGCGAAATTAAAACGCGGTCAGTTTGCAGAATTTTTTGAACTTCTTTGACAGTGATTTCTAGAATTTCTTCAATTTGCAAAGATTGGCGAATCTTTAAAGTAATTTCTGTAAATAATTGCGATCGCAAGTTTTGCCTTTGTAGTTCTTCTTCGGCTTTTTTGCGTTGAATAAACTGCCCTACTTGTTCGCCAATGGAATTAATAATTTTTGTCAAATTTTCGTCATATTGCTGAATTTGATGGCTGAAACAGGTTATCACACCAAAAATTTTATGTTCACTGCGAACAGGAAAACCAAAAGCGCTATGCAATCCTAATTGAGTTACAGCTTGGTTTCGCAAAAAGTTGGAATCACTAGCAGCATCCATCAACCACACACTTGCACAACTCGCCCAAACACGACCAGGTAATCCAATTTCTGGTGCAAATGTGATTTGCTGACTCTGTGTTTTCAAGTCTTGTATATCTAACGATTCACGATGCCACAAGTCAAAAAAACTGAGTACATTTGCTTGCTGGTCAACCATCCAAATTTCACTCACATCCCATCCCAAGCTCTCACAAATAGCTTGGAGAATCTGCGGAATTGTTTCGGCGATCGTTGTTGATTCTGCTAAAACGCGGGTAATTGCATATTGTGCAATCAAATGTTTTTGTGCGCGTTTGCTATCGGTAATGTCAATCCCTGTACCAATCACATATTCCACTACACCTTCGTAGCCTTGGAGGATTGTATTTGACCAGGCAATTAGCCGTCGACTACCATTTTTAGTTACCCAATAGTTTTCGTAATTTTGATAGCCTTGATGATGATTACCTGCTTGTAACTGAGCAAATACTGCTTTGACTGGTTCTACTTCTTCTGGAAGTAAAAATAAATTCCAGAAATATCTACCCCTGACCTCATCAAATGAGTAACCTGTGATTTGCTCACAAGCTTGATTGAAACGAACAATTTGCCCTTGAGTATCAAGCACTATTACCAAGGCACTGGCTGTATCCAGCACTGCTGAAATAAAGTTACGCTCTTCTTGGAGTGTATCTTCTATCGATTTGCGTGCCGTAAATTCACAATAAATTAGGTAGTAGACTACAGCCAGAATCACAAAGCTCAGAAAAATAGCGCAAGCCAGTGTCAAAATCGTGTGGTGACCACTGACTTTTGCAGTTTGTGATTGCTCTTTTAATAACTCTTTTTCCTCTTTTTCTATCTCATAAATTGCTTTGTGGATATCATCCATTAAGTGGTTTTTTTTATCTTTTAACATGTTCTGCAATGCGACTGCAAACCCTTGACTTTCGCGCAAATTGATAGTTGGCTTTAACAAAACAAGTTTATTTGTTATCAGTTGTTGCAGAATAATTAGCTGCTGTTTTCTCTGAGGTTGCTCTGCTGTGGCATTTTGCAGATTTGTTATTTGTTCATCAATGTTTGCCAGTGCTGCTTGATATGGAACTAAATAAAATTTGTCTCCTGTCAGAATGTAACTTTGTTGTGCAGCTTCCGCATCTTTAATGTCAGACAGTAATGTTTCTAAGCGGTTAATTTGCTTTTGGGTTTTTTGAATTTGATGATTTGTATTAATAAATAATTTGGTATTTTTGTAAGAAATTAGACCTATCAAAACTAAAATTACTGAAGCTAAACCAAAGCCACCAGCAACCCTTTTAAAGAAATGCTTATGTACTTTTTGTTTATGCTTACGTTCATCAGCAATTAGTACTAAACTTGCTAAATTCCGCCGCATTTCCATTTGCTTGATGACTTGGCGGCCGAGAGTACGTAATGCCTCTACCTGCTCAGGAGACAGGTTTCGTGGTACACGATCAATTACGCAAAGTGTGCCTACAGCATAGCCTTCAGGGTTAATCAACGGCACACCAGCATAAAACCGAATATCGGGGTCAGAGGTAACTAATGGGTTGGTAGCAAAGCGTTCGTCAGCTGTTGCATCAGCTACAGTAAAAATGTCAGGCTGTAAAATGGCATGGGCGCAAAAGGCTAAATCTCTGTGTGTTTCTAGTGCATCCAGCCCGACTTTTGACTTAAACCACTGACGATTGCGATCAATTAAGCTGATTAAAGCAATCGGAGTTCCACAAATATACGATGCTAAATGAGTCAGGTCATCAAATGCTGCCTCAGATGGAGTATCGAGGATTTTATATTCTAAAAGCGCCTCTATTCTTTGTGCTTCGTTATCAGGTAATGGTGCTTTCATCCTATTGATTTATGAGCTTAGACGTACACTTGGGGAACAAGAAATAAATTTGTAAAAATTTAGTCGGTTGAGATTCTTGAATTTTGCTAAGAGTCAAGTATTTTTTTGTTTAATATTTTTAATAAAATTTACTAATAAATAAACAGTAATAGTTATCCGCTATTTTTTCGTAGCTCAATTTATCGGCGATCGCCGACATAATTTTCAACCCGCGCCCTCGTTCTTGCTCATTGTCTTTAAGTTCAGAGACTTCTCGTAACTGTTTTTCTAAATCAAACGCTTCTCCGCGAGATAATATGCGTATTTCCATCTGCTGATTTGACAAGCAAACTTCTATCTCAATCGGAGTTTCTTTGGGTAAATTTTTGTGAGCATGTTCAACAATGTTGGCAAATCCCTCTATTAACAGAGTTTGACATTGCCACCAAATTTGTTGATTAATCATTTGTGCGTGGTTAATTTGCTCAAACCAAGACAAAATCTCAGACGAGGCATTCAGGTCTGTATTGACTTTTAAACAAATTTTATGATCCACTTTGATTTTATTAAATGTTGAGCTTATATCATAAGCGGAACTCAATTTATTTAATTTGAGTATTTTTACTATACATTAACAACTAAAATCTAGTTAATTTTAAATGTGAATAAGATATTTAATTATTGTTATATTGAGTAAGCTGTAATTTATGGTAAAAATTCTAGTTATTGATGATGACCCGATTGTTCAGGCAGTCCTGAAAAGAACACTCGAAAATCAGGGTTATGAAATAACTGTGGCGAAAAACGGTGAAGAAGGAATTACTCAAGCGCGGCTACTTCGCCCTGCTTTGATTATTTGTGATTGGGTAATGTCAAAACTAGATGGATTGGAAGTGTGTCGGCAAATTAAAGCAGATCCAGAGTTAGCTACTACTTTTTTTATTTTGCTGACTGCTAAGGGAGCAGCTAGAGGAGAAGAAGACGATAGAGTCAGAGGGTTGGATGCGGGAGCAGATGAGTTTATTTCTAAACCCATCGAGATGAATGAGTTAAAAGCACGAGTCCGTGCTGGACTGAGGTTACATCAACTAAATCAAGATTTGCAAAGTCAAAAACAAGCTTTAGAAATACTCAACCAAACTTTGCAAACCCAAAAGCAAATTATGGAAGCAGAATTAGCTGAGGCTGCTGAATATGTGCGATCGCTCTTACCACCACCACTTACGGGAACAGTCACTACAGAAGCACTATTCATTCCCTCTGCACAGTTAGGCGGTGATTGCTTTGATTATTATTGGCTAGATGACGAGCATTTAGTAATTTATCTCCTGGATGTATCAGGACATGGGGTAGGTTCGGCGCTGCTTTCTGTATCTGTGCTGAATATTCTGCGATCGCAATCTTTACCCAACACTAATTTTTGTCACCCCAGTGAAGTTCTCAAAGCACTCAATCATCACTTTCAGATGAGTAATCATGGTGCTAAATATTTCACCATCTGGTATGGAGTTTATCATCGCATTAAGCATCAACTTATCTACGCCAACGCCGGACATCCACCTGCTGTACTGCTATCAGGTAACTCTTATACTAATTCGCAAGTTAAACAACTGAGTTCTTTGGATTTACCTATAGGCTTTATGCCAGAAGTTGACTTTGCAGAGGCTGTTTTTGATATTGAAGCAAATAGCATTCTCTATATATTTAGCGATGGGGTTTATGAAATCAATCAACCAAATGGAAATATCTTGGGACTCGATACTTTCATCGAAATATTAATCAAATATAACCGAGTAAATAATTGCCATATTCAAAATCTATTAATGCAAATTATGACACTCAATATTCAACAAAGTCTGGAAGATGATTTATCTTTGCTCAAAATTTATTTTGGGAGTGCAGCTTAAATCAAATTGTGTAATTGCTGATTAGTTCACAGAGTTGTTAATACTTGTTGTTTAAAATCATCTTGATCGGTAAAGGTTTGAATCACTCGATCAATTTTTGTCAATTCAAATAACATTCTCACTTGGTCACTTACAGAGCAAACAAATAGTTTAGCATTAGCAGTTTTTGCTATTTGCATTGCTGAGACTAAAGACCCTAAGCCAGAGCTATCGATAAAAGTAACTTCTTTCAAATCAATTAATAAAATTTCTATACCATTATCGAGTAAGTCGCTAACTTCACGCCGCAACTGATTACCACTAATGCCATTTAAAATTCCCGATGGTTGAATTATTTCAATTTTAGAACTCATTAGTTACTCGCTGTTTTTTGTATTAAATCTCACATTTTTATATTTTGGCATTTGTATTCTTTAAGTGCAAGTTTTTTGCTAACTTTCAGACTACAAAATACAATTTACATCATTTCTTTATTCAGTAATGAGTAATTTTTGTTAAAGTCCCGTTAAGACTCTTTTGATGGTTGCCAAATAGCAGCACGAATCACTACCCACAATAGCAGTAAGTTATAAATAGCCCAAGCACTATTTAGTAAGTGAACCCAAGGATGATTGAGATTGCCAATAACCAAACGATAAAGAATCCATAACATACCTAAAATAGTGAGAAAAAAGATAAGTAATTGCGGCCAAACCAACCGGAGATAAATGCCAGATTGCCGTTGTTTAGGTGTGACTTGGAAATTAATTTTTTGTCCAGTGAACACACTCCATACAGCTTGAATTAATAAAGGAAAGAGTGCGATCGCATATTGTTCTGAACGCCATACTTCACCAGCGGGAATACCCCAAGTCACTGCTAAAAAAGTGAGTCGATTGATTATAAAAGCTGGAAAAAAATGTATAGCAAAATCATATCCAAAGGTTTGTACAGGAGCGATTTCTGTAAATAAGTAAATAATTGGACAAGAAATAAACACAAGAGTTGCAAAACCGGAAAAGTAGCTATACATCGTCTTAAAATATTGCAGTCGTTGCCAAAATGTTAGCCCTGGTTTTGCAAAGGGATTTTCTCTCAGTAAAACTTGGATAGTTCCTTGCGCCCAACGTAGTCGCTGTTTTAAAGTAGAACTCAAATCATCAGGAGCCAAACCTTCTGCTAACAATTCATGATGATAAATAGATTTCCACCCAGCACCATGCAAACGCATCGCTGTATTCATATCTTCTGTAATACTATTGCTGGATACACCACCAACTAATTGAAATTCATCTAATCTTGTTTCATCTTTGCTAAACTCATCAGCAAAATATTGCAGCCCTACATTAATTAGTGCTTCTCGACGGAGAACGGCATTTGTTCCTGTATAAAAGGCCGCATTCATGCCATCTTTTCCTTGTTGCAGCGGCCCATAAAATAAACTAGCTTTATGTCCAAAAGGATCACCAGCAGGAATATTATAAAAATCTTGCGGTGTTTGGACAAAAGCAATACGATTTTGTTCGTATTTACCATTAAAAAGATTATATGTATAAAAATAAGGTAAAACTCGCTTGAGAAACTGTGCTTTAGGAATATGATCAGCATCTAAAGTGAGAATATATTCTCCATAGGTTTCACCAGAAAAAATTGCGTAGTTCAGATTACCTGCTTTTGCATGATGAGGTACACCGACAGGTTTAGGACGAGCAATATAGTGAAATCGTGACAGTTCCACTAATTCTAGTTCTTTGCGGTAAATAGCTTTTTCTAATGCTTGTTGTTCAGTCTTAAGTCGTTCAGTAATACTTTGATGTTCTGGTGGCAACCACAAAATAAACTGTTGGAGACTTTGGACAAATACTTCCGTAGATGTTTTATCTTGATTCTGCGTTGATGATACTTCTTGTAACCATTTTTCCGCAGCTTGAGTATTAAATTTTAACTTCTCTAATTGTTGAAGACGTTCTATTAATTGTGAGCGTTCGGTATCAATTCGGTTTGCTTCTTTTTGTAGGAGTGGTGATTGCAAATCTGCAATACATAACCTTTCTGTCATGGCTCGGATTTCAGCTGAGTTGCCATCATCTAATACATAAACATGCAACTTAGTAGCAGGATAATCTATTGCTAAAGCTGCCAAAGCAGTTTGTTGAACAATTTCTGGTGGTTCATTGTAACAGGTGATAAATACATCTACTGTCGGCCATTCGGCTGGCGGTAAAGGTGGCATCATTTGGTCAAGAGACTTAACCTGTCGAACTAATGGTCGCCATAAACCAATGACAAACATCGCACCGCCAAAATAGCTATAAATTTCTGCTAATAGCAACGGAATTGAAAGCCACAAAGCATCAAAATTGATGGAATGGGTGATGCGCCATTGTAAATACCAAATCCCAAAAATTAAATTAATTTCTGCTAGGTAGCGAAATAATAATGTTCTTTTTTTGAGGATTGAGCGACTGTTGCCAAAAACGTTGGTGGAATTATTAATAGATGCAGAAGTCATGGTGACACCAAAAATAAAATTATGGTAGAAACAGGAGATATCTAGCTCTACACTCCTGTTTCTGACTAAATCATTTTGTAACTTTTGTATTTTTGCTACCAGATACCCAGTAACTTCCAGAACTATCAGACATTAAGCTAATTTTTGGTTGAGGAATTCTGGGGAGACCGCGGCCGGAATCTCCTTGGGCTATAGTTTCCCACCAGGGAGATTTGAGAGAAGTAGTTGCACAAATTAAGGGTTGCTGATTTGTGAGTGTGTATAGTAAGGATTGCAAAATCATACTGTTGGTACTGCTGGTGAAACCAACGGCTGTTTTACCTGTGGTTTCATAAAAGCCTTCGTAAAAACCTGTGAGTGGGTTATATAAGTCAGTGGTTCCTTGGACTAACTTTTGACTATACTGATTGTCTGGCAGGAGAGCGTGATAGGCAAAAGCCACAGCTGTACTAACCATGCGCCCTTGAGGTAAAGTTTGTCCGTCATCGCCTATCGCTTCCCAAGGTTTACCCTGGGCTGTAATGGCGCTATGGACTGTGTAAGGCTTGCGGTCGATTAAGGTAGTCGCCGAGGCTGTGAGTGTGTTGGTGCGGAGGTAACGTTTGGCTTGGGCTTGGAAAATTGGCTCAAAGAGCGATCGCATTTTCGGATCTAAGCCAAACTCTAACCCATAAAGAATGAAAGGATTGCTGACGGTGTATTGGTTAACTTTGGAGTTAGTATCTGTGCGTTGGCGCTGAGTTGGTATTTTCACTCCTTCCACCACACTAGTTTGATATTCCCCACCTACAGCGGAACCTTCCACATCAAATCCCCACAGTTGAAAAGCACGCGCCGCATATTCTTCATAACCTAAGCGGGTTTCTAGGTTGACGCGGGTAAGATAACGCCCTTGGGGGTTTTTCATCACAGTCGCACTGGAGAGAACTCCATCCCGGACTACCCGGAGGTATGACCAATCTAAGACAATTTGATCAACGGCTTTAGTATATTGTGGATGATAACTTTTTAAGTTATACAGCCCGGCTAAAAGTCTGCCAATATCCAATGCTGACCAACCATTACCTTCTAATACAGGGTTTCCGCCGTAGTCTATAGGTTGAAGCGATCGCGTATCATAACCGCGATTTGGTAACTCACCAGCAAACAACGGTAGTTTTCCTAACGCTGCTAATATATGGCGGGTGCGTTGGTCAAATTCTTTCGGGGAAATTACATCCAGCGATCGCGCGGCGTGTAGTGCGGCGAGATAATCTCCTAATCCCCAGAGAGTTGTACCTTTGAAGTCGCTGCGATCGTCAATTAAGCCATTCTTTGGATGATAATTAGCTTGAAAATATCTCCATGCGGCCTCTGCATAGCGTCGTTCCACTACTGTTAAAGGTCGAGTTAATTTCAACTTAGATGATGAATCTGGGCTATCAACTGGGGGGATGGGTGTAATCGTTACTTCCTCAACTTGGGAATTATTTGCTGGTGGCGTAGGAACTTTTACCTCCACCACTCTAGGGGTATTTCCAGATGTTTGTGGCGGATTTGTGGGTGTGGGAGTCGCCGCAGAAGTATTGTTACTTGGGGCTTTGGCTGTTGCATTTACAGAACCAGTAATTAAAGAACGATTCCCTCTGGCTTTGTAGTACAAAATCTCCAAAATTAGTCCATTGGTATTACCAGTTAAGGCTTTATTGGGCTGTTTCGATTCCTCATAAATACCCGCATAATAACCACTGTCATCAGGACTGCGGAGATCCTTAACTGCATCAAACAGTTTTTGGGCGTAAGCATTATCTGGGTAGAGATAACGCCAACCAAAAGCAGCTTTTGTACTCACACTGCGGAACTGGGGAAAAGGTTGATTAGTGTCGGTAATTGTAGCCCAGCTTTGACCATTGGCGTAAACAGTGTTGTAGAGAAAATAAGGTGCTTGGTCGATGTTATCTTCTGTGACGGCTGTCAGCTGACCTGTCGCTTCGTAACGCCGCTTTTGCACTTCGAGAACTCTCGCCGCAAAATCGGCTAATTCACCTTGTAGACCAAATTCGATTCCATCCAGAATATAAGACTCACTAACAACGTAATTGTTAGCGTTAGTGCTTTGAAAATCACGAGTATCAACGGGAATTTGTACACCATTAACTTCAACCATTTTATAGGGTTCCAAGTCCAGAGCTTTTGGTGCAGCAAAACCCCAAAGTTGATAACCTCTAGCACCATATTCTTCGTAACCAAGTCGCCCTTCTTGGACTAATAATGTTTTGTTATCAGGTAAAACAGTAGCACCATAAAGTTGTCCATCTTTGAGCGATCGCCCTACTTGCCATTTGGCGACAATTCCTTTAAGCCAATCATTATATTGAGGATGACAAGTACGAATGACATCAAATGCAGCTAAAACCCGACCGATATCTAAAGCAGACCAGCCAATACCTCGCTCAATCGGATTGTTGCCATAATCAACCATCTGTCCGGTAGCGGTATTGTAAACTTTATTGGGTAAAGCATCTTCAAACAACTTGAGATTGCCTAAACCTGTTAAAAATTTATTCAGCCGAGAATCAAAGTCTGCTTGGTCTGTGAGATTCATCCATCGCGCCGCATTCAACGCCATCAGATAATTCCCCATATCCCAAAGTGTCCCCGAAGGATAACCCCCAGCCGCATTGGTCAATCCTGTGGCTGGCTGATAATTTTTGACAAAATACTGCCAAGCACCACGCGCATAAGTTTGTTCTTCTGCTGTCAGAGGTGCGGTAATATTGTTACAGCTACTAGCATTTTGAGATAAGACTGGTGTAGGTATGTACACCAAAAATTGCATCAATGTTCCAACTAAGAACAATGCAATCCATCTCCACATTTTTTGTGAAAAGTACTGGTACATAAAATTAAAAAAATATTTTAATCTTCAAACTTCTGAGTTTCAATAATTAGTAATTAATAACTTGTATAAAAGCTTTTAATTACAAATTAGTCATTATTCAATTAATTCCCGCCCAAACAATTAAAGGTTTACCCACTTGTTTATAAAGAAAGCTTTCTAAAATCACGCCATTATTATTAGCAGTGAGAGATTTATTTGGCTGACGCAGAGATTCGTATAAGCCGTTGTACCAACCTTTATCTGATTTCAGTTGCTGGAAAACTGTATCAGTTAGGGAACGCGTGTAATCTGTTTGATAAAGTATGTGCCAACCGATCGCCGCTTTGGCACTGAGAAAACGTAAATTATTATGTTGTACTTGAGTATCGGTAATTGTCGCCCAAGGTTTACCGTTCACAAACAAGCTGTTATAGACAAAGTAAGGCGGACGATCTAAATTATCTTCTGTTAGGGCGGTTAATTCTTTTGTGGCTTGATAACGCGCTGCTTGAGCAGCTAAAATTCTATCGGCATAAGCTTTGGGTAATGCTTGAAAGCCCGTTTCTATACCGTCCAGAATATACGGTTCACTAAGGACGTAGTTATTCCCCCCAGAGTTATTCCCATCCCGGCGATCATAAGGAATTCCTTGACCGTAAAGATTCACAAAGGCAGTATTAGACTGATAATCTAAGGCTTGCTTGACATCTAAACCCCACAGTTTCAAACCGTAGGCGGCATAGTTTTCATAGCCCAAGCGACCTTCTTGGTTATACTGTTCTTTGCCTTGAACAACAGCAGTACCGTACATCTGACCATTTTTAGTCAGGCGCTTGACTTTCCAGTGCTGCCAAACAGCTTGTACAGGCGATCGCATTTTGGGATACTTGGCTTCGACGATCTTCAACCAAATGGCCATTCGTCCCAAATCAATCGCTGACCAACCAATTTCTTCGCGTTTATCTAGCTGACCATAATTAACAGGGATCAAAGTTTGAGCGTTGTAGACTTTGTTCGGCAGTTCACCTTTATATAAAGGTAGAGATGCTAGAGTCTGCAACATCTTAGTCATCTTCGCTTCAAATTCGGCGCTAGTAATCATGTTGAGTTCTTTCGCACTCACCAAAGCGGCGATCGCAGCTGCTTGATCCCAAATCGTTACAGATGCAAAACCATCCGCAGAATTCACTAAGCCTGTTTTTTCGTTCCAGTTTTGTTGAAAATAAGACCAAGCTAAACGCGCAGCTGCCATATCTGCTGCGTCGAGTTTACCAACGCCCGGCGCAATATAGGGTGTTTTGCTGGTCAGTTCACTAGTCGCAATTGGTGTTCCTGGTGAAACTGCGGAGTTCGCATCAAGTTTTGCAATTTTTTGTGCTTGTGTTTCTACTTCAGATGTTTGTGTCTTTTGCGAAATACGACCAGACCAAAAATTTAACCCTGCGATCGCAATCACCGCCGTAACCACCCCGCCTACAGAAGTGAGGATGGACAAGCCTTTAGGGGGTGGTTGAAAGTCAGAACTCATGCTGATTAAAGCCTTATTTTGTAATTCTTTTTTGCGATGAAAAAGAGTCAGAATGCGCCATATCTCAATTAAGATTGGCGACTGAAAACCACAATTTATCCATTGCTTTGACAGAATACAGTTTGGGTATTCTGTCTCCTGATTGCTGAATTGTCCTTTGGTTAAACTCTTAACAACTTCATTTTTCCCAGCTTTCAACGCTAACTAACATCTGTTAGTGGTTACTAGCAATCAGGAAGCATGAGTAATATCAAGTCCGTTTAATCATTAACAATCTGTCATTGCGAGTGCAACGACAGATTGTTAATGATTATTTATTTACACGTAGATTAAATACTGGCATAAGTATAAAACTTTTGGTATTACTGAATTAAAGGATGAAATTTCCCCATTCAATATCTCAAACTCTCACTCTCTGCGTGAGATAAAAACATCCCAAAGTTCAGCAGCGCCAAATATTGGCTAATATCTCATAATTCCTGACTTTAAAATTTGACACGAAACTGTCCTGTTAAAGAGTTACCGCCGTAGCCACTTCCCCCTGTGTCTTGATTCCGCACATTACTAAAGCTATAGTCAAGGTCAGCTTCTAGTTTGGGCGAAAGCTTGGCTGTACAGCGAGTTTGATAACCATAAGCATGATCAAATTCACCATTAAGACGTTGCTGTCCTAAAGTTGCAGATAGCCGACAACGCAAAAAATCGGCAATGTCTCCTTCCCAAGCTAATTCAGCGTTATATACCAAAAAATCTGGTGGAGAAAAATAGCCATGTGTAGTTTCTACATTGCGATCGTAACTCCAGGTGAATAAGTTAGCCGCTAGAGAAAACTGTCCTAACTTGCGTTCTAACCGACTGAACGATTGAATTTCCGAATTCCCATCGTTGTAGTTACCCAAGCGTAATGAAGAGAATAAACTAGTATCTCGATTAATCTGCCAATATAAATCAGGGCCAAAGCGCCAAGCCGTAATTTGATTGTCTAAAGTAAGAGCGTTAAATTTATAAGGGCTGTGGTCTAAGTTGGCTGATAAAATTAAACCCGACAGTAATTTTCCAGTGGAGGAAACTTTCGGCGGGACAATTGGGATTTCAACTTTAGTATTGAAATTGATCGCTGTGGGTAAACGGTCAAAAAAATCAACCCCAGCTGCTGTTTGTAAAGTTATGTCTCCAATTTTTCCTTGCCAACCAATTTGTAAAGGAATATTACTAACTGATGCCACACCCCGTTGTTCAAAAAAGTCAAAACCTGTTTTGAGAAATATTTTATTGCCATTAGGCGATCGCCACTGAAATGTAGGTTCGATAAACAAATTATGTTGACCGAAGTTATCAGTATCATTGCGAAAATTAGTTTGAATGCCTTCTAACACCACAGGCTTAGTTGGTTTCCCAGGCTTTAATGCTGGAGGTGGACTAGGTGTTTCTGGTGGTTTGATGACTGGTGTTTTGGGTAATGGTGGTGGTACTCGCAACCCAGGATTAAAATTTTCGGGTGCAGCAATCAAAATCGGTGCTTGATTTAATTGTTCAAGAAGTTTAATTTCCTGACTTTCTTGATGGTGAAAAAGCACAGAATCAATTGATGTTGAGTTGCTGACTAGTGCTAGTAATGAACTTCTGTTTTGATGCACTTGAGCAGCTTGGGAATTTCCTCCAGATAAAGCCCAAAAGCTCAAAATGAAAATTAATTGCCATTGAATATATTGGTAATTCCCAATCCAACCCGTGTAAAAACTATCCCGAAATCCAAAAATATCACATTTAAATATATTGCTCATTTGTAATGACTAGAATTTAAGACAGAAAAAGTTACAAATCAAATGCTTGAGCAACGCCTAAATTGCTAAGACGTGGCATTATGATGCCCAATAAATTACTGCATCACGACATTTCACTACACTTTTAATCTTGCCTCTCACCGCGTCAGCCCTGTTTGCAATACTTAATGTTCGTTTAACTAACAATTAGGTTTTCATGATATTGTGTTGTACAGCACATCTTTTCTGTATCTGGATGTGTAAACTGTATATGCTGACTCAGACTACTACATCAATTTGTGGTAAAAGCTCAAACGCAAAACAGCAGCATTACTAGTTTTGTCAAGCTCAAACAAGAGTAGACATACGAGCTTTGACCCATAAAAATTCACCAATTTATCGTAGCGTCAGATATTTGACTGACGTTGCACAAACAGCCTTTAGCTATACGCATAGAAAAGAAAAAGCAGATGAGCAAAACACGTAAGTTTCGTTTAGGTGCATTTATTCAAGCGACTGGACATCATGTTTCCGCATGGCGGCACCCCGATTCACAAGCAGATGCTGGGTTTAATTTTGAGCATTACAAAGAAATTACCCAGACCGCCCAACGTGGCTTGTTCGATGCAGTTTTTCTGGCAGATAGCCCAGGAGTCTGGGGCGGCGCTCCAGAAACTCAAAAACGCAATGGTAAACTAGTGCATTTTGAACCAGTCACACTCTTTTCGGCCTTGTCTGCTGTCACCCAAAATATCGGCTTTATTGCCACCGCCTCAACTACCTACGAAGAACCCTACACCCTCGCACGTAAGTTTGCTTCTCTAGACTATTTGAGCAACGGCCGCGCGGGCTGGAATGTAGTTACTACAGGCAATGAGAACGCCGCAGCTAATTTTGGTCTTCAACATCACCCAGAACATAGCCAGCGTTATGAACGGGCTGAAGAGTTCGTTGAAGTGGTAAAAGGGCTATGGGATAGTTGGGACGATGATGCTTTTATCCGTGATAAAGAATCTGGGATTTATTTTGATCCCGACAAACTGCATACACTTAACCACAAAGGCCAACATTTTTCCGTCAAAGGCCCTTTAAACGTTGGTCGTCCGCCTCAAGGTTATCCGGTGATTGTACAGGCCGGAGCATCAGAAGCCGGACGAGACTTAGCCGCGCGTACGGCTGAAGTCATATTCACCGCTAATCAAACCCTCGCTGATGCCCAAGAATTTTATGCTGATGTGAAAGGTCGGTTAGTAAAATACGGACGCTCTCCAGATGATCTCAAAATTATGCCTGGGGCTTTCCCCATCATTGGCCGGACTGAAGAAGAAGCTCAAGAGAAGTACGAATTCTTGCAATCTTTAATTCATCCTGATGTGGCTTGGGGTATTTTAAAGACCTATTACAAAGGTGTCGATTTATCGAAATATTCCTTAGATGATTTAGCTCCCGAACTACCCAACGAGACCAATAACAACAAGAGTCGTCTAAAACTAGTGAAAGATTTAGCGACTCGTGGTACTCTGACACTCCGTCAGTTATATCTTGCTCTGGCGACTGCGCGAGGTCATCGCACCATACTTGGCACTCCAGAAACCATTGCCGACCAACTAGAAGAATGGTTTAATAATGGCGCGGCTGATGGCTTTAATATTATGCCGCCCATCTTACCTACAGGGTTAGATGACTTCGTTAACTTAGTCGTTCCCGTCCTCCAAAAACGCGGACTTTTCCGTACTGAATACGAAGGTAGTACCTTGCGTGAAAATTTAGGTCTGCGTCGTCCAGTTAATCAATTTACTGTCAAACAACTGGATGAAAGATTAGTGTTGGCGTAAATAAGTTTTTCATGTCTGCACAAAAAACCTGTGCCTAAATGGCGTAAATCAATTTTTTATAGATGGTTAAGCCATATCTTTTAAAGCGTTTCTTCTGTAGATCACCACCCTACAGAAGTTGAAAATCATTATCCTACGCTCCGTTGGATGCTCGGAAAAACCTGTGATTTTTTGAAGGAAAAAATATGACTGAATATAGCAGATTGAAGACTTCACCCTCTGCCGCAATCAGAGCTACCCTTGATTATCCGGTTATCGATACTGATGTTCACACTAATGATTTCACTCCAGCTTTTGAAGATTACATCGCTAAGTACGGCGGGTCAAAGCTTGTAGACGAATTACGCAAGGCAGAATCTTCTCGTCTCAACTCCAAAAGCAACGGTAAAGACTGGTATCAACAAACTCCAGAAGAACGCCAATACAACCGCACAATTCGATCGCCTTGGTGGGCGAGAGTCACTCGTAATACTTTAGATCTAGCTACTTACACTCTGCCTGCACTACTCTATGAACGCCAAGCAGAGCAAGGTTCAGATTATTCGGTATTGTTTCCTAATAATGTGCTGGCACCTGCGGGAGCCAGCCCAGAAAACCGCCAAGCATTGCAACGCGCAGTCAATCACTACCACGCTGATATCTATCGCAAATATAGCGATCGCCTGACTCCTGTAGCTGGTATCCCGATGGGTAATCCTCAAGAAGCTATTGAGGAGTTAGAGTTTGCTGTAAAAACACTAGGCTTAAAAGTAGCTAATATTCCTGGTGGTGTGAAACGTCCGATTAAGGCGATCGCGGATAAATATCCCGCAGATAAATTCCCCGAAGTCGCTAGGTATGCTTCATACATTGACTTTTACGGATTAGATAGCGAATACGACTACGATCCTTTCTGGGCTAAAGCTGTGGAATTGGGTGTGCCGATTACTACCCATTATGGTAGCCAAGGTTGGACGGGGCGCTCCTCCATCAGTAACTACATGAACAACCACATCGGTCACTTTGCCGATGGTTCTCAAGCATTTGCCAAGGCGTTGTTCTTCGGTGGCGTTACCAGACGTTTTCCCCAGTTGCGTGTGGGGATGCTGGAAGGTGGTGCAGATTGGGGCGCTCATGTCTACATTCATTTGGTAGATCGTTTCTCCAAACGCAATCTCAAAGCACTACAAAACTACAACCCAGACCTCACCAATGCTGATGAGTTGTTCGAGTTGTTTGAGCGTTTCGGTGGTGAAATTACCGAAGGATATTCTCTCAGTAAAGAAGAATTAACCAAGAGTGTACTTGGTTCTTCCTTTAGCCGTCATAGCCGTGCGCCAATTGGTAGCGAACTTGAAGACTTTGCTGCTGCTGGAATTGAAACCATTGAAGACATCCGCGATCGCTGGGTGAATAGCTTCTTCTTTGGTTCCGAATCTGACGATCGCACCATCGCCGCAGCATTCAACAACAAAGCCAATCCATTGGGTGTCAAGATTAACGCCATTTATTCTTCAGACGTTGGTCACTGGGATGTACCCGACCTCACCTCACCATTGGCAGAAAGCTGGGATTTGGTGAAAGAAGGCGTAATTTCTGAAGATGACTTCAAAGCCTATGTCTTTGGTAATCCCTACAAGTTCTACACCGAAGCTAACGCCAATTTCTTCAAGGGTACAGCGATTGAATCTAAGGTAGGTAACATCGAATCCCCGCAAGTGGATAAGAGCTTGGTAGTAGTTTAAATCTGATAGAAAGGCTGCGAGATACCCGACTTCTCTAAGAAGTCGGGTATCTGACCACCGCTAATTTCTCAAACATACACTTCAGGAGTCACAACTATGGCTATCGAACACCGTTCTGGTTTATTACCTTATCTGTTCTCGGCTGTTGCGGAAGATGCTAACAAACCTGCGCCTTTAGTACTGTTTTTACATGGCGCACGCGATCGCGGCAATGATTTAAATGTGCTGCTGAAATGGGGTTTACCTCGGTTCGTAAATGAATCAAACTCTTTACCATACTTCTTTTTAGCGCCCCAACTTCCTGAAGGGCAGACTTGGGTAGAGCGAGAATCAGATGTCATTGCTTTGTTGGATAATTTTATCGCCTCCCGGCCTATTGATCCTTCCCGTGTGATTATCTCTGGATTCAGCTTGGGAACTGCTGGGGCATGGCATATTGCTGCTTCCCATCCTGGTCGCTTTGCTGGTTTAGTAGCGGTGTCTGGTCGCGTTCCTCAAACCTTAGAAACATCTCAACTAGATGTACTTAAGGAAATCCCCATCCAAATATTCCAAGGTGCTAAGGACGAAAAACTATCAATTGAGAGTACACAGCAGATTGTTGATACCTTACGGGGAGTGGGTGGAACAGTAGATTTTACAGTACTACCTGAAGGTGATCACTTTATTGCCGATGAAGTGTACACAGACTTGAAATTGCAACAGTGGCTAGTTTCCCAGAGCCGACGTGCTTCTGTAGCTGTTTGAAGTACCTAGCCCCGACGAATGGAATTCGCGGCTATAAAAACGAAGTCCGCCTATCGCGCTGGCGCACCACGCGGACTAACATAAAATCAAGGGTCTTGAATCCGAAGGGGTTTTGTCCGTGTAGCCGCGACTTCAGTCGCTAGGTGCAAGATGTGAATATACTCATCCCCAACTAAACCAAAACTATGACATTACCAACAACGAAACTTGGTCAAACTGGATTGACTGTTTCGCGCCTTGTTCTAGGTACAATGACCTTTGGGTTACAGACAGATGAAGAAACTTCGATCAAAATCCTCAATACAGCCGCCGAAGCGGGAATTAACTTTTTAGATACAGCGGATGTTTATCCCTTGGGCGGTGGTTTAGCAACAGCTGGACGTACCGAAGAAATTATTGGACGCTGGCTGAAAGGTAAGCGCGAACATTTTATCTTAGCTACCAAGGCTGTTGGCAAGGTTGGCCCTGCGCCTTGGGATCAAGGGGCTTCACGCAAACATATTTTAGATGCGATCGATGCTTCCTTAAAAAGATTGGGAACTGATTATGTTGACTTGTATCAACTGCATTCTGATGATGCGTCAACTCCGCTTGATGAAACAATAGAAGCACTAGATACAGTAGTTCGGGCTGGGAAGGTGCGGTACATCGGGGTTTCTAACTACTTAGCTTACCGTCTTGCCCGTGCTTTAGGTCGGGCTGATGTGCGAAATTTAACTCGCTTCGTTTCAATTCAACCCCGCTACAATCTGTTATTCCGTGAAATTGAGCGAGAATTATTACCTTTGGCGAAGGAAGAAGGGCTAGGTGTAATTCCTTATAATCCTTTGGCTGGTGGTTTACTGACGGGGAAACACAATTTTGCTCAAGGGCCTACAGATGGCACTCGTTTTACCTTGGGTACTGCGGCTGAACGTTATCAAGAGCGTTATTGGCGCGATCGCGAGTTCAATACTGTAGAGGAATTACGCACAGTGGCGGATCATGCTGGTTTATCTTTGACAACCTTAGCCTTAGCTTGGGTTTTGGCTAATCCAATTATCACAGCCCCGATCATTGGCGCGAGTCGTCCAGAACAACTCAGTGACACTCTCAAAGCTTTGGAAGTCACACTCGACGATCATTTGAAACAAAAACTCGACGATATTACCGCCGAATACAGAAGAGGAGATTCGCTGCGTTAGTACGAGAGGGGAATGTCCATTTTTATTCCGCCCATCAATTCAAACGATGCTACGATATCGACTTTCATGACGAAAAAGATCAGAAAATCCACATCTTTTCAACGCGCGGCGAATGCACCAAATTTACCAAATACTACCTTCGGATTTATTTGCTATTTTGTGAACCAGTTTCGCTGGTGGTATTTATTAATGGTAATTCTGGAGATAATGCACGCCACTTGTGGCATTATGTTGCCTTATGCTATTGGCGAAATCATCCGCAGTGTGACGCGATCGCCTAACAACACTCAGCAAATTTTTGATGTTATTCGTCAACCTCTGATGCTGTTCACCGCTTTGAGTGTGGGAGAAGTAATATTCGGGCGATCGGCTGGACTTTTGCAAACTATTCTGCATCCTATCCACCGACAGCACATTGTCAGATCTCTATATGCCTACTTGCAACATCATTCTCATCGCTACCTGAGCAGCAGTTTTTCTGGAGCTTTAGCACATCGCATCGGTGAAACTTCTTTGGGTGTTACCCAAACGATGCAAATGATGATTACAGAATTTTTGTCTGTGATTGTCGGATATGTTGTTGCGACAATCTTACTGTATCGCGCCCATCCTCCCTTGGCGGCATTTGTGGGGATATGGGCAGTGCTGTTTATTAGTATTTCGTTCTGGTTGGCTACGCGCTGTCGAATTTACTCTCGGAGAGCCGCAGCCGCTAGAAGTGAGACTACTGGTATTATTGTAGATGCAGTGACAAATCTCAGCAGTACTCGGCTATTTGCGCGTCTGGGTTTTGAACGACGCTATTTAAATGAGCAATTAAAGGGCGAACTTAAACAGGTAAGAAAGTCTAATTGGTACTCTGAGCGAATTCGCTGGTTTCAGTTTATTTCAGCAGCGATTTTAAAAATTGGCACGTTATATTATTCCCTCACACTCTGGAGTCAAGGAGTGATTGCAACTGCGGACTTTGTTGTAGCAACTAGTTTGTCATTGTTAATCATCAGTGAAGCGCGTAATTTAAGCCGCCGCTTTCTAGAATTTTTTGAACATATTGGTAATATCGCCAATGGTGTGATGACAATTGTCCAACCCCATGAATTGATTGATCGAGAGCAAGCGATCGCCCACTCCATCACCCAAGGTAAAATCGAGTTTCGCCAAGTCAATTTCAACTACACCGAAGGTAAAAAAGTATTTGAGAATCTCTCGCTCACTATTCAACCTGGTGAGCGTGTCGGCTTAGTTGGTTTTTCTGGTTCGGGAAAATCCACCTTTGTGAATTTGATTTTGCGTTTATTTGACCCCCAATCTGGACAAATTCTCATTGATGGGGTCGATATTCAAGATATGACTCAAGATGCTTTACACGCTCAGATCAGCTTAATTCCTCAAGATCCATCTCTGTTTCATCGCACATTGATGGAAAATATTCGTTATGGGCGATTGGAAGCAAGCGATGAAGAAGTGATTGAAGCTGCACGCAAAGCTTATGCTCACGATTTCATCAGCCAAATCAAGGAAGGTTACTATTCTTTGGTGGGTGAACGCGGTGTGAAACTGTCGGGAGGACAAAGACAACGAATTGCGATCGCACGAGTTATTCTCAAAGACGCACCCATCCTCATCTTAGATGAAGCTACTTCTAGCCTCGATTCCATCACCGAAAAAGCCATTCAAGATACTCTAGACTTAGCAATGAACGGCAAAACAGTCATCGTCGTTGCTCATCGACTGTCGACAATTGCTCATTTAGACCGCATTTTAGTATTTGACCACGGTCGAATTGTTGAAGATGGTACTCACACCAAACTGTTAGCGCGGGGCGGTGCTTACTACAGGCTATGGAAAATGCAGGCTGGTGGATTTCTCCCTGTAGAAGCCAATAATAAGAATGTTTCTGATTTACAAATTAAATAGTTGTGATGGAATCAGAATTCAGCATTGGGAACGCAGGGTTGCAAGTCACACAAAATACCCTGCGGTAAACTGACTCGGACTCCTGATGATAAATACGCCTATACTAAAAAACCTGCTAATCTTAAACCTAAGATTAGCAGACTAGGGATTTTATCAATCGGAGCGGCGGGATTCGAACCCACGACCTCCACTACCCCAAAGTGGCGCGCTACCAAGCTGCGCTACGCCCCGGTCAGAATTATTATTCTATCGCAAAGCTCAATGAGAATCAAGGGGTAAGTTTAAAAAACTTTCAACATCCCAGCAGCTTGCAACAAACCAGGTATAGCAGAGGCATTCCATTTACCTTCTGCACAGCGCCCTGTGTTGAGGATGAAGCGCAGACTATATTCATGGGGATAGCCTTCCACTTCCATCCATAATAAATCGCTTTCAGCCTCACAGGCAATCTTTTCTTCATCCATTAATTCGGCTGTGAGTTGTTTCATGGTGTCTGCTAATTGTGATAACAGACGGCAAAATTCATTCAATTCAGCTTCGGTTAACTCAATAGCCCAATCATCCGTACCCACTAACCCTTTATATTCTGGTGCATTCTGGTTCCAACCAATCCGCCAACCTACACCGCTTTTAATTAGACGTTCCATCTTTGAATTTTAGATTTTGGATTTTGGATTTTGGATGATAAATTCAAAATCATTTTAGAAGGTCAGCGCCGCCTGTTTGGGGTTTTTGGGGAGTCGTAGAGGTGCTAGGGCTAGGTTGGTTGTTAGTATTTTGGAGATGGGGATTAAAGATGTCAACTAAGGTTTGGACTAAAGCATCTCGTTGACGACGACTAAGGCGGTTAATGGCAGCGCGATCGCCTTCTATGGGATTCTGCCGTAATGTATCATTACCTGGATAGGTAGTGTCATACATCACTTCATTCGCGCCCAGGTAATCAGCTAATGTTAGCTTCCAGTCTAAGCGATAAATAGGCGATCGCTCTTTTACATAAACGTGATAGCGGATCAAGCGATTAGCTAAAGTGTTAGTCTCTGCAACTTTCCCTGTTTCTTTGTTGACGTAGGTGTTTTCTTTGGGTAGATCGGGTAATTGCTGATATACTAACTGCCAAACATCCGACGGGCTAATTCTTTGAGCTACGGCAGGCTGAATGCCAAAGAAACTAGAATGGTGTAATTGACTTGTGCCTAAACTCACAACAAGTCCACCCATAACCAAAGCAGCGATTAATGCTGAATTAAACTTCACAACCATCAGCGGGATAATTGAGCAACGCAGAATTATTCTTTTACCATCAGCAATAAGTGCATTCAAACCCGCGCAGGCGGGTTTTGTTCGTTTAGCCGCGACTTTAGTCGTTAGGCTGTAATGCTGGACTACTTTTACATTTCCCCAATAATTTCTGGCTGAGTTAATTCATCAGACATTTCGATGATTGCTCTTAAAACAGGCTTCATCATAATATCTTCAGAACTTTCAAAATCTTCGTAACGCCGACGTTTGGCTCGATTTGCCACCTGAACCGTGATGCGGTAGCGATTCGAGGCCGCACTAATTAAATCCTCGGCACGGTGCATAATCTGAGATTGGGTTGTCTCGAACTTAGAACGCTTGAGCATAATTAATGGTTCTTGGGGACATTCCCCAGTTTAGCAGTACTAAACAAAATACGGCTTTGTATATATATTGTCAGCGGCCTCTCCCTTGATAGAGGTTGATAAATTTGTATCAATTTATAACTAATTTGTCAGACTACCTCAATATCATAATGACTAATCTTTTAGAAACTGCTGTGAATGCAGGCAATTTCACCACTTTAATAGAAGCGGCTAAGGCTGCACAAATTATAGATACTCTGCAAAGCCTTAACATTTTTACACTCTTTGCACCTACAGATGAGGCATTTGCTCAACTACCAGAAGGAACCTTAGATGAACTACTGCAAGATACTGCCAAACTGAAGAAAATTATTAGCTATCATATTGCTTTTGGCGATGTTAGGTCTGATGACTTAGTGCAGATTCAAGAAGCAGAGACTCTGGAAGGATCTGTTTTAGCCATTGAGTCTGCTAACGGAGGATTTAAAGTCAATGATGCCAATATCCTACAAACAGATATTTTGGCAGACAATGGTGTGATTCATGTAATTGATGCCGTTCTCATACCTGCAATGGTGGCTGGACATTGAGAAATTAGGAAGTAAGCTGTTCAGCATATAAGAAAGCAAATTGAGGCCGCAGAAGAGCAGTTGACAGGTGTAGGGGTGTATGAAATACAGTTCGATTGAGATCCCCTCTTCCCTGGCAGGGGGGATCGATAGGTGCTTAAAATTACGACAAATCACTTTTAAAACAACCTCTTAGATGTGATTTGTCTTTAGTAGGAGCGAATGCTTGTAATACCATTTTACTAAAATCCTGATACAAATTCTTTCCCCTCTGCTCCCCTGCTCCTCTAAATGTATCAACCTTAAAGTGAAACGGTATAACCTGCAAAAAGGTCAAGTCTAAGCATCTAATTAGATTTTTGCAAATTAAGCGGCGCAGATACCCGACTTCTTAAAAAAGTCGGGTATCTTTTGGTTCATACAAATTAGTATACATAGATTTTGATCTATGTATAAAATTTAAGTGTATAAATCTTAACCAAACATAATATTTTTTCTGATTTTCTCTCCCAAAAAAGCACGTATTATCACTGAGGATTTACAGTTTTTTTATGGTTAATGTGTATTCAAGTGTGTAAGCATAACTAAGTATGTATGAAGTACAAGACTAATAAGTAGATGAGTATTCAGATTGTACTTATGCGGTGCATTCAACACTTGTGAGTCTGCGTTGAGAGTTTGCGATCGCTAACTCATTTTCTTGGTGCAGTACATCAAAATTACACCCACACCAAAATTTTTTCATGCCAATTGAAACTGTAAACATTACTACTACTACCTTATCGCTAGACTATTATCTCGTTGCTTTTGACGCTAACGGTAATGAACGTCTTGAACCGACTGGTTTCATGAGCGAAAAGTTAGCAAATATACTAGCTACTCAACCCATCACAGATGTCTTTTTTATTAGCCACGGATGGATGGGCGACATTCCCGCGGCGAAAGAACAATACACCAAATGGATAACAGCTATGGGGAGTAGGGCTGCTGATATCCAAAAAATCAAAGAATTACGCCAGTCACAAAACCAAGAATTTCGCCCCTTATTAATTGGGTTGCATTGGCCGAGTAAACCTTGGGGTAATGAAGACTTAAATGCTCAACCTAAAACCACCTCCTACGACACATCAGGGTCAGAGTTAAATCATTTAATTGACGAATATGCTCAAGATGTGGCTGATACGGAAGTAGCGCGTGATGCACTGAGAACAATTTTTGCAGCTTCCATAGAATATGCCAATCCACCAGAAACATTACCGCCGCAAGTAAACCAAGCTTATGAGGTGTTAATCAAAGAAGCCTCTTTAAACGAAGATGCAGAAGATGGTGCATCCTTAAACTTAAACCCAGAAAATATTTATCAATCTTTGATAGCACAAGAACCAGAAACCCAAGAAATTAGTTTTGGAATTGGTGATGCTGCTGACAATAAAATTCTGGATGTATTAGGTTATGTCTCTTATTGGAAGATGAAAGCGCGGGCGCGGGAAATTGGTAGTACTAGTGGCTTTAAGTTATTAACTCAACTGCAAAAAGCCGCAGCTAAAACAGTCCGATTTCATTTAGTGGGACATAGTTTTGGATGTATTGTGGTTTCTTCGATTGTCAACGGGAAAGATAATAATCAGCTAATTCGCCCAGTTGATTCTTTAGTGTTGATTCAAGGTGCTTTATCACTTTGGTCTTACTGTCCTGATATTCCCCGCCGCAAAAATTTACCTGGTTGTTTTTCCTCTATCCTCAAAGACCGCAAAGTCACAGGCCCAATTGTCACTACTCGGTCTATTCACGATAGTTCTGTCACCAAACTGTATCCAGCAGCCAGCGTACTAGGTAGGTTTCAAGGTCAAGATATTAACTTTGCTGAGACTCAATCAGAATTTCCTGAGTATGGCAGTATTGGTACTTTTGGCATTCAAGGAATCAACGAAAGTATCAGTCTCAAAATGTACAACTGTGACAAGCCATACAATTTCCAGGCAGGTAAAATTTACAACTTAGAAAGCAGTGAATTTATCCGTAACTTCAAAGACGGTAAAGATGACGACGCTCACAACAGCATTGATAAACCGGAAGTAGCTCATGCTGTTTGGGCTGCGGCTTTTGGTAGTTAATTCAACAATAAAAATCACAGGGTGTACTTAACATGAGTGTAGAACAACTCACTGAAGAACTATATTTCAACGGTATTGATGGGGCTTCTGGTAGTTATTTATTGCCGCCATTAACACCGGAACAGGTAGCGAGAATTGCTCAGGGTGAAGAGTTTGATCCCTTGGAACTGAGCGAACTTCAGCAAAAAGATCCGCGCTATCAAGAGGGTCATTTTGCCCCAATGGAAGGGGTAGACCCCAAAAACCTAGCAGAAACAGGTTGGGGCGTAATTTTTGCTTTTAATGCTGACCCAGCTATTAAAGAAGCTCTCAAAGAATTATTACAGCATCGTCAAAGACAAGCGACGCAAAAACATGAGCATTATTATCAAGAATACATAGGCCCCAAAGGTTATCGTCCAGGGGAATCGAAGAATCAATTTTTATCCCGTCATGGCGTTGGCCCAGGCCCAGCCGACCCAGACAAGATGCCTTATTATCTATTAATTGTGGGTGATCCAGAAGCGATTCCCTATCGTTTTCAATATCAACTGGATGTGCAGTATGCGGTAGGTCGAATTTACTTTGATACGCCAGAAGAATATGCTCAGTATGCCCGGAGTGTAGTCCAAGCAGAAACCACTAATTTATCTTTACCTCGCCGCGCCAGCTTTTTTGGGGTACGTAACGCCGCTGACCAAGCTACACAACTCAGTGCCGAAAATCTGGTTCAGCCTTTAGCTGAGTGGATGCTAAATGAGCAAAAAGATAATGAGTGGACAGTTAATAGTATTCTTGCTGAAGAAGCGACTAAAGCTAGGTTAGGTAGATTATTAGGTGGGGAAGAAACACCAGCCCTGTTGTTTACTGCTAGTCATGGTATGGGTTTTCCCAACGGTCATGAAAAGCAACTCCGCCACCAAGGAGCGTTATTGTGCCAAGATTGGCCCGGCCCGTTGACTTGGCGTGAAGCAATTCCCGAAGATTTTTACTTCTCTGCTGATGATATTGGCAAAGATGCACGTTTATTAGGGTTGATTGCTTTTCACTTTGCTTGTTATGGTGCAGGGACTCCTAAGCTAGATGAATTTGCTCATCAAAAAAATTCTAATCAAAGATTAGAGATCGCACCTAAATCTTTCATCGCTCCTCTACCCCGACGGTTACTCAGTCATCCTAACGGCGGCGCTTTGGCTGTCATTGGTCACGTAGAACGCGCTTGGGGTTGTTCGTTCGTTTGGGAAAAAACTGGTAAACAGTTGGCTGTTTTTCAAAGTACACTCAAGCGATTGCTAGATGGGCATCCAGTTGGTTCAGCGGTCGAATATTTCAACGAACGCTATGCTGAACTTTCTTCTGATTTAAGTACGGAACTGGAAGAGATTAAATATGGGGCGATGGCGAATCCCGTAAGTTTATCGGGAATGTGGACAGCTAACAACGATGCTCGTAGTTATGCAATTATTGGCGACCCCGCAGTTAGGCTGGTTGTTGGTAATAATTCTACAGGCGATCGCTCTGTCATTGAATCCATTAAATTACCTGCTGCACCAGCAACACCGCAGACATCAACTGATACACCTGCACTTCAACAAGCTCAGACAAACTTAACTCAAGCCCTAGAACAGTTTGTCAAAGCCGTTGATCAAACTTCAGGCGATCGCACTCAAAAACTCCAAGTCACAGTTTCCACGGTGATGAGTTTACTAGAGACTCTGAAGAAATTGGGTTAATTCAGAAGTTAATGCCGTGTGCAACTTTATCTCAAACCTAACCCCCAACCCCTTACGCCAGTTGCTACAACGGGGGGAACCCCCGCAACGCACTGGCTCCCCTACAAGGGAAGGGGAGCAAGAATCAAAGCCTCTCTCCGTTGCGGGGAGAGGTTTGGAGAGGGGTTTCAAAAGTAAGTCGCACATCGCGTTAGTGATCCCAATTCTATTGTAGAGACGTTGTATACAACGTCTCTACAACAACCAATAAATTGCATCTTTATCAAGAAATGGTATTAGGGGCTAAAGCTAGGGGCTAGATAATTTCTTTGTCTCTAGCTTTTTTAGTTGCACGACAGAGCTAAAATGCTCCAAATTGTTTTACCTAACACCAAGATAAATCTTAGGTTGCGCTTCACATTTCATACTTCATACTTCCAATGAACACTTTTGAAATTATCATTCAACGTAAATCAGGCGATAGCTGGCCGATTGTGGTCGAATATAGTCGGCCAGGGATACTTTTACCACTGCGTGCAGAAGGTAATCTCCAGCTAACTGAGACAGATTTACAACAACTACTAAGCTTACAGGGACAACCACAAAAATACGGCACATTCTTGGGGAAAGCTTTATTCCAAGATGAAATCCGTGATGCTTTTACTGCTGCTATCCGCGAGAGTGACGACTGTTTGCGGGTTTTGCTGTTTATTGAAGCTGTAGATAAAGAACTGCGAACTCTGCGCTGGGAAAGGTTATGCGCTCCTTTAGACGAAGGTTGGCAAATGTTAGCACTTGATCAGCGAGTGCCTTTTTCTTTATATATTCCCGCCACTACAGACCGCCGCTTTCCGCCTATTGGACGGCGAGATTTACGCGCTTTAGTGTTAGTAGCGAGTCCCTCGGATTCTAAAAAGTATCAATTAGATTTGTTTGATGTGGAAGCTACTGTAAAAAGTGTGCGTTCTGCCTTAGGTGATATTCCTGCTGATGTCTTGGCAAATGTTGATGGGGCGATTGGTTTACCTACTTTAGATGAACTTTGTACTCAATTAACTGATAGAACAAAGCAGTATACATTACTACACTTTGTTAGTCACGGCAAATTGTTGGATAATGGCGAAACAGTTCTGTATTGGTCAAAAGCTGATGATACAGTTGAGCCAGTTACAGCCACACGCTTGTTAGATAGAATGCGCTTATTACGCGGCGCGAAGGGACTACCGCATTTTGCTTTTCTTTGTACTTGCGAAAGCGCCCATCCAGATGCAGAAGCAGGATTAGGTGGTTTAGGGCAGCGTTTGGTGCGAGACTTGGGTATGCCGGCAGTGATAGCAATGACAGAGAAAGTCACTGTTAAGACAGCCCAAGCTTTAGGAGAACATTTTTATAAACAACTGCGAGAGTCTGGGGAAGTAGACACGGCGCTACAAGAGGCGGCGGCTTCTTTAGCAGAAAGACAAGACGTAACAGTTCCGGCTTTGTTTAGTCGGTTGGGCGGAAGACCGTTATTTAGTGACCAACTTGATAGAAACTTGACAACGGCAGAAATTGAGTTTGGTTTAGAACAATTAAAAAAATTATTGTTAGAGCGATCGCCTATACTTTACCCCAAGCTGCACACCCCAGCACAACAATTAATCAACACTTTTGGCACAGATAACACAACTTTAAGTCCCCAAGCTAACCAAGAACGCGAACAGGCTTTAATTGAAGTTAACAACTTGGCGTTAGAAGTTCTCGATTTGAGTTTTAATGCTGTTGCTTTAAATAAGCAATTACCTGTTTACGATAGCCGCTGTCCATTTTTGGGTTTGTATCCTTTCCGTCAACAAAACCGTGAGTTCTTTTTTGGGCGAGAACAATTAATTTCCCAACTCCAACAAAAACTAACTGAACATAACTTTTTGGCGGTGTTGGGTGCGTCGGGTAGTGGTAAATCATCAGTTGTGTTGGCGGGGTTAATTCCCACTCTGCAAGAAAAGCAACCTGGTTTAGCCCTGGCTTATCTTACCCCCAGTAATAACCCCACGGAACAATTACAGGTCAGTTTAGCAGCGGTGCAGAATCAACCGTCAATTATTGTAGTTGACCAATTTGAAGAACTTTTTACTCTGTGTAGCGATGAAACTCAGCGCCTAGAATTTATCCAGCAATTATTAAACTTAACCAAGCAACAACCCGTAATTGTCACCATGCGGGCAGATTTTTGGGGTGAATGTGCAAATTACCGCCAACTTAAAGAGTTAATGGAGTCTCACCAAAAGTTAATTGGGACGATGGACTTGGCGGAATTGCGAAAAGCGATGGAAATGCAAGCCGCGCAAGTAGGTTTACGCTTTGAAGCTGGCTTGAGTAATACCATTTTAGATGATGTGCAAGGCGAACCAGGGGCAATGCCATTGTTGCAACACGCCTTATTAGAGTTGTGGAAACGCCGACATGGGCGGTGGTTGCGGGTTTTTGAATATGAAGCGATTGGGGGAGTGCAGAAAGCGATCGCTCAAACTGCCGATGAAGTTTACAATAGTTTGTCAGCGGATGAACAAGAACAAGTCAAAAATATCTTTATCCGGTTAACTCGCTTAGATGAAAACGCCGTTCAAGGTGAAAGGCGCAGAGACACACGCCGCAGAGTTGGCTTAGAAGAATTAATTCCCGCAGGTGACAAACAAGCATTAACTAAAAATCTCTTGAAGCGGTTAGCTGGTGAAGGTGCGCGACTGATAGTAGTTAGCGTAGACTCAGCTACATTTCAAGAAGAAGTTGAAGTCGCCCACGAAGCCTTAATTCGCTACTGGCCGAGGTTGATTACATGGTTAGATGAAAACCGTGTGAGTTTGCAAATCCGCGAAACAATTCGCCAAGCAGCTTTAGAGTGGGATAAACAACAAAAAGACGAAAATTATCTTGCCCATCGCGGCGGTAGATTACAAGAAGCCCAAGAACTATTACAACAATCGGGATTTTTAAATCAAATTGAATCAGAGTATATCTCCACTTGTGCAGCATTTCACTTACGCCAAGAACAAGAAAAAATCAATCGTCGCCGTCGTGATATTACAACAATTTTCCTCATGAGTGGCGGTACAATAATTACCTTAATTATTACAGGTTTATTATTCGGAGCAGTGAAACTATGGCGTACAGGAGAGGTTAATGAAACAAATGCTAGTAGTTTAAATTCTTTGTCAATGTTTAATTCCCATCAAGAGTTAAAATCAGTCATATTAGCAATTAAAGCAGGGAAAAAACGACAAGAACAAAATAATTTTAAACGCTTCTTTTCTGAACCATTATCACTGATTCATCCTCCTGAACTATTAAAAGATATCCTAGAAAAAATTAATATCGGCAAGAGCAAGCAAAAACTCGATCAATCACAGCCTATAGTTATAGAAGCTTTGCAAAACGCCGTATATCAAATTAAAGAACGCAATCGCCTAATTAAACATGAGGCTACTGTGCAAACAATTGCTTTTAGCCCTAATGGCCAAATTATTGCCTCTGGTAGTGCTGATAAAACTATTAGGCTTTGGGATTTGCACGGTAAGGAGTTAAAAGTTCTTAGAGAACATCAAGCTACTATTACAAGCATTGCCTTTAGTCCTGATGGTAAAACTCTTGCTTCTGCAAGTGAAGATGGTGATATAAAAATATGGAATGTGGAGTATTTGGAGGATAAAAATAAAAAATTAATTTCAAAACCAGTTTTAAAATCACCATTGCCTGTTACAAAAATCATCTTTACTCATGATAGTCAGAATTTAATCATTGCTAGTTTGTTTTATGTTGGAATTAAGGATTTAAGAAAAGAAAACTCTGAACTTATACCACTGACAGAATATCCAGAGAATGATGTTATTACAAGTATATCTTTACGCCCAGATGGTAAGATGTTAGCGATCGCTAAGGCAAATAGTGAAAATTTTCGTTTCGATGGTAGCCCTCTGAAAGATAGCATTATAGAATTTTGGAGTGTAGAAAATGAACCAAAAAAAATTACTCAATTTGTTGCAGCGCAGAAAAATACAATTTCAAGTATAGTTTTTAGCCCCGATAATAAAACCTTGGCTTCGATAAGTATTGATAATGTAGTGAAAATTTGGGATTTAAAGCAGTTAAATAGTAAGCAACCAAAAACATTCAAGCTATCAAGTAATACTCAAGAGAAAAATGAATATATTAATATATCTATAGATTTATTAGCCTTCAGTCCAGATGGTCAAACTCTGGCTTATGGTGATAATAAAACTGTTCAAATATTGGATTTAAATACTAAAAAATTACAAACTAGTTTAAATGGTCATCAAGCTGATATCTCAAGTGTTGCTTTTAACCCTAATACTGGAACTCTCGCCTCAGCAGGTGGAGATAATACTATTATCCTTTGGAATTTAGATGGAAAACTTTTAAATACTCTTACAGGACATGAAGCAGCAGTTAATCGTCTGGCTCTTAGTCCTAATGGTCAAATTTTAGCTTCTGCCAGCGATGATAATACAGTCAAACTCTGGGACTTAAATGGCAAACTTTTACATACATTAACAGGACACAAATATGCAGTCACAAATATTGCTTTCAGCCCCGATAATCAAACTTTAGCTTCTATCAGCAATGATAATACAATCATTCTCTGGAACTTAGATGGTAAATTATTACATACAATAAAAAACAATAACTATTCACTGACGAATATTGCTTTTAGTCCTGGTGGTACTATCTTAGCTGCTGCTAGTAATGATAATACTATTAATCTTTGGGATGTAAATGGTAATTTGCGGTATACTCTTAAAGGACATAAATATGCAATTACGAGTATTGTTTTTAGTCACAAAAATAGAACTATAGCCACAGCCAGCAAAGACAAAACTATTAAACTCTGGAATTTTAAAGGCGAGTTGTTAAAAACTATTGAAGGTCATCAAGCAGCCGTTACAAATATTGCTTTTAGCCACAATGATCAAATTTTGGCTTCTGGTAGCGAAGATGGCACACTTAAACTTTGGAATGTGCAGAATAAACTATCACCATCATTTATTAAATCTCAACATCATTCAGCGACTGTTACAAGTGTAGTTTTCAGTCCTGATGACAGTAAGATTATCTTTGGCAGTGCGGATGGTACTATTAAAATTTGGGATGTCCAAGGTAAAAATTTACATACTTTAACAGCGCATCAAGCAGCTGTAACGAGCATTGTTTTTAATTCCAAAACTAATACCTTTGCATCTACAAGCGAAGACAACACTATTAAACATTGGAACTTAAATGGCACACTACTGCAAACTTTTCGAGGACATCAAGCCGCAGTTACTAGTGTATTTTTCAATCCTTATGGTAATATCTTGATGAGTGGTAGTAAAGATAAAACTATTAAAATTTGGAAGCTTGAAAAACTTGGGCAAACCTTTCAGCATTCAGATACAGTTACAAGTTTGGCTTTCAGTCGTAATGGTAAGACTTTAGCCTCTGGTAGTTACGATCGCAGCATCAAGCTTTGGAATCTAGATGGCAATAAATCAAATCCACAAGAACTTGATTCTGCATCAGTAGACTCTAAAGAACTTACTGATTTATTTGGTGTTCCCATTGCCAAAATAATATTGAGTCCTGATGGTAAACATTTGGTTGCTGCTAGTAATGGGAGAAATATTATTTTCTGGAATTTACAAGCTAAAGAACCTATAGGAAAGCTCGTCAAGCATGAAGCTACGGTTACTAGCATTACTCTCAGCCCTGATGGTAAAACCATTGCCTCTGGTAGTAGCGATAAAACCATCAAACTTTGGGATTTAAATGGTAATGATAAGCCTCCTTTTAAAGGGCATCAAGATGAAGTTACACAAGTAGCCTTTAATTCCGATGGTCATATTTTAGCTTCTAGTAGTAAGGATAAAACTATCAAACTTTGGGATTTAAATGGTCATCTTAAGCACACCTTAATAGGACATCAAAATGAAGTTACACAAGTCGTATTTAGTCCCAAGGAAAACATTCTAGCTTCTGGTAGTAAAGATAAAACTATTAAACTCTGGGATTTAAATGGTAAACTGTTAAAAACATTTTCAGATAAAAGTGAAATTCTACAACTAGTCTTTAGTCCTGATGGTAAAATTCTCGCCTCTATTAGTAAAGATAAAACTATCAAACTCTGGAATTTAAATGGTAATCCTTTACATACTCTAAAAGGACATGAATCTAAAGTAACAAGTGTGGTTTTCAGTCCTGATGGTAAAACTTTGGCTTCTAGTAGCAAGGATAAAACTGTCAAACTTTGGGATTTAGATGGTCGTCTCTTAAACACATATTTTGGTCATGAGGCTCTTGTTACTACTGTGGCGTTTAGTCCCGATGGCAAAACTCTGGCTTCTGGTAGTTGGGATAACACTGTGCGATTGTGGAATATTGAAGAAACTGACTTAAATAAGTTGCTGGCTAGTGCTTGTGAATGGGTAAAAGATTACTTAGCTAATAGCGATGATGTAGAAGGAAGCGATCGCAAAATCTGCAATGATATTTCTCTAGCTCAATAAAGTTGGTCATCAATGGATGGGGCCTAATTGCGACAAGCAATGGAAATGCAAGCTGCACAGGTAAGTTTGCGCTTTAAATCAGGGTTAAGCAACACCATTCTTGATGACGTTCAAGGTGAATCGGGGGTAATCCCTTGGCGCAAGATTATCTCCAGAATAATCCGGCGGTACAAGAAAGCGATCGCCATTTGTGCGATAACATTCACATTCCTCAATAAATCTTGACTTTAAATCTACCAAATTATCAGTACTATCACTGAACTCTGAATGATCAAGCTAAAGCTATCCTGTAGCCGGAATATACGGCAATTTCCGTGTATTGACTGATTTCCTACAATAAATAGCCAAGGCGCATCTATGAGTTTCACTACAATCAAGAACACTTCAATTTCTGAGCTTTTACAAACTGAAAGTGCAAACAGAGATATTGATTGGCTCAAAAGTAGTTTAAATGCAGCTATAGAACTAGAGTTAGCTACTTTACCACCATATCTTTGTGCGTGGTGGTCTATTAAAGATTTAGGTGCGTCTGCTGCTGGGTTAATTCGCAGCATTTTGATGGAAGAAATGCTGCACATGGGATTAGTCGCCAATATGTTAACAACTATTGGCGGTACACCAAGAATCAGCACAGTTTTACCAAGCTATCCCAGCGGTTTACCAGGAGGTGTAAGACCTGGTTTAACTGTATATTTAGCAGGTTTAAGCAAAACTTATTTAGAAGAAGTTTGTAAGCCAATTGAACTTCCTGAAAATCCCATTCCTATTAGCTTTGCCAAAGAAACCTTTGCTACCATCGGTGCTTTTTATGATGCCATCCTTGGAGCATTTCAAGATTTACAGCCAACAATGACTGGCAACAATCAGCTAACTAATGGTGGTTACGATGTTGGTGGTCATGCACTATTTGCAATAAAAACACTGGCTGATGTAGAGAAAGCAATTACTGAAATTAAGGTACAAGGAGAAGGAACTTCTCTATCACCAGATGCAGAAGGATTTGGTGATCAACTAGCCCATTATTATAAATTTGATGAAATTCTTCAGGGTCGGGAAATAAAGCAAATTGATGGACAGTGGAAATATGCAGGTGAGGTTATTCCCTTTCCCGATACATACCCAATGGCAAAAGTTCCTCAAGGTGGTTGGACAAATCCATCTGAAGAAGTCCGCACACTTTTAGATGAATTTAATCATGCTTTTAAATTAGTCTTAGATAACCTCGAACTTGCCTGGACTAATGGCGATGAATCTAAACTTGGTCAAGCAATTGGTCTAATGTATAATTTGCAAGGTTCTGCTGTTAAACTTATGCAAATTCCCTTACCTGATGGTAGTGGTAATTATGGCCCAGATTTTCTAATTTATTAATATTTAACGCGGTGTGCAACTTTATTTCAAACCTAACCCCCAACTTCTTCCCTACCAGGGAAGGGGAGTAATACTCAAAGCCTCTCTCCGCTGCGGAGAGAGGTTTGGAGAAGGGTTTTGATAATAAGTCGCACATCGCGTTATTGAGATAATTAAAATTTGGTCTTGCACAATTAAGGAGTGATGTTTATGGGATGGGTTTGATTACCCGTCCTTATTTTTTGCCAGAAAATATTTAGAGACGTGATAAATCACGCCTCTACTTTTGACTAAATGCCTGCACCATCGAGAAAGTCTTCAATTACAGAATCGCTATTTATTTTACTGTTGTAGAGTATTTCCAGTTCATTATGTACATCAGTTGGTAATTCTAATGCTGGCTGAGTTTCTAATTGTTCTAACTGTTTTTCGAGATTTTTGACTCGTTCAAATAGCGCTCGAATTACTTCCGCTTCTACGTCTCGAACTTTATTATGCGCCAGTGCATCAAGATTGAGGTTATTTTGCCGAGTCACCCGTCCAGGAATCCCGACAACGGTGCTGTTACTAGGCACATCGCGTAACACTACAGAACCGGCTCCAATCCGCACGCGATCGCCTATATTAATATTGCCTAAAACTTTCGCGCCAGCGCCGACAACTACATGGCTACCGATGGTGGGATGGCGTTTACCGCTTTCTTTACCAGTACCACCAAGGGTTACACCTTGATAAATTAACGCATAATCACCAACAATTGCTGTCTCACCAATTACTACACCCATTCCGTGGTCAATAAATACTCCTTTGCCTATCACTGCACCAGGATGTATCTCTATTCCCGTAAAAAACCGACTGAGATGAGATATAAACCTAGGAAAAAAAGGAACATTTTTTTTATTCAGCCAGTGGGATAAACGATGCAACACTAGGGCTTGGAGTCCAGGATAGCAAAATAATATTTCCAGCCAGTTACGGGCGGCGGGGTCGCGCTCATAAATTGTTCGCAAGTCAGTTAATAGCATACTCTTTTGAGGTTGTAGTTGGTGGGAGAAGAAATAGGGTCAGCTTGTTTGTCTAGAGCATCAATTCACTAATCAAAAACCTAACCCCCAGCCCCTTCCCTAGTAGGGAAGAGGTAGCTCAACTCCCCTCTCCGCATCGGAGCGAAAAGTTGAGCCAGTGCGTTGGACGGGTTCCCCGGCATAAAGCAACTGGCGTTGCGCGTCCGGGTTTCCCGGCGCAAAACTTTTCAAGACAGAGGGGTCGGGCGAGAGGTTCTTCCAGGATTACTAAATTGGTGTTCTAGGCTGAGGCCGATTTTGGGTAGATGCGGTAAAAATCACGAAACCAAAATAATTCCTGTGAAAGATGAACTCATTTGCCGCATTTTGTAAGATAATCTACGGTAAGGCGATAGGTTTATGGTTATTAGTCTTTGATAAATCGGATGCTATCACATCCAACACCAAGACAAAATTAATTTCGCATAAAATGCGAAAAAGCCATCGATTAACCGTAGTATTTTGATTGAGTACAAATCTTGAATAGCCAAAATTACGCTCTCCTGGATCTGTCTTCCAAAGTTGAATACGCGCTCCTAGCACTTTTAGAACTGGCTAACCACCATGAAAAAAAAGTACCTCTGACTATGAGCGAAATCACCTCTAAACAACCTATACCTGAGCGCTATTTAGAGCAAATTCTCACCAATTTGCGGCGTGCAGGTGTGGTACAAAGTCAACGTGGCTCAAAAGGTGGTTTTGTCTTGGTTCGTGAGCCTTGGCAAATTACTGTGTTGGAGATTGTCACTTTAGTAGAAGGCGAACGCAAAGAGAAAGAACACTCTGAAGCGCCGACATTAGAAAGACGTTTAGTGTATGAAATTTGGGATCAAGCTAACGTGGCTTCTATGGATGTTTTAGGCCGCTATACACTCCAAGATTTATGTCAAGAAAGAGAAGCTCGTTTACAGCAGAGTCCAATGTATTACATCTAGTCAATAGTCAATGGTCAATAGTCCAGAGTCAATAATTTTTTAACCACTAACATTGATTTTTGAATGTCTTTAACAAAAGGAGTGTCCCTATGCGAATAGCGCAAGATATTACGGAGTTGATTGGACGAACACCTTTAGTCCGATTAAATAAGATTCCCCAAGCTGCTGGTGCGGTTGCAGAGATTCTCGTGAAGCTAGAAAGTATGAATCCGTCTGCTTCTGTAAAAGACCGAATTGGCATCAGTATGGTGACAGCAGCGGAGGAAGCAGGCTTAATTTATCCTGGAAAAACTACTTTAGTTGAGCCTACCTCTGGTAACACAGGAATTGCGTTGGCAATGGTGGCGGCTGCTAAAGGCTACCATCTTATTCTAACGATGCCCGACACTATGAGCCAAGAAAGACGGGCAATGTTAAAAGCCTATGGCGCACAACTGGAGTTAACTCCTGGTGTAGAAGGAATGCGCGGCGCGATTGCTCTGGCGGAAGAAATTGTCGCCAAAACCCCCGATGCTTATATGTTGCAACAATTCCGCAACCCTGCTAACCCCAAAATCCACGCCGAAACCACAGCCGCAGAAATTTGGGCTGATACCGACGGAAAAGTAGATATCTTAGTGGCGGGAGTTGGTACTGGTGGGACAATTACCGGAGTTGCAGAAGTAATTAAAAAGCGCAAGCCAACTTTTCAGGCGATCGCCGTTGAACCAAGCAACAGTCCTGTACTCATTGGCGGAAAACCAGGGCCACACAAAATTCAAGGTATCGGCCCAGGATTTATCCCAGCAATTTTCCGCCTAGAACTAGTAGATGAAGTTATTCAAGTAACCGATGAACAAGCAATGGCTTATAGCCGACGTTTAGCCAAAGAAGAAGGATTACTCTCAGGAATTTCTGCTGGCGCTGCTTTATATGCTGCAATTGAAATCGCCAAACGACCAGAAAATGCAGGGCGTTTGATTGTGATGGTACAGCCTAGCTTCGGTGAACGTTACCTCAGCACCCCGCTATTTCAACAATTAGATGAGAGTGAATAGGGGAATCAAGTTTCATGCCTGATTTAATATCTTTAGATCAATTTAAAAACTGTATGGAATGGCTAAATCTAAAACAATTACCCTCGATAATTCAACAGAATTCATGAAACACACTTTTCTTCGTTCCATATCTCTAACAATGAATTTAATTTTGTCCAATTCCCGATTAATCACAAGTTTAGAACTTACGCACCAAAGTTAGTTATTGATAATAGTTTTCAGGGTTTAGAGCGTACTGGTTTACCATACTTATACACCTGTATTCTGCTCTAAACCCTTGATTTTTCGTTTCATTGTATTAGGTATAAAGTCAAGTCTCACTTTGCTTCGTCTTTTCTTAGCAAAACTATTAAGCAACAACAACTTGCTGCTAATTTGATTAAACTTAAAGCACCAGTATTTAAGACAATAAAAATACCTAAACCCATTAAAATAAAAGGGATGAGATGATTAATATAGCGAGTTAAAATTTCTGCGATCGCTTTTTGATGAGTTAATTTATATGCTGTGTAACATAAAACTCCCAATAATAGAAAAAATACTCCAATAATTACCCAAAAACTCGCTAATTGACTACTAGCAAACAAAGGTATATACACACTAATATTATCACTACCGTTAGCAATAGTTACTGCCGCTACAGTATAACTCTGGGGTGCAATAAAACTAGGAATATACTCATCTGAAGATAGAAGATTTTCCCCTACAAACTCTTCTGGTAATTCATCTTCAGGATTAATCAAACTGCTAATACCGATAGCAATAGGAATTAATCCCAATAAACCCGTCCAATTTGCCCCTATAACAAAACCGCCAAATAAACCAGATAAACTCAAAATTATCAGTACAATAAAACCTAAATACTGCCCCACAAAAATATGTTCCGGTCGAAAATTAGCATTAGTTTGCGAAAACAATAGTAGCAAAATCACAATATCATCAATATTAGTGGCGATAAATGCAACTACACCTGTGCTAATTGCAGTAATTAACTCATTCATTTACTTTTGACGAAAAATTCAGCATGAGTAATCTAGGTACATCTTTTATTGAAGGGATAATCGCCTTCACAGCTACCAATATCGATGACATCATGATTTTGCTACTTCTCTTCTCTCAGGTAGATGTTAATTTTCGACGGCGGCATATCATAATTGGTCAGTATCTGGGGTTTTTAGCTATTATCATTGCCAGCTTACCAGGATTTTTTGGTGGTTTGGTTGTACAACGAGAATGGATAGGATTATTGGGCATATTACCAATAGCGATCGGTTTAATGCAATTGCTCAATCGAGAACAAGAAGCTATCGAAATTCAAGCAGTAAACACTGAGTTTAAACAGCATTCACCAGTTAATTCTGTATTATCTTTAATTTTGAGTATTCTGCATCCCCAAACTTATAAAGTTGCAGCGGTAACAATTGCCAATGGTGGAGATAATATTAGTATTTATATTCCCTTATTTGCTGGTCAAAATGTTGCCAGCTTGGGAGTAATTTTAACTGTATTCTTTTTAATGGTAGGAGTTTGGTGTACTGTTGCTTACTGGTTAAGCCAACATACTACCATTGCTTATTTCTTGAGTCGCTACGGTAAAATTATTGTACCTTTTATTTTAATTGGCTTAGGTTTATTCATTATGTACGAAAGAGGTACATTTAGCCTATTACCTTGGGTGAATAGTTAATAGTGATTGTCTCGGTTACATTCACTAAGCTTGATAAACTAACTTCCAACTCACCATCATCAATATTGCATAAATAATAAATCGCAGTGGGCGTTGAGGAGTAATTTGGCAGATTTTTGCACCTAATAATACTCCAGGAACAGAGCCTAACCATATTGGTAATACTAAGTTCCAATTAACTGTACCTAAGCTAAGGTGTCCGAGGGAGGTAAAAAACAATAAAATTGCTGCTTGTGTAATATCTGTACCGACTAACTTACGTGCATCGAGACGGAAAAAGCCTATTAGTACCAAGGCAAACATAGAACCAGAAGAGACGCTCGTCAGCCCTACCAAACAGCCTAAAATTGCCCCTAATAGCATTGTTAAAAAACGCCCTACATTGGTGTTTAAGTCTAGCTTTGGCAGTTCTGGCAAAGTGAGCTTAGGAAAGAACGTTAAGAGTAAAAGTTGTACCAGCGCCAGTACGGTAATTAATAAAATTGTCACTCCTAATAAGTGCAGCAAAATCCTATCTAGGTTCTGCTCTCCAGTGTGCTTGATGTAGTGTAGTATCCCTACACCAAATAGCGAACCAGGAACGCTACCTAATGCCAGCCACTTGACGACTTCAGTGTCTAAAGTTTGTTGTTGCCAATGCTTGACGCTACCAACTACCTTCATTAAGGTGGCGGCTACAACGTCGGAACTGACAGCAATTGATGGTGGAACCTGAAAAATAAATATCAACATTGGGGTAATGAGAGAGGCTCCACCAATTCCTGTTAAACCCACAATGATGCCCACCAAGAAGCTTAATACTGGCAGTAATAAATAATCCATACTCCTTCCAAAAATGCGGTTTGCTAGTCAAGTCATATCTGTCTACAGCAGCGCAGGAGAAACTACCGCCAAGTACCTTGCCTAGCACTTGGTGGTAAGTGATAATCCTTGTTGAAGATGAAGAACAGATTTTTTACAGTGCTTTAAACAAAGAACTGTAAGCCGACTGGTTTACCGTATTTTACCTATAAACATGATCAAACGTCTAGCCTAGTATGACTATATGTAGCGAAAAGACCAGATTTACTTCGGCTAGACTAAAATTACCAAAATTTTTGGTATTATATCTGTCCAATTCTCACTAAAATTAGTGGAATTTATGTTTTTTAAATACTTTCTGCACTATAGTTTCCCAAAGAAATGGGCTGGGCGTTCGCTCTTAGCGTTCCCGCAGGGTACAGCCGGTTGCCCCAGATTTTTGAAAAAATCAAATCTGACTGCTAGAACACCAATTTAGTAATCCTGGAATAACCTCTTCCTCAACCCCTCTCAGGGTGGTTTCATACGAAAAAAGACAAATCTATACGTTTTTATTTTTCGTTGTGTAGCCGAGATTTTAACCCCTCTCCAAACCTCTCCCCCACGGTGGGAGAGGTTTGGAAAGCTAGGTTTATTTTTTTCTCTGGTTGTATGAAACCACCCTACCTACTAAGAAAGAGGGTGGGGGGTTAGGTTTTTGATTAGTGAATCGATGCTCTAAAGTTTGATGTTTTTCAATTCTGTGCTAATAGGTGTTTTCTCCTTCAGTAGTCGGTTTAGAAGTAGTCACTGGGGGTTTTTTACCGGAATTACGTACATTGACAACCTTACTCAGTAAGTCGAACCAAAAAGGCGCACCCATCGAAATCGCAATTCCACTGATGAACCAACCAGCAACCATTGTTAAGTAGTTTGTGATCGAAGATATGCTAGATTTGCCGCTATCAGTTGCTTTTGGCAGTTGTTGATCTAGGTTAACTGGGTTCCAGCCAATTGGTAGAGAGATATCTGTCAAAACTTCGTCAGTGGCTTTTTTGAGTGATTGTAAATCTTGCGATGTATTAACTTCTACAATTTGTCCTGCATTATTCACAATGGCTGTGCGGATAGCTGTGTCTTTCGATAATCTACTGACTATATGAAATGTATCTGCATTGGCGAGAATTGCGATCGCAAAACCAATTAACAGCGCCACACCTTTAGCATTACGCTTGTAAACACCAGAGGCTCGTTCCATTGAGTTATTGAAGGTTTGCTCAATTTCTCGACGTAATATATTAACGCCGTCCTCCGTTGACTTGGCTTTGAGTTGAGCGCGTCTTGCTAATGTCGCCATGTTACCCACAACAGACGGCGGTAGTTTTTGACTGAACTGTTCTAATCTTTGGCTGATGTATTGAAATGTCTGGTATGCTTCGCTATCTTTATCTTGAAACTCATTGATAAACTCTTGCTGAATGTCACTACCAACACTAATTAATTGCACAACTTCGTTAATATTCGGACGCAAGCCTTTTAAACAGATTGTCTGTTCAATATCATCAAAAATATCGGTTCTTAAAACTTTTAATCGCTGGAGAGTATTACTAATTAATTCATGATCGGGCATATCGGCTGCAAAACAGCCGATATATTTATCAAAACTCTTAGCCATGCGATTAAGACTAGTTAATAAATCTATTTTATCTTTCTGAAAATCGACAATAATCAGTTTAAAACTAGCTTCTACAGTGTTGTTGAACTCATTATGAGTGTTTTCTAAAAACTGTCGGATATGATCATCAGTATTATCTATTTTTGCTGATAATCTTGATAAGATAGTTTGAATTTCATCTAATTGCTGATGTGTAAAATTTATCAATCTTGATTCTGTTAATTTTTGGACTAATTTTGGCAATCCTAATGTGTCCATTAGTGTTGTGGCAAAAGTATCAGCAGGTATATAAGAAGGCGCACTGTGCTTTTGCTTTCTCACATCCTCTTTACCATTTCTAATATAGCCAAAAATACTTTTTGTTCTTTTTTCTCCGGGGGGCGTAATTTTATTTAGCAGAGAGGATAATAACCAAATAAACTTCCGAGGTAATACAGTTAAAAATCCTTTTGCTTCTTGATTGACGCTTTGCAGTAAGGGATGATTATATAAGTCGTTGACTAATTGAAGTACATTATCATCGTCTGATTTACTGACATCGCCTGCTATGAGAATTTCGATGGATTTTTTTAAGTGAACAGCCCGCCATTGCAAGATTGTTGTAATTAGTTCCTGTATTTCTGAAGCTAATAAACTTAATATTAAGTAAATAAATATTAATCCAATTGTTATATCTAGTATAAAAGGTAGATTCATTGATGTTTCCTAACGAGTAATTTGCACACCTGTTTGGTAACAGTTGTATCATTTTTATCAACCAATGAGTGTTAAATAAAGTGAAAAAAATTGTATGCTTGCTCAAAAAAAATTATCGCTAATCAGAGAAAATTGAGTTAACCTGGGAATCTAGTAATTGTCAAGACAAATGTTGTAATAGGGTGCAACATTTAGAGATGCACTTTGCTCTCTATGCAGTCAAACTAGCAAGTAAAATGATGATCGTAGAATATGCAACAAGGAAGCTTTATTTGGGGTCATCGAGAAAAGCAGCATCGTGCGCTGGAAAAATGGATTGATCGAGCCTGGATATTGGTATTGCTGGTGGCGGCGGTGCTACTGTTTAGCATCAATTTGGGAGGCTTACCGCTGCGAGATTGGGATGAAGGGACTGTCGCCCAAGTTTCCCGCGAAATTTGGAGTGCGCCCGCAGGTTCCATGCGTTGGCTTTATCCTACTTTAGGTGGCGAACCTTACTATAACAAACCACCGCTGACCCATTGGTTAATTGCTGGGGTTTACTCTGTTGTTGGTGTAAATGAGTGGACAACACGTTTACCCAGCGCAATGTTAACAGCGCTGTCTATACCTTTGCTTTACTGCATTGGTCGAGAAATATTTCGCCAACGTTGGGCGGCGATTTATAGTGCTTTAATTTATTTGACGATGCTGCCTGTGGTGCGTTATGGCAGATTAGCAATGATAGATGGGGTGGTAGCCTGTTTTTTGCTAGTAATGATGCTGTGCGTATTGCGATCGCGGCGTGATTTGCGTTATTGCTTGGGAGTAGGTGTAAGTTTCGGCTTGATTTGCCTAACTCAAGGTTTTTTAGGCATTTTTCTCGGTGCGATCGCCGTGATATTTTTGTTTTGGGATACCCCCAGATTGCTTACCAGTTATTATTTCTGGACAGGTATCTGCATCGGGATTTTGCCTGCTGTGGGTTGGTATGCCGCCCAACTCTGGCATTATGGTTATGCTTTTGTGGAAGTTGGCTTACAGAATCAATCTCGCAACCAAGTTGAGACATTTGTCATCAAAAGTTCTCAAGCACCCTGGTATTACATTCTTGAGCTTTTGAAGTGGACATGGCCTTGGTTACTGTTTTTACCACAAACTGTAAGTTACATCTGGGAAAATCGTAACCTGAGTTGGGCTAAATTAATTCAGGTATGGTGTGGAGTTTACTTGTTAAGTATTTCCCTAATAGATGCCAAGCTACCTTGGTATATATTCCCCATTTACCCAGGTTTAGCTTTAGCTTTTGGGGCGCTGTTAGCCGAGACAGCAAACTTACCTTTACTGTCATCTTATCCCCGTAGTTGGGTAGGTGGTTTATCTGTTCTTGCTGTGATTGCTTCTGCTAGTAGTATGTATTTCAGTTGGGGTATACCGCCAAAAACTGATTTACAACTAATTTTTGCCGCAGTTGGTATCACCATGATTTTGGCAGCGATTTTAGCAGAACGCGGTGACAACCAGTTTTTGAAGATTTTATTTTGGGGAAGTTATATTTCGCTATTTTTATTAGTGAAATCTAATTATTGGGCTTGGGAATTATCCGAAGCTTATCCAGTCAAACCTGTAGCGACGATGATATCCCGTGTTAATCCCGCTGTAAAAAAGATTTATACATCTTTTCCCCAGCATCGTTCTTCCTTAGATTTTTATAGCGATCGCACTATTATTCCCGCTAATGTGGGCGAACTGCAATATTATTGGCACTACGACAGCAAACCATACTTTTTACTCAATGCAGATGCGCTTCGCAACCTCCAGCTAAAATCCATGAAGGTCATTGATCAAGCCGAAGGTTGGAAATTAGTTACAAAAGAAACTCCTCGGTTATAAGGCGATAAAAAATTACTTTTGGGGATGGATAATTTTAATTCTCTGCTGCTTCATAGTCTCTAATATGCAATTGAAAATATGATGTTGTATAAAAATTTTGCCTAAAATACACCTAAAACTATGTGGGGCAGTAACCATAAATAAATAGTCACTGCCCCACATATTCATCATTACTATCTAAGCATTTACTTAGGCAGGAATCAATACAGTATCAATAATGTGAATCACACCATTATCAGCAGCAACATCTGCTGTGGCAACAGTTGCATCATTTACTTTGACACCATGAGAAGCATCAATTTTCACATCAGAGCCTTCAATTGTAGTAGCTGACTTTAGTTTAACCACTTCACCCGAAAGCACCTTGCCGGAAACGACATGGTAAGTCAGAATTTTCGTAAGTTTTGGAATGTCTTGAAGTAATTTATCTACTGTGCCTTCTGGCAGTTTAGCAAATGCTTCATCAGTAGGTGCAAAAACAGTAAATGGCCCAGCACCTTTGAGAGTATCTACCAGATTAGCAGCTTTGATTGCAGCAACTAGGGTATTGAAAGAACCAGCCTTAACGGCAGTATCAATTATGTCAGCCAAGGTTTTTACCTAGTTTGTGGAATCTATTCATCACTATAGCCTACTTTCTCAAAAATAGTATTTCTTGCTACAGATTTATCTCATAAATTAAATTGAAAGCTGCATGATTACTGAATGTATTTTATACAAAAAAATCCAATTTATATTTTACTTTTCTCCTTAATTAATGCCAAAAAATCTAATCTGGAAAAAAAGTAAAATATAACTGCTATACTAAACAGGTAAGGTTAAAAATAACCTACATATATTAGTAATAACAAGTAAAAATCACATTACGAGGATTACAACCAAGTTTTGAGACCATAGAAGTCATAAAAAGTTGGAGTCTTTCAGAAATTCAAAATAATTACAGCTAATTTTCAGACATCAGTTTTTTAGATTAAAAACTGACAAACCGAAATTTGAGCAACCAACATATATCTAGGTAATGCCAATCAATATTGAGTAAGTTTAAAAGCAGCGAACACAAGCTTTGTTAAGAGGTTGTTTGAAAAGTCCTTGGTGATGTATCAGTTACTCTGAATTTTGGTAACTGCTTGGATGGACTTTCATTAGCACCAAATAATTACTTTTTTGCTGGCAATTCCTAAGTTCTAAGTTTTGATGCAAAAGAAATAAAACTTTTAACTAGTAGCTATTTCTAGGCTGACTAGTAATTGTCACGAACATAATTTCATTTTTAAGGAGTCGTTAATAATGAGCCTGATCGTCAAATCAATTCTTAATGCAGATGCAGACGCTCGCTATCTTAACCCCGGAGAACTAGAGCCGATTAAAAGCTTTGTCAAGAGTGGTGAACGCCGTCTGCGGTTGGTTCAAAGTTTAACAGAAAATCGCGATCGCATAGTTAAGCAAGCGGGAAATCAGCTGTTTCAAAAGCGTCCAGATATTGTTTCACCTGGTGGGAATGCTTACGGTCAGGAAATGACTGCTACTTGCTTGCGTGATATGGATTATTACCTGCGTTTGATCACTTACAGTATCGTCGCTGGTGATAGCACACCTATCCAAGAGATTGGGGTGATAGGCGCTCGTGAAATGTATCGGTCTTTGGGTACTCCAATTGAAGGGGTGGTGGAAGGTATTCGCGGAATGAAGAATGCCACTATCTCAATGATGTCAGCAGAAGATTCTCAAGAAGTCAGTGGTTACTTTGACTACCTCATCGCTAGTCTTCAGTAGTTAATGGTTTTAACTGTTACTTGAGCTAACACTACATAGGAAATTCATTATGTCAAAAGAAAAAAAAGGTAATAGAGAAGTCAAAAAACAAAAAAAAGATCCTCAGAAAAAAAAGGAGAAAAAAGACCCGAATAGATATGATGGGTGAAGTCAATAACTATATACGAATCATATTTGATTTTTGAACGAGAGTAGTAGGTAATGCCTAGGTTGGTAAGCAATGGCTCCCTAAAAAGCTAACGTCCGTAACTTGCGGAAAAACGGAACTTATACCCCTACATAGATTTTTGAAAATTGATAAACCTAGATACCCGGCTGCTCAAAACAGTCGGGTTTCGTGTTGTTCATGAATGATTTCGGACTAGACTATGAGCAAAAATGTTGCTGTCACTCTCTCAAATGTTCTTGTAACCAGTACCTAATCAACATTCTTAATCCAGATTCCTTTCTTGGAGTTTTTCGTTTTTCGGTAGCACTGACTCGTCATGGTTGGTGTGTTGCTGAGTTATGGCGATCGCACTTAATAAAACTGCACCGCCAAGTGCTAGGGCAACTAAAGGGCGTTTAAGCGGTAAAAAATCCCGAATAATTCTGGCAAAAGGACTGCTTTGGCGACGTAATGCCGAAGCCAGAATCATTTGCTTAAAAGTAAACGGATCACGGACATAATGACCGCTACGACAGACTACTAATCTTTCCTGGCAATACGGACAGGTAAACAAACCTATGTAAGTCTTGATTGGTTTGGGTCTAGCATTTCTTTGGCAAATTGGGCAAGTAACATAATGATTATCAAAGATGGGTGTATTCATTTACCTTGTCCGCCTAGTCCATCTACTCGCTCTATAAAAATAGTTATATTGAATTTCTGAGTAATGCTTAGTAGGCTTGCTAGTTGGGGATGACCATCTTAGCCAAGCAATTTTGGATTTTGGATGTTGGGGTTTTAGATTGACTCTAACCATGAGAGTACAGGGCTAGAGGATTTTAAATTTTGGATTTTTGATTCGTTCTGCCCACTAGGGATGAAGTGTGAACCAAAAAAATCTAAAATCAGCAATCTAAAATCTAAAATTGGCATAGTCAATCATCCGTCCAGTGTTCTACCAGGAATAACTCAAGGGTCGCAACACGAGTATAGCTAGATTTAAGTGAAGATGACTGCTGTTGGTTGCTCCCATATAGTACATCTACTCAATTTATCGATACTGTATTTTATCTATAGAAAATTCCGAAACTCCTAATTTGTACCATACCAGCGATCGCCGACCGTTAAATATTAATTTTCTTTCATATACTTGTTCTCACAGAAAATTTTCACCCAACAAATTTTTTTAATCAAAGCTTTATAAATCCAGTAAATCTAACTCACTTGTCTGGTTGATCAAGAATGGCTCACAATGAGAAGTAACAGATAAATGATTTAAGTTTTTTTCTTACATTTACCCCAACGTTCAATGACTCTCTTGCCTCCCACCAACTTAAGGAAGGTAATGGAACAACCTGCATTTCCTAAACCTTCTCACCGCTTAACACATCTAATTAACCGTTTTCAACCCACACCGGAAACAGTAGTGCTGTTTTTAGCCATACTGATTGGTGGTGGTACTGGCATGGGTGTAGTGACTTTTCACTATTTAATTGAGCTAATTCACCATCTGATGCTAGAAGATCTGATGAGTGTGATTGGTGCTTGGGGAGGCTGGACTTTAGCCTGTGTTCCCATTATGGGCGGATTAATTGTCGGGTTAATGCGCTGGCGCACTCAAGATTTTGGCCCTAGTTTGTCATCTTTAATTGCAGCCTCCCAAGGAACAGCAATCAAGCGACCTTTACGGCCTGTCACCAAGATGATTGCTGCATCTGTTTCTTTGGGAAGTGGCGCTTCTTTGGGGCCGGAGGGGCCGAGTGTGGAAATTGGCGCTAACTTTGGCATGTTGTTGTCGCTCATTCTCCAAGTCTCTCAAGAGCGCCAAAGATTACTTTTAAGCGCTGGTGCAGCTGCCGGATTAGCTGCTGGATTTAATGCACCGATCGCTGGGGTATTTTTTGCTTTAGAAGTAGTTATGGGGGCAACATCTTTTGCCACTTCAGCGGTGAGTGTAGTCCTACTAGCCGCCGTTGTGGCTGCATTAATTGCCCAAATTGGCTTGGGAGCGCAACCAGCCTTTGCTTTACCTGTATACCAAGTCCGTAGCCCGCTAGAATTACCTTTATATCTCGGCTTGGGTTTGGGAGCCAGTCTGATTTCTCTGAGTTATACAGAATTAATTCGGTTAGCTAAAGCTTGCTTTGCTGGCTCGGTTCCTGGCTTTGGGTTTTTCAAAAGTATTCCCAAGTCAATTCATCCAATTATTGGTGGTGTAATTTTAGGGCTGGTAGCTTTGCAATTCCCGCAGATTTTAGGTATCGGTTATGGTACTGTCCAAGCCATGCTTCAGGATGTGGAGTTTTCCCTTAATCTATTGCTGTCCTTGCTGGTAGTCAAGTTATTTATGACGGCTATTAGTGCGGGGAGTGGTTTTGTGGGCGGTTTATTTGCCCCAGCGATGTTTTTGGGTGCTTCTTTTGGCTCGGCTTATGCCAAAATTTTGTGTCTCATCGCTCCGGGAATTGACGCATATATGGCTGCACCACCAGCCTATGCAATGGTGGGGATGGCTGCTGTACTGGCGGCTAGTGTGCGAGCGCCATTAACGGCGATTTTAATGCTGTTTGAACTAACTCGTGATTACCGCATTGTTTTACCTTTAATGGCAGCGGTGGGTTTAAGTGTGTGGTTAATTGATCAAATTAAACCAAATATTAACTCTAACTCGAAACTTCAACAATTTGGTTTGGCTGATTTGAAAGATGAGCAAGCAGAAATTGTGCAGGAAATTTTGGTAGAAGATGCTGTGCTTTCCTGCCCCAAAAAATTGCCTGCAACTTTAGGATTGTTAGAAGCTGCGATGGAAATGACCCGCGATCGCACACGCAGTGCTTTAGTAATTAATGAAGCCGAGCAATTAGTCGGGATTATTTCTTTAGAAGATATTAATCGCTCTCTTGCCCGCTGGAAAAATTACCAAAATTCTGCAACAGAAATTTTGAGTGAATTATCCAATCAAACTATCATGGATATCTGCACCACTGAAATTCTTTATGCTTGGCGGGATGAACCTTTATCTGAAGCTTTAGATCGCATGGCTTTACGTGGTTTGCATCAGTTACCTGTGGTAGCTAGAGACAACCATGAACGAATTCTAGGTTTATTAGAAAAAGAGCAAATTGCCTTAACATGCAATTTGGCCTTCACCCGCAAAACACTCCAGCAATATATTTTTAGTCAAAAGTCAACGGTCAATGGTCAATAGTTATTGGTCAATGGTCAATAGTCAATAGTCATTATTTCGACTGCAACTTTTGACTCTTGACTCTTGACTCTTGACTTTAGACTATTTACTATGCTGAGGCTTCTATTTCCTCAATACCTTCTTTGTCTTCTGGATCTACTTGACGCAGGCGAATATGCTTCTTCCCTAAAGTGATCAGAAACTCATCACCAGGTTTGAGATTCATCTGTTTTGTATAAGCTGAACCAATCAGTAAGTTACCATTGGATTGTACGCTAATACGATAGCTGGCACTGCGCCCACCACGTCCATTTGCATTGGGCGCACTGTCTAACTGAATGCCTTCAGCATCAATGAGGGCATTTAAAAATTTCATCATATTGACGCGCTCTATACCATTTTTGGTCACGGTATAGTAGCCGCACTGCTTGGCTTTTTCTTCTTTGCTAAGGTTCTCTAGCTCTTTGACTTTTTTGAGCAGTTCTTCCCCGACCAGAGGTTCAATTTTTTTCTGTTTAGGCATCAACTTAGATGGAAAATGAATGGTTGAAGTAGTTGAATCGATTTTATTTTAGCTGAGGTTGAGTTGATAGAAACAAAATCTTTTAGTTTTTATATCAACCAAGCCAAGTATATTACAATCCTAGCCAGAATTGTTGCACAATTATCAATAATGTCAAGACAATCTATAGTTTAGATATCAACAATGCCGATCACTATATATAGTGAATGAAAACTGCTAAACTATACTTGTTTAAGTTTTTTAAACTAACGCATAAAAGTTTATCTACTCAGTCAGCTTGCTTCTGGGAACATAAAATGATAAGCAACCCTGATCTTTAGTCATTAGTCAACAGCCAAACAATTTTGGATTTGAGATTTGCAATTTTAGATTGACTGTATCTACAAGTGTATGTAACTTGGGTATTTAAAATTGACATTCTTAAACTTGTTAAGTCGCCTGGCGACGGGTCTTGTACCGAAGATGCAATCCCAAATCCCAAATCTCAAATCTCAAATTAGCCCGATGAATATGGAGATTAAGAACTACGGATTTTTAACTCTCTACTTCGAGAATATGCAGTTTCGACTACGCACTGGAGATGCAAAAATCTAGGTTTTGGACTATTTATTGATGAACTATAGACTTTTGACTATGGACTCTTGACTAAAAAATAATGAAACTAACTACCAAAGGACATTACAGTGTCAAGGCATTGCTAGATTTAAGCTTACAGCCAGATTACGGGCCTGTATCTGTCAGAGCGATCGCTCAACGCCAAGATATTCCTGCACCTTACTTAGAAAAATTGCTCATAGAAATGCGTCGTTCAGGGTTAGTTAAATCAGTGCGTGGTAGCATTGGCGGCTATCAACTAGCAAGAGAACCAAGAGAAATCTCCATTGGACAAATATTAGAAGCCGTCGGTGAAACCATTACCCATATTCCCGACCGCCACCCAACACCAATCCAGGCTGAAGATTGGGTAACATACACTCTCTGGCAAAGACTCAATCAAAAACTTAAAGAAGCTTTATACAGTATTACCTTAGCAGATCTCTATTATGATGCCCGCAGTTGGCAAGCATCGTTAGGAGAAGAAGCGAGTTTTGTGGTTTAGTCAATGGTCAAACTCACCAATCAACCCTTATCCAATCCAACATCTAAAATCCAAAATCCAAAATTGTATGACATTAATTATCGCCGCAATTTTAGATTTCTTAATAGGTGATCCTTGGGGTTGGCCTCATCCAGTACAAGTGATGGGATGGATAATTTCTCGCCTCACAAAATTTTGGTTGCGGATATGTCAAAATTCCATAACACAAAGAATTGCCGGAATTTGGCTGGGAATAATTTTAATCATTGGTAGTGGCTGTATAGGTTGGTTAACAGTTCAAATTGCTGGATGGTTACATCCAATATTGGCAATAGTTATAGAAAGTATTATCCTCGCCAGCTGTTTTGCGTTACGAAGTTTGCGAACAGCCGCAACCGATGTTTTACAACCCTTAATTGCCGGCAATTTATCAGTAGCGCGTCAGACTTTAAGTAATTATGTTGGTCGAGATACGCAAAATTTGTCAGAAGCAGAAATTTTGCGTGCTGTTTTAGAAACTGTCACCGAAAATGCTACAGATGCAGTGATGGCTCCGCTTTTTTATGCCATTGTTGGTGCTTGTATACCAAACTTAGGTGCAGTTCCTCTAGCTTTGGCATATAAAGCCAGCAGCACCTTAGATTCAATGGTGGGTTATAAGGAAGCGCCATACACTTATTTAGGTTGGTTTTGTGCGCGGTTAGAAGATTATTTAACTTGGCTACCTTGTCGCTTAACTGTAATTACCTTGGCATTGTTATCTGGTAAACCATTGTTTGTGTGGCGGATATGTCGCAGAGATGCCATTTTAGACCCCAGTCCCAACTCTGGTTGGAGTGAGTGTGCTTATGCAGCGATTTTGGGTGTGCAGATGGGAGGGATAAATTGGTATCGGGGTGTAGCTAAAGAAAAACCATTCCTAGGAGATGCCATTTACCCCATTACACCGACAACAATTCATCAGGCATTGCAATTAACTCGCTATAGTTTTTTATTGTGGCTAGGAATAGCGATCGCTATATTATTCTGTCTCCCAAACAGGTCATGATAGAAATAATAAGTCAATGGTCAATAGTCTATAGTTCAAGTTGACCTTTGACTATTGACTATTGACCTTTGACCATACCTTATGTGTGCAAAAGTAGTTGAAATTCTCTCATCAGAAGACTTGCGGCGTACCTTAACCCGCCTAGCCTCGCAAATTGTCGAACGAACGCGTGATTTATCGCAACTGGTACTTATGGGTATTTATACTAGAGGAGTACCCATAGCAGAATCATTGGCACGTCAAATTGAGATACTAGAAGGTGTCACCGTGCCTGTAGGAGCCTTAGATATTACTTTTTATCGAGATGACCTTGACAAAATTGGCTTGCGGACTCCTGCTAAAACCGATATCCCTTTTGACCTGACCGGAAAAACCGTTGTCCTAGTTGATGATGTAATTTTCAAAGGGAGAACAATTCGCGCAGCTTTAAACGCTGTGACTGAGTATGGTAGACCAGAAATCATTCGTTTAGCGGTGTTGGTAGACCGGGGTCATCGAGAACTGCCAATTCAAGCAGACTTTGTTGGTAAGCAATTACCCACAGCTAAAGAAGAAGTGGTCAAAGTTTATTTACAAGATTTGGATGGACGAGATGCAGTGGAGTTAATTGGAGATTAATCAACGAACAAATGACTATTGACTATTGACTCTTAGTTATGATTTTTAATCAAGCTAATTGCTTCTAACAACTGATTAGCTGTGTAAGGTTTAGACAAAAAAGCTTTAATCCCAATATCATAAGCGGCATTCACCTTATCACTAGAAGCCAGCCCACTAATGGCAATAATTTTGACATCTGGGTTAATTTTTTGCAATGTGCGGATAGTAGTAAGACCATCCATAGATGGCATGACCATATCTGTTAATACTAGAGAAATTTCATCTCGATGTTCGGCGTACAAAGCAATGGCCTCAATGCCGTCGCTGGCTGTGATGGCTTTGTAGTTGTAGCTTTCGAGAGATGTTTTGGTAATATCCCGAATAGCAGGTTCATCATCGACAATCAAAATTAGTTCTCCGTTACCGCCAGGAAATACAGGTTCTAGTTCTTCCAGGGTTTCTGTGACTTGCTGTGCGGGTAAATATATTTTAAATTGACTACCTTGCCCTTCTTCACTGTAGACACTGATAAAACCAGCGTGGTTTTTAACAATTCCCAGGACTGTAGAAAGTCCTAGTCCCGTACCTTTCCCAAGTTCTTTAGTCGTAAAAAATGGCTCAAAAATGCGATCTAATATTTCTGTAGAAATACCCAGACCTGTATCAATCACAGAAATAACAATATACGGGCCAACTTTAGCATCAATGTGCATATTGGCATAATTTTCATCAACCAGAAGATTTTCAGCAGTAATTTTCAACATTCCCCCATTAGGCATGGCATCACGGGCATTAACGCACAAATTCATCAGCACTTGATGTAGTTGAGTTGCATCACCAGATATCACCCAGAGGTTTTGCGGTAGTCGAGTTGTAATTTCTATGGTTTTGGGAAAGGTTTCTTTGACAATTTGCTGAATTTCGAGAATTAAGTGCTTGAACTGCAAAAGTGTGCGTTCTCCCTCAATACCGCGAGTAAAAGACAGTACTTGTTTGACTAAATTTGCCCCACGTTTAGCGTTAGCCGTTAATATTGGTATTAGTCTACGAGAACGCTCATCTTGTAACTGTGATTCTAAAAGTTGGGCGGTCATTAAAATTGGCGCTAAGACATTATTGAGGTCATGGGCGATACCACTGGCTAGTGTGCCAATACTTTCTAATCTTTGCGCCCTCAAAAATTGTGCTTCTAGTTGTTGTTTTTGAGTAATATCAGTATTTACTACTAAAATTGCTTGGGGTTGATGTGCAAAATCGCGCACTAATGTCCAACGACTTTCGACAATAATTTTTTTATTGGATGTTGTTGTTTGGTGTAATTCTCCTTGCCAAGAGCCGTTTTTCATCAATAACCGTAATGCTTCTTGCAAGCGAGCTAAGGTTTTTTCTTGCCATAGTGATGATGTTTTTTTACCAATTACTTGGTCTTTGCGCCACTCATATAAAGTTTCTGCGGCTTTGTTCCAAAATAAAATTTGGTCATCTAAATCGCGGACAAAAATTGCATCGGTAGCGACATCTAGTAATGCGGCTTGTTCGCGGATTTTTTGTTCTGTTTGTTTGCGTTCGATGGCGTAACGAAGGGAACGTTCTAATAAAGGTGCTGTTAATTGGCTTTTTTCTAAATAATCGGCTGCGCCGGCTTTCATCGCTTCAATGTCAATTTCTCTATCACCTTGACCTGTGAGCAAAATTATTGGTGCAACACAACCATTGACAACGGCTTCGCGTAAAAGTTCCAGTCCATTGTGGATGCCTAAACGATAGTCTACAAGATATATATCATGTTGATTTGCAGCGATCGCTTGCTTTGCATCTGCATAATTATCCACCCATGACAACTCACAGCCATCTGCTTGAAATTCACCGAACCAATCACGAGTCAAAATATAATCATCTTCGTCATCATCAATTAGCAGAACTCTGATTGGGTTTTTGTTCATTTTTTCCTCCAGCTACTGCTAGTGGTAATTCCACAGTTTCAAACCAGTATTTCCCTAATGTTTTCATAAGTTCGACTAAGGCAGAAAATGTCATCGGTTTGACTATGTAAGAATTAGCACCCAAGCTGTAAGTGTGATCAATATTTTCTTCTGCCGTGGATGTCGTGAGGACGATAATAGGAATCGGTCGGAGTTCGGGGTCAGTTTTGATTTCTTTAAGTACCTCAATACCATTTTTTTTGGGCATATTTAAGTCTAGTAAAATTAAGCCTGGGCGTGGTGCCAGACTGGTATCAGCGTATTGACCACGATGACAGAGATAATCCATCAATTCTTCACCATTACTCACCGCATGTAAATCAATTGGCAATTTACTAATGATAATCGCCTCACGGATTAACATACTGTCATCATCATCATCATCAGCCATTAAGATAGTCACGGTTGGTTGCCGACCCTTCACTCTGTAATTTCTCCTTCTACAATCTAGTTATTAGTATGAATTAAAGTTGGAAAAAAAACTCATATTCGCAATTTTGAATTTAGCTGGGGATATACGGCAGAATTCAGCAGTAAAATAGCTTTTATGTCTAGCTTTCAAGAGTTTAATTTTGTGGCTTTTTTTGTCATTTGCTGGTAATTAAAGGTTGTATTTGTCCAATAAACCTTATTTTGAGTAGTTTTAGTAATCCCTCTCTAGGAATAAAAATTCTGTAGGGGAATTCATCGGCAAAGTTACAAAAAATTTTGTCCCTTGTCCTGGTTTACTTTCAGCAGTGATTTTGCCAAAATGCCGTTCGACAATTTTGCGGCAGATAGTTAAACCAATGCCTGTACCTTCGTATTCTCGACGACCATGTAACCTTTGAAAAATCTGAAAGATGCGATCGCTATATTTTTGTTCAAATCCAATCCCATTATCTTCAATGATAATTTGACAAAGTTCCCAGCCCACAACTTGATCTGATTGATTGTGGAAATATTGACTATAGATTTTAACAATGGGTGGCATTTGTGGACGATGAAATTTTAAGGCGTTGCCAATCAGATTTTGCATTAATTGGCGCATTTGTAGAGGATCAGCAGGAATTGTGGGTAAATCTCTAACTTCTATGGTCGCGCCTGTTTGCTGGATTAACACTTCTAAATCAGACAAGACCTCTTGGGTAATTTGCGCTAAATTCACAGATATAGAAGGTTGCGCTCTGGTTGTCACCCGTGAGAGTGTTAATAAATCTTCGATTAAAGTCTGCATTCTCAAAACGGCATTCTGCATTCGCTCTAGATAATCGGATGCAGGTGCGGGTAAAGCGTCGCCAAAGATACTAATCAGCCGTTCACTAAAGGTTTTAATTTTCCGTAGTGGTTCTTGTAAATCGTGAGAGGCGATAAAGGCAAATTGTTGCAGTTCTTCGTTAGAACGGATCAGTTCTTGGCGTTGACGAGTTTCTGTTTCTAAAATTTGGCTTTGGGCTAATGCAATACCGATTTGATCTGCGAGTTGTTGTAAAAGTTCAATTTCCCAGTTATTCCACTGACGGGGATGGACGCACTGATGGGCTACCAGCAAGCCCCAGATCTGATTTTGCAGAAAAATTGGCACAGAAAGCTTGGCTTTGACACCCCATTGTTGCAGTAATTGGAGATAAGTTATTGAGATGTTAGCTTGCTCTTGGTCGACGTTACTAATCTTAATCGTTCCCTGAGCATATTTTGCCAGACACATTGGGTCAAAAGTTCTGTGGTTAATTATTTCCAGGTCTGCTGCTGTTGCTAAACCAGAAACTACAGCTTCCTTCAGGATGATAACTTTACCATTTGAGCGCAGTTGTAAAATTAACACGCGGTCTGTATGGAGTAATTTTTGTACCTCCGTGACGCTGGTTTGCAAAATTTCGTCAATTTGTAGAGACTGACGAATTTTTAAGGTGATATCAGCAAATAATTGCGATCGCAAGTTTTGCCATTGTAGTTGCGCCTGTACCCGCTTGCGTTCTGTGATGTCCATCATTGCACCAATCATCCGTACAGGGCTGCCTGTCTGGTCATAGATGATATAAGCTCGATCTAAAATGTCGGCATAAGAATTGTCATAACAACGAAAGCGGTATTCATTCGACCAGAATTGTTGACCGCGATTCATCGCATCCCACATATCAGTCTCGATTCTTTTTTGATCTTCTGGATGTATGCGTTCGTACCACCAGCTTAAATCAGCATTCAATTGAGACAATGAATAACCAAACAGTGTTTGTACACCTTGATTCCACCAAACTTGATTAGTGAGCAAATCCCAGTCCCAGATCACATCGTTAGTTGCATGGCTAATAATTTGAAATCGCTCTTCACTTTGCCGCAGTTCGGCTTCTGCCTGTTTACGCTTAGTAATATCTATCACTATCCCAGACATTCGCACTGCTGCCCCAGCCGCATTCCGAAAAACTACACCTTTGCTAACTAACCAGCGAATACTCAGGTCAGGTAAAACAATGCGAAATTCCACATCATACTCTGTGTCTGTTTGCACAGCTTGCATGATCGAGATATTGACAAAATGGCGGTCTTGGGGGTGAATACAGTTCAAAAAAGTTTCATACTGATCATCAAAACTACCCGGCTTTAAGCCAAATAGCATTTCTTTGTTATCTGACCAAGTAACTTGATTGGTGCTGATATCCCAGTCCCAAGTACCCATACGGGCGGCTTCTAGGGCAATTCTAATTTGGGCTTCTCGAAGTTGCGCCTGTTGGTTTTGCTGCCGTAATTGCTTGATGGCGCGAGATGCTGCCAAAAGATGGCGGATTCTGTGGGATAGTACTACCCATTGAATTGGTTTAGTAATGTAGTCGGTTGCACCTACAGCAAAAGCTCGTTCTACAGCGGCTGGCTCATAAGCTGCTGTAATCATTAATATCGGTGTGTCTTGAATATCAGGGAATGTTTGCAATTGAGCGCAACAAGTAAATCCATCCATGATTGGCATAATGGCATCTAATAGAACCATATCTGGATGTAAATCTGTGTAGGTACTAATAGCTTCGGAACCATTACTAGCTTCTACGACTCGATATCCTGCATGTTCCATAAGTTGACGCAAGTGAATTCGCGTTATATCGTCGTCATCGACAATCAGAATCAGTGCCGAATTTTGATTAGTCATGGTGATTAGTCATTGGTCATCAATTTTTTGATCTCCCCTATGGTGTTTACTGATTTATCACTGTGAATGCAAAATTTTATGCAGAAATGCCAGTAATTCTGGGGTACTGTAGGGTTTAGGTAAAAAGACGATTTGACCAGTCGGAACTTGCTCACTGGTAGCTAGTCCACTGACGGCTATGATAGGAATTTGAGGATTAATTGTTGTTAATTGGTGAATGGTTGTGGCTCCATCCATGTTAGGCATCATCATATCGATAATTGCCGCACTAATTTTATTTTGATGCTGAGTATAAACTGCGATCGCTTCCATACCGTCACTCGCGCAAATTGTTTGGTAGTTATGGTTGGCTAAGGCGGAGGCGGTAATTGACTGAATTGCGGTCTCGTCATCCACAACTAAAATCAATTCTCCTTGACCTTTGGATATTTCTGCTTCTGCCCATATCTCAGTTACATCTTCTGTATGCACTGCTGGTAAGTAAACTTTAAAGGTTGTGCCTTGACCCATACAACTGGACACAGTAATAAAACCACCATGTCCTTTAATAATACCCATGACTGTTGATAAACCCAGCCCTGTACCTTTACCAAATTCTTTTGTGGTAAAAAATGGTTCAAATATTCTATCTAATAAAGTACTATTAATGCCAATTCCACTATCACTCACTGTTAAGACAATGTATGCACCAACTTGAGCATCAAGATGTATTTGTACATAATCTGCATCAAGCCAAATATTTTCGGCGGAAATACTCAAATTTCCGCCTGTGGGCATAGCATCACGGGCATTAACACATAAGTTCAGCAAAACTTGATGTAGCTGGGTGCTATCACCACAAACTGTTGATAAATCTGGTTGAATTTCTGCAATAAATTCTATGGATTTGGGAAATGTTTGTTGAATAATTTGCTGGATATCCATGATCAAATGCTTAACTTGAATTATGGTGCGATCGCCTTCGGTTCCTCGCACAAAAGAAAGCACTTGTTTAACTAAATTTGCCCCACGTTTGACATTAGTTTCAATAATTGATAATATCTGCGGCTGATTTTGCTCTGTGTTTTTATTTTTTAATAGCTGTACAGCCATTAAAATTGGCGATAAAACATTATTTAAATCGTGAGCAATACCACTGGCGAGAGTACCAATACTCTCCATTCGTTGGGTACGTAAAAATTGATTTTCTAATTGTTTGCGCTGGGTAATGTCAGTGTCTACGACTAAAATTGATTTTGCTTGATTATGTTCATCGCGTACCAATGTCCAGCGACTTTCAACAATTAATTGTTTTCCAGAACGGTTATTTTTTTGCAGTTCTCCTTGCCAATGCCCATGTTCTAAAACTAGATTACGAATTTCTGAATATTGTGGTAAACAGTTGTGATTTAATAATTGATTGGCATTTTTACCCAATGCTTCTGTTGTTGTCCACCCGTAAAGATTGGTAGCACTTTGATTCCAAAGTAAAATTTTATCTGATAAATCTCGTAAAATAATGGCATCTGTTGCCACATCTAATAATGCGGCTTGTTCCCGAAATTTTTGTTCTGTTTGTTTCTGAACTGTGATATCTTCAAAAATATATAAACGGACGCAATATTGATTATTTTGCTGGCAAATTTGTGTAGATAATCGCCGAATAGTTCGCCCATCAGTCAAGGCTATTTCATCTTCAGTAACACAACAGTTATCTGTTTGTTGCAATACTTGGCAAGAATTCATGAATCGCGGCAGATCAACAATTGATTTGCAGACTTCGGCAAGAATATCTTGGTGTAACAATTGTTGATGTTCCATCAGTTCTTTGAGGTGGACAATGCCCCAAATTTCACAGAAGCGATCGTTAAAATATAAGATGTTATCGGTATATTTATCGACAACATAAAATGCCAGTGGCGAGACACTATTCATGGAGTGTAACAGTGTTTCTTTCCAGCGTAATTGTGTTTCTGCTTGCTGGCGATCGCTAATGTCCTCTACTATATATGCAAATTGCGATCGCCCAGAGGAACTGCCGACAATTACAGAGATAGTGGCTGACAAACATTTTCTTCCTTGCGGAGTATCGTAAACATCTTCAAACCTCACAGGTAATTGGGTTTGTTCCGCTTGGTCAAAGTAATGTCGCCACCGTTGCAAATAAGAATGTGCTACGCCAATTTTCTGTTCGCAGCGATTTTGCATTATCTTGGGGGTAAGTCCAAAAAACTGCGCTGCACTCAAATTATCAGAAACATGAAAGATATTATTTTCGCCTAATTCCACAACACCCATCATCATCGGCGCACTATCAAAGAAACTGTGCAGGGTAGATTGACTTTCTTGCAGTGCTACTTGTGCTTGCTGGTACTCAGTTTTTATCTGAGAAAGTTCCCCCAAATTGCGGCGAATATCTAATTGTCTAACTATCAAGCGACTAATAGCTTGTAGTGATTCTACCTGTTTGGGACTAATTTCTCGTGGTACGTTATCTATTACACACAAAGTCCCAATGACTTCTCCTCTTGGCGCAAATAAAGGCACACCAGCGTAAAATCTCACATAAGGTGGGGATGTGACAACTACTTCTTGAGCAAAATCTTCATCTAATAGAGTGTCAGGAATCACTACAATATCTTTTTTCTCTAGACAAAAGCGACAAAAGCCAATACCGACAGGTATTTGCTGAATATCTAACCCTACTTTCGCTTTGAACCACTGACGGTTAACATCAATAAAATTAATTAAGGCTATTGGTGTGTCACAAATCTGTGCTGCTAATGATACCAAATCATCAAATGCTTGTTCTGGGGGAGTATCTAGAATTTGATACTGCTGTAAAGCTTCTAACCTTGCTACTTCGTAGTTACATATTAAAGTTTCCATCAAATTTTACCCAAATTATTTATATAATTGCCGCTGGCATCATGATTCAATAGGTGAAAAAAGTTTCATTATGACCTTGGTGTCAAAAGATATTAATCAAGAAGAAAAATTGTCAAAGTATTGATGTTAAATTTTGTCGTGAATGCTCTCAAGTCCAAACAGAACTATAAGCAAAACTAAACAACAGACCAAGCATGTCTTATCATTTTAATTATAGTAATACTCCTTAAGGAGGATGACAAAATAAATTTGATTTTAAATTAAATTTACATCAATTATCTTGAATTTCAGTCAATGTTTTGAGGTTGTTTTGATAAATAAGAGCTACCAGATTGTTATGTCCCAAAATTTATCAATATAGGGAAGAGGTAGCATTTTGCTCCAGAGCAATATACTTAAGTAGTAGCTATGCTTACTTGTACGAATTATTATTAACTTCGCTATGACCAATACATTTACTGCACCAGTCAAGCCGAGAATCGAAGATAGTTTTGCGATTACCTTTGCTCCATTATCTTTAGAGGAAATTTATGCTAAAGCTGATGCGTCGGCTAATGGTGCTGTGGTGGTGATGAGTGGTATGGTACGCAATAATACTGATGGACAACCTGTGGTTGCTTTAGAATATCAAGCCTACGAACCAATGGCTATGCAGGTGTTTTATCAAATTGCTGCTGAGATTCGCACGTTTTGGCCTGAGATTAATCGAGTTGTAATTCATCACCGCATTGGACGGTTACAAGTTGGAGAAATCAGCGTTTTAGTTGCTATTGGTTGTCCCCATCGGGGTGAGGCGTTTGAAGCGTGTCGCTATGCTATTGATACTCTGAAACACAACGCACCAATATGGAAAAAAGAACATTGGCAAAATGGTTCTAGCAGTTGGGTGAGTATTGGTGCTTGTGAACAGCCAGGAGAAAATTGTTAATCTTTTTTAATTTAAAATCAACCGATGAGTGGACTGTTTCAGCTAATTTAGTGCTTTAGTTTTAGATAAAAAACACCGATTAACGAGGATGTAGACGCGTAAGCGGCTTTCCGTAGGGTATGGCGATAATACATATAGGAATAAAGTAAAGGCAGCGATCGCACTTGTGTGTTAGGCGGAAAAAACAGCCTTCACTTTACCGAAACGGCGATCGCGCTGTTGGTAACTCAACAACGCCTGATGAAATGCTTCTGTGTCAAAATCAGGCCAAAGAATATCAGCAAAGTACATCTCTGTATATGCCATTTGCCACAACAGAAAATTACTCAACCGCATCTCTCCACTAGTCCGAATCAGTAAATCGGGGGTGGGAGTATCAACTGTATAGAGGTGTTGTTCTATCAAGGTTTCATTAACTGCTGCTGCATTGATTTTGCCTTGTTCCACGAGTTCTGCTACTTGACGACAGGCTCTAGTAATTTCGTTGCGGCTACCGTAATTGACAGCAAGGGTAAAATGAATTGCTTGATTATTGAATGTCTCTGTCATTGAATGAGCTATTTGTTTTTGCAGAGATGGAGGTAAGGCTGATAAATCACCAATAAAGGAAATTTTGATTCCTTCTTGGTGCATTTGCGCTAATTCCCGGCGCAGAAATCTTTCAATTAAGCGCATAAGAAAGTCTACTTCTTCAATGGGACGTTGCCAATTTTCGGTTGAGAAGGCGTAGGCGGTGAGGGCTTTAATTCCCCAATCTTTGCAGTAGCGTAATAGTTGTTTAAGGGTTCTTGCGCCTTGGCGATGTCCGGCTATGCGGGGTAGCCCTCGGTTGGTTGCCCATCTACCGTTACCATCCATAATGACGGCTACGTGTTGAGGGATTTTTTCTGGGTTTAGGTCTAGAGGTAAAGTCATGGTTTTTGATGTTGATGAGGGGATTGATTCAGGGTTCGCGCAAAGGCACGAAAGATGATTATTTAAAGAGGTTTTGTAAATACTCTGGGGTGAGAGTGTTGTGCCATTTCCAGAGGTGGCGCATGGTGTGGGTAAAGGTGTAAAGGAGAGTGGTTTTGTTGGTGAGTGTCCAGGCGTTCCAGTTGAGTGTATTCATCATGCGGCGTAGGGTACGCATCAGGTTGTTACGTTGATAGTTTTGAGAACGGGTTTTGATCAGGGTGTTGGTGATGCGAATGAATCCTGTGTTGGGGTACGCCCAGACTCCAAAGCCCCAAAATTTGGTCATGTGGTTGATTTCATCTTTGGCGAGTTCTTCTAGAACTTCGTGGAGTGCGCCGGTTGTGTGCGCCATCATCCACAGGTAAAGACAGGTTGCACCGTATTCTGTAGCTACTCGATGTAAGCCGTGGCGATATAGGTCTTCTTGGGGATCATCGGTGGGGAGGTAGCCTCTCACGGTGCGGTGTTTGGGGATGATTTTTTCGCCTGTTAGTTGGGTGTAAACCTTCAGTAATGCAGGTGTGTGCTGGCGTTCTTCTTTTTCCCATAAACCAATTTCTTGGAGTTCACCATCTTTATTGACTATTCCACCAACAAACCGCGCCATTTGGGGATGTAATTGTGCTAAATACTGGCGGCTGGTTTGGGTGTAGCCGCGAATGGGTGCTTCTGTATCCATCGCACCTATCAAGATAGATAAAAATACTTCTGGTGCTATACCAATGATTTGATTGCGGTTGATGGCTTGCCAATCAATGGGTTTCCAGGGACGGGGCTGAGGATTGGTAAATTGTGTGGGTAAATCTTGCAAACGATTATCTAATTTTTCGACAGCTACGTAGTGATCTATCAGCGAACGTAGACGGTGTTGTATTTGCCAATAGTTAGGACTGGCATAGCTTTGATCTGCCAAATCTTCTATTGGTGGGCTAGTAGTGTTAACCATATTTTTTATACTTTCTACTCTACGCCCAATAGCCTAAGCGATCGCTCTTTCTTTTGTCAGTCGGTGAAAGTCGGCAATTTTATGTGGTGTAGTAGCCAAAGTCTGCGAAAAAGTCGGATTTTTTTGTTGTGTTAATTTAGGTTACAAATATTCAATTCACAATTTATCTTAAAGTTTGAAATTTTATGGCAAAATTAACCGCAGCATTAGCAAGAATTATGAACTAGTTGCAGCAATATCAACCAGATTTTGCAGCTTCATTTCTACCTAGGCTAACTACAATTGCTATTAATTAAAATCGCCTAGATGATTTGAATAGAAATGAATTGCGTAAATATAGATAAATAAACCACGCTAAAATTGCAAAACAGAAATTTAGTAAAAAGCGACTCAAGATAAATTGCCAAATCTCTGGGTAAAAAAGCTGCGCCCAACTCAAAGGGCTAAGAATTCTACCTAAAAGAAACAGCCCGAAAATAGCATTGCCACCAAGGATAAGAGCAAATATTACTAAACCTGTTTGCCAAGCACGATGCTGGGGTGTGTGACCAGAAATCAAGATTATTGGGTGTTGGTGTTGTACTCTTCGCAGTAATTGTTCTAATCGCCAAAACATCCACAATAAAAAGGGAAATAAACCATAGCTGAGAAAGTTGACGGGTGCGGTATAACGCCACGCAATAGATAAAACATTCACTAGTGCATGACAAATTACAGAGTTGATCAAAGCTGGGAAAATCAACTTTCTGCTGCGATTTAATCGCATACTTGAGTCCAGATAAATGCCTAATGCATAACCCCAAGGTGCAGAAAACATCGCATGAACTAGAGTCCCGATACTCCGGTCAAGAATTGATGCTGTACCGTAGTAAAAGTAAATCCAATTTTCTTCGGCGGTAAAACCTAAAGCCACAGCAATGGTAAACAGTAAAATGCTACTGCTGCGTAGTTGATATCTGCGTTGCAGATAAATTGTGGGGAGAATAACTGCAATTAACTTGCAGCCTTCTTCAATTGGGCCGATTTCTACAAGTTGGCGTAGGGCGGCACCAAAAAGCGATCGCTGGATTTGTTGCCAATTTACAATGGAGTTAAATGCAATTTCCGCCGCCCATTCTAAACCAAGAGCAACACCGCCAGAAATTGCTCCGGCGATAAAAAACAACAACAAGCGTGGTAAAGCCGGAGCAAAAGCAACACGGTAATAGTAATAACCTAGAAATAACAGTGGTGGAATTGCTGCCCACAGCAGTAAGCCTAAATTAGTCACGCACCTGGGCAATTACAGTCCGGTGACGCGGGGTATTGCTGGTAATTGTGGGGCGTTGGAAACCTGCATCAATCAAAGCTTGCTCAATATCCAAAGAGAAGTACTCATCTAGATATGGTTCAGTACTTTTGAGCAGCGTCAAAATGTAGGTTGGCATTTTTTTGTAAATTTCCGATTTGGGATTCATATCCATGATGGCCAAGTGACCGCCGGGACGCAACAGCCGCCGCGCTTCCGCAAAAATTTGTCTGGTTGGTACTTGGGGTAATTCATGGCAGATGAGAAATAGGGAAACTAAATCAAATGACTTATCTGGTAGCCCTGTTGATTCTGCTGCGGCATGAACCCAATTGATATTAGCTTGACGTTGCTGGGCGCGGTAGTTGGCAACAGCCAGGAAATAGGGAGATAAATCTAAGCCTGTAACTTTGGCTTGGGGATAAACTTCCTGCAAAGCAAAGGTGCTTAATCCCACACTACATCCTATATCCAGAATGTCGCGTGGTTCCTGAGATAGAAGGGGTTTGAGAATATTATGATAGCTTTGGCGGAGTTGGCGATCGCCTTGGGCTTCAGCACCAGGCCAAATTTTAGCGTGAACAGCATGGGCAGCAGGCTCTACTTCAAAAGCCGCCAACCAACTTAGATTGCCATTGTCGTAGGCATGAAATGAAGTGACGTAATAATCTGGATAGGCAAGCTGAGGATTTTGCACCTGGGCTAAATCCGTTGACCAATCACGCGCTTGTAGTTTCTCTACTGCTTTTGTCCAAGGTACACCAATTTTTTCAGCGCGTTTAATCATCATTTGCCGGGCTTGGTGCTTGGCTAGGTTGGCTAAAGGCTTAATTGCCAGAATGCCGTTTACCAAGTGAACAGCCAAGTTAGGAGAGTTTTGTACAGCAGCGGTCATAAGTTGATTTGCATTTAACAGCCTTTTTTACTTATGACATAATTCTGGCCAGCCAGTCTAGAAATAAATTAAGTTACGTAACTGAGTTCTGAGTAAATAAATATTTGCACTTTTGCCTTCTGTCTACGCTTCCTTCATGAAATTTGTGTTATCTGAGTTTCTAACTGCACATTAATCTTTAGAATTAAAATGCTTTGGGATAATTGCTCTAGGTACGGAGGGAGGAAAGTTAAGCAGTGGATATTCTAGATCTGTTTCAAAAGGGCGGGCCAGCGATGTGGCCTTTGGCAGTTTTGTCAATACTAGCTTTAAGTGTGATTTTAGAGCGTCTGTGGTTTTGGTTGCGGATTTTAAATCAAGAAAAGGAAACAGTTAATCGCGTGCTAGACGCAGCCCAAGAGAATTGGGATATGGCCGCAGATATTGCCAAACAATCCACAGATCAGCCAATTGGGCGATTTCTCTACGCACCTTTACGCTTATTAAAAGTTGATTTGGAAACTTTTCGTTTAGCACTAGAAGCCTCAGCAGAAGACGAATTAGCTGGGATGCGTCGCGGTGAAAAACTTTTAGAAGCAGTGATTGCACTATCTCCACTGTTGGGGCTGTTGGGTACTGTGTTGGGTTTGATTCACTCTTTGCGCTCAATTCGGATTGGCGATTTAGGCACAGAATCGACAGCTGGGGTAACTACTGGGATTGGTGAATCTCTAATTAGTACTGCTACAGGGTTAATAGTAGCAATTATTAGTTTGGTATTTTATCGGTTATTTCAAAGTTTTTTGGTTAACCAAGTTAAGATTTTTCGCAAGGCGGGGAATGAGATGGAATTACTCTATCGCCAATCTCCACCGGAATTTAGCAAGAGTACAGCGATTGTGCATGAAGCTTCCCGCGAAAGTGTTAATCCACCCCGCAAAAAATCTAAAAATCTATTTCCTCAACCTCCAGAAGAACCAAATGTGAATGATTCATTAGATCCTGAGCAATAAGCAGGAGGCAGGAGGCAGAAGAATTTTAGATTGCTGATTTTAGATTGAAAGATTGTCCTAATCTAAAATCCCAAATTTAAAATCAAAAATTGATTTACTCAGAACTCAGCACTCAACACTTTGCTATAACTAAAATTTGTAAGATCATGAAAGTTAATCTGCATACTCCTGTTGAAGAAGTACAAATTCAAATCATCCCTTTAATTGATGTTGTTTTTTGTATCCTGACATTTTTTTTGTTAGCAGCATTACAATTTACTCGCCAACAAGCTATTAACGTTGATTTACCCAAAGCTGCTACAGGTACACCGGCTAATTTGACCGGACAAAGTAGCACTCAAATTGTCACCATTGATGCTGTTGGTAATACTTACATAGAAAAACAACCCGTAAAACGAGAGGAGTTAGCCCAGAGACTACAGCAATATCTCCAACAAAATCCTAACGGTATTTTGGTGTTAAATGCTTCAAGAACGGCAACTTATAATGATGTCGTCGAGACGTTAGATTTATTGCGACAAGTAGGAGGCGATCGCGTTTCTTTAGGAATTATCCCAGGGCCGACTCAACCTTCAGTTTCTCAACCTAATCTGCCAACAGAACCCTATATTCCCACTAATCCTGGAGTTCCACCTGCACCAGTTCCAGGAATTAATCCACAGGGGAATTTTGACCCCAATATCCCTGTTAACCCTAACCAAATACCGCCCACGGGAGAAGGTGTGATTCCTGGTGTACCTAATGCCCCAGCAACACAATTTCCTGTCGCACCAGGCAATACTAATTCTGCTCCAAAAAGATAAATTTGAACAGAATTTTTCAACTCAAAATGCAGTAATGGGAGATGAGGCAGAAACTACTTCCTTATCTTCACTTTTAAATTTAGGATTGGAAATTGTTACTCCTAACTTCTGACATCTAAACTTCTTACCCAAACCTAAAGATATAAAAAATAAATTCTAGTTAGAGCCAAATCTCTGGTAAGTTACAAGTAATTGGCAAAGCTTCAAAGATTCTGAAATCGGTTGCTTAAATTAAGCGATCGCCAATCGCCATTCGCGTTTCAAGGGTTGTGGCAATGAATGCAATTGTGACGCTTTTAATTGTTTGGGTCGTAACATCTATCAGCTTGCTGATTATTAGTAAACTCCCCGTAGGAGTTGAAGTTGACTCACCCAAAAAAGCCTTTATTTCGGCAGCAGTTCTCGGTATTGTTACGGCGATCATCAGACCGATTTTACGCCTGATCTTTGCAGTACCAAATTTTCTCACTTTTGATTTATTATCCGGCATCTTTACCTTTATGATTGCCGTTGTTTGTTTTAGTATTGCTGCTTGGTTAGTCGAAGGCTTTCGGTTACGTTTCGGTATCTGGAGTGCTGTATTAGGTGCGCTGGCTTTGACTTTCATCAACAGCTTAATCTACAAGTTACTAGGTGTCTGATTCACTTTCATACACCTTAATTTAGTATATTCAAGCCGTAGGGGAGAAGGGAACCGGGAAGCAGGGAAGAATATCTGATTCCAAACTCAGCACTCTGAGCCAGAGGCAAGAATAACTAATTCTCAGTGCCTAAACCATGTTAAGATACATCTCAATTATGAAAGCTGTGTTGGATAGAGTGGATAAAAACGAACATGGAAGCAGCACTGTTATTAGCTAAATTGCCTGAAGCTTACCAAATTTTCGATCCTCTGGTAGACGTTCTTCCAGTAATTCCTGTTTTCTTCTTGTTACTTGCTTTTGTATGGCAAGCAGCTGTGGGATTTAGGTAAGTTAAGTAAATTTTTAATCAATAGGATAGGTGCCAAACCTGTCCTATTTTTTTGACAATATATTCTTGCAAAAATTGATATTTCTTAATTATTTGTAACAAGTAACTAGAAGTTAAGTAATATAGTTGATACAGCCTAATTAAAACTTAGCCTTTTCAGCCGAGTGTTGTACAGTCAACGAGGAATTAAATATTTATGGGTAATATCAAATTTGTTAAAGAGGATAAAGAAGTAATAGCCGCAAATGGTGCTAACTTACGGCTAAAAGCAGTGGAAAATGGTATTGATTTGTACACACTATTTGGCAAAATGACCAATTGTGGTGGCTATGGTCAGTGTGGTACATGTGTTGTTGAGATAGTAGAAGGATTAGAAAATCTTTCCCCGCGTACAGAGGTAGAAAACCGCAAATTTAAGAAAAAACCAGAAAATTACCGCCTAGCCTGTCAAACTGTAGTACATGGCCCTGTTAGCGTGGTGACAAAACCTTAAACTTTGGGGCTGACACGCCAGCAGCATTGGCGACATAAGCAGTAAAAAAATAAGGCTAACACGGGCATCGATGATGCTATTCTAAAGTTGTTGACTGGAAATTCTAGAGAGGCTTCTTTGCCATGCAAACTAATGACTTAGGGTTCGTAGCGAGCATTCTGTTCGTATTAGTTCCCTCTGTGTTTTTATTAATTCTGTACATCCAAACAGCAAGCCGCGAAGGTAAAAAAGATAGTTAATAGTTTGTGCATAATATAAAAAACCCCTACGCCACTGGTGCAGGGGTTTTTATTTATCATTGACTTAGTGCTGAGTATTGATTAAGAAGAAGAGTACTCACTACTCTTCATGCAGTGGTTCGCGCCAACAATACTGGACAAGTAGCATTGACTCGCACATAATCAGACAAAGAAGCACCAATAAGTCGGTCTATATCTACAAAACTCTTAGCTACTGATGGACGACGATCTGGAGAACCAAGTAACAGTAAGTCTACCTGCAACTCTTCAGCCAAGCGGCAAATTTCTTCGCCCGGTTTACCACTGCTGCTATAGCAGCGAGTTTGTATACCATATTTTTGGGCTTCGGCGTAAGCTGCGCCAAAAATGGGATTTTTATCGGGAATAATTTCAGTGACTTCTGATGCTTTACCGCGTAGGTCAGTATTTACGTGAGTCAAAATTAACTGGCTACCTGGAATATCTCGTAGCAAGAATAAAGCTAAATTTAAACAGTGTTTTGCTGCATCAGAATTATCTAACGCCACCATAATGCGCTTAATTCTTTTAACATAAATGTCATCTTTAACCAGCAACATGGGACGGGAAGACAATTGAAAAACATACTGACTGACAGAGTTTGACAAAATTGATTGCAAACGCTTGAGTCCGCGTGAACCCATGATGATTAAGTCAGCATCAATTTCATCAGCGACTTGACAAACTACGTCTTTAGGATCGCCTTGCCGTAAAATTGAAGAAACTTGGCTGGGATCTAAACTTAAAGACTGAATGGCATTGGCAAGAATTTTACCACCTTCTTCCCATTTATCTGTCATTGCAGATGCAGTACTTTGAGGAGGAACAACATGCAAAACACTAACTTTAGCACGTTGAATTGATGGTACTTCTTTCAAGGTTTTGAGCATTTCTTCTGCATGACCCAAACCCGAAACCGCTAACAAAATTTTTTCTATCATTGTTAGTTCTTACTTGTAAATGTTGCTGTTTGCTCTTAGTAATTGGCTCAGTTGATTTATCAACGTCTTGCTCAATAACCTAGCGTTGTTACGCAGAATTCCGCAGTCAAAAACGACTGAAGTTTTTGTCGAAATATTAATTATTTCTGCCTAAATTTCTGTGCTAAGTCAGTTAGTGCAAATCAAATTTAAATCACTAGCATTTTTTCACTAAATATATGAGATATACTAGTAAGATTTAGCTTAATTTGTAGTTATTACTTAGACTTTTAACTAGGCTTCAATAATTAAGCTTACTCTTAATTTAGCTTAGTTAACTTTATAAAATATGATGTTATTTATTATTTTTAATCTATATTAACTTTTATTCATTAGAAGCAAGTTAAGTATTGCAAAGAAGGCTCATAAAATTAGGGCAATTATACCATTGTTTTTTGGAGCGATCGCCCATTTTAAAAAAAAGTTAGCTTTATCAATAATTAAGCTTTTAATTATAACTTTAGTTCTGTTTATGGGAACAATAAACTATAACTATTTAACTGAATAAAAACTTGTGCTTATGCAGTTTTCTCAAATATTTGCAACTATCTTACTGACTTTTACATCTCCAACTTTGGTATTGTATCATTCACAACAAAGCTTTGCTCAAGCACCAACACCAACAGCAGAAGAACGCATCACCGAAGCGATTGTGTTAAATAATCAAGGTGAAGGACTGGTTTATAAAAATTTAGTTGGTTTAGCTGATTTACAAGCTGGGTTAGAACTCTTTCAGCAGTCCTTAGCAATATTTAAACAATATGGCGCGAAAGCGGGAGAAGCCAATAGCTTAGTAAATATTGGTTACGTTAACCTCCGCAAAGGCGAATATGCTAAAGCATTGGAATTTTTTCAGTCAGCCTTAGATATTCGCCGCAAAATCCGCGACAAAGAAAACGAATGGATACCTTTATCTTATATTGGGGAAGTATATGTAAATCTAGGAGAATATCAAAAAGCAATCGATTTTTATCAACCAGCTTTAACAGTTTTCAAAGAATTAAAAGCAGCTAATCCTCAAGGTTATAGTTATGCTAGTAGCGAAGCTATTTTATTAGCAGATATTGGCTCAGTTTACTTCCGTACAGGTAAATATTCTCAATCTCTAGATTTTTATCAACAAAGTTTGACAATTCAAAAAGCTAAGGGTGATAACAGTGGTGCAGCCCAAACTTTAAACAACATTGGTGTAGTTTATCTCAACTTGGGTAACTATGCTCAGGCACTTAATTCATATCAGCAAGCATTAAAAGATTTGCAAGAATGCTGTTCGACATTTTATGGTACACAAGCGGCAATTTTTAATAATATTTCCGGTGCATATTTTAGCTTAGGGCAATATCAAAAGTCTCTGGAATTTGCCGAAAAATCTACAAATATTTATAAAAGACTTGGCACTGGGGAATATAAAAGTACAGATGAGCAAGCAATCAAGTTACTATATAATGCTCTTGGTCAAAATGCCCAAGTTTTGCAACAAGTTACCAACCGCGCTAATGTTGGTGATGCGTTTGGGAAAGATTCATTTCAATTTCAAGGTGCAGCGTTAAACTTAAACAATATTGGACAGATTTACTTGAGTTTGGGTAAGTACGACGAAGCGCTCAAGTTATATCAACAAGCTTTAGATATATACAAACAAAATAACTATAAACTAGGCATTGCTGTTGCACTGAATAATATTGGGCGTGTTTACCAAAATTTGGGTAACTATAACCAAGCTTTAGAGTTTAATCAACAAGCCTTAGCTAATTATCGGGAAGTTGGCGATCGCACTGGTGAAGGCGTAACAATTAGTAACTTAGGACAAGTGTATCAAAAGCAAAATCAATATGATCAAGCTTTGGGATTGTATCAGCAAGCGGTAGCTATTCACCGAGAAGTTGAAGATAAAGTCAGTGAAGCTGCAACGCTGAAATTTTTGGGGGATGTACTAGCTGCTAAGAATCAACCATCACTGGCGATCGCATTTTACAAACAATCAGTCAATTTAACTGAAACAATTCGGCAAAATTTACGAGTTGTGCCTACTGATATCCAAAAATCTTACACCGAAACTGTCTCCGAAAGATATCGCCGCCTCGCTGATTTATTATTGCAACAAAATCGTCCAGCGGAAGCGCAACAAGTTTTAGATTTACTCAAAATTCAGGAAGTTAGTGATTTTATCGGAAATCGCAATACTAGCACACCAAAAGTTACAAATAGAAATCCTCAGCGGGGAAGTTCTGCAACAGTAGCAGTCATACCAGAAAAATTACCGTTAAAACCCCAAGAAGAGCAAATCTCTCAGAAGTATACTGCGATTCAAGATAAAGCGATCGCCCTGGGTAAAGAACTCACCACCCTGCGAAAAATTCCCTCTCAAACTCGCAACGCAACTCAAGCAAAACGCATCGCTGAATTAGTGAAACTAGAACAAACTACTAACGCTGAGTTTAATATGTTTATTAAAAGTCCTTCTGTTGTGGCGTTAGTACAACAATTATCCGCCACATCAGGACAGGAAAATTTAAACTTACGCCAACTCAATTCTTTAAGAGACAACCTACGCCAGTTAAATCAAAAAGCGGTCTTACTATATCCTTTAGTCTTAGATGACAGACTAGAACTAGTTATTGTCTCCGCTGATGCGCCGCCAATTCATCGCCCTGTACCAGTAAAAGCCGCAGAATTAAATCAGACAATTAATGAATTTCGCGAAGCAGTACTTGTTCCTTATAAAAATAGTAAAGCACCAGCCAATAAATTGTATAACTGGCTAATAAAACCTATAGAAAATGATTTAAAACAAGCCGATGCCAAAACTATAATTTATGCCCCAGATGGCAAACTGAGATATGTACCTTTAGCAGCCTTATATGATGGACAAAATTGGTTAGTTCAACGTTTTGTCATTAATAATATTACCGCCGCCAGTTTAACAAAATTAGTTAATCAACCTCAAACCTCTGTCAATGCTTTAGCTGCGGCTTTCACAAAAGGCGAATATACAGTAGCAGTTGGTCAACGCCAAGAGATGTTTAGTGGTTTAGAGTTTGCCAAAGTAGAAGTAGAAAACGTAGCAAAAATTATTCCTGGGAGCAAAGTTGTCTTAGATAAAGATTTCAATCCTCAAGCGACAATTCCCCAAATGAATGATTACAAAATAGTGCATTTGGCAACTCATGGCAAACTTGTAAATGGTTCTCCAGAAGATTCATTTATTGTATTTGGTGATGGCGAACACGCAACTTTGCGAGATATTGAAAATTGGTCTTTGTCCAATGTAGATTTAGTAGTTTTGAGTGCTTGTCAAACTGGCTTAGGAGAAAAATCAGCAAATGGCCAAGAAATCTTAGGTTTAGGATATCAAATGCAACTAGCAGGTGCTAAAGCTACAATGGCTTCATTGTGGACTGTTTCTGATGGTGGTACACAAGCTTTAATGAATGAGTTTTATGCAGCGTTAAAATCTGGGAAAATTACTAAAGCTGAGGCTTTACAAAAAGCACAAATTGCTTTAATAACAGGAAATAATAGTGAATTTAACCATCCTTATTATTGGTCAGCTTTTATTTTGATTGGTAATGGGTTGTAATACCAATTCCCCAAAATATGGCTACACATAGGCAGCAGAGGGGCAGGGGGAGAATTATCTATAGCCTGGATTTAGAGAATTGGTGTAAATTATTTGGCTGCTTGCACTTTGCGTGAGGCTCTGAAAATGATTGTATTATTGCATTCGTGCCAGAGCTTTATTAATTTACACTGGACGACACCCAGACAAAATATCGTGCATATTCACTACAGAACCAATAACCGCGATCGCCGGGGCATCAAATTTTGTTTGCTCAACTTGCTCTACAATTGTGCCTAACTGACCAATTAATTCTTCTTGATCTGGTCTTGTACCCCAACGCACTAAAGCAATTGGTGTTTCTAAACTTAAACCCGCCGCTGCTAACTCTTCAATAATGTGCGACAGATTGTGAACACCCATATAAATTACAATTGTTTCGGAACCGTGAGCGATCGCTTGCCAGTTGACTTTCGGTCTATACTTACCAGCAGACTCATGTCCAGTGACAAAAGTTACCGAAGAACTATGCAGTCTATGAGTTAAAGGTATGCCAGCGTACGCTGGAGCCGCAATTCCCGATGTAATACCCGGCACAACTTCTACAGGAATCCCAGCTTTGACTAAATCTGCCATTTCTTCACCACCGCGACCAAAAATAAATGGGTCGCCGCCTTTGAGCCGTACAATAATAGTATGATCTTGAGCTTTATCAATTAATAATTGCGTGGTTTCGTCTTGCAATAACGAATGTCTCCCCATCCGTTTACCAGCGTTGATTTTTTCTGCTTGGGGATTAATCATTGCTAAAATTGCTGGACTCACCAACGCATCATAAATAACTACATCGGCACATTCTAATAAACTTTTGCCTTTGAGAGTCATCAGTCCGGGGTCTCCCGGCCCTGCGCCTACTAAATAAACTTTTCCCAAATTCTTCTGCTCTTGTGTTTGTGTGCAGTTCATTCGTTCATCAAATCCCAAATCATATCAGCTAACTCTGCACTTGCTCCCAAAGGTTGAGCTAATTGGAAAGTCACAGCCGGAAATTTTAATTTTAGCGTCTCTATTAGTTGAGCGATCGCATCAGTTATGCCACCTGCGAATAAAAAATATGGCAAAATCGCAATTTTTTCCTGATCAGCAGCTACCAGCTGTTCTACCTGTGTTTCTAAACTAGGAGGTACAGACCAGTAAGCAGCTATCGCACCTATATTGGCTGCTATATTTTCCACTGGCTGTTGAAACCCTGGACGACGGCTACCATGAGCGATTAAAATCCATACCTCAGTTGTGATATCAGCCAATTGTTGGGATAACAACTGTGTCAAACCAGGGTTACTACCTATATATGGTAGCAATTCCAGATTGATATCTTCTGCTACAGCTTGTTGTGCTAGTGCTATTTCTTCAGGGATTTCTTGCATAACATGGACTCCCGGTAGCAGAAATAGCGGCATAATTTTTAGACTATCGCATCCAGCCACAACAGCACTATGAGCAAACTTTTTTATTTGGACGTGCAGAGGTTCTGGTCGTGTTTCTAAGTAAGCCAAGCCTACTAGTTTTTTACCTGATGCGTAACCTTGCTGTTTTTTATCTATTAATTCTATCAATTGCTGTAAAGCAATTTCTGGACGTGGGTCACGGCTTCCATGAGATACCAGCAGATATGCAGATGACATTGGTAAACGTGTAACTCTTGCTAACTAAGCTTAATCTTAGATGTAGGAGTTAGTGAAGATTATTGCTCTTCCGCGCTGTAAGTATAAAAATTATGAAAAGCTCCCACCGTTTCAAATTTATACCCAGGTAGCCAAACACCAAGGGTTAAATCTGTGCGATACACACTAAACAAGAAAAAGTCTTGCCGTTCCGTTGTTTTAGCCAACAACTCACGCATTTGCGGATTAGTGGAATCAACTAGTTTGTCACAACTAGAATTCAGTAAACTTTCAATTAGCTTAGATGTTTTTTTACACACATCACTTTTTAAATATTGTGTTAGTCGATGTACTGCATACTCTTCATATTCATCAGAAGTAGGATTAGTTTTAGACATTGCTACGCCAACTACAGCCATACTTGTAGCGATCGCCAATGCCATAATAGTCAAGAGCTTCATATTGTCTTACCGTCATATCTAATTAGTTATTAGAGTCCTAGGACTAAACATTAGCAAAGTCCGTTCCTCTTAAAAAATGCTTGCTCGATAACGAGATAGGTGCTATATTAATTAGTCGATGGGTAAATGGCGAGCGTAGCCAAGTGGTTAAGGCAGTGGTTTGTGGTACCACCATTCGTGGGTTCAATTCCCATCGTTCGCCCTGATTAATATAAATTACTAAGATCAATGGTGTAAACCGGAATAGCCAAATGTAGTTTTGGTAATTCCGGTTATAGTTTTGTCAAAACTTTAATTTTAATAAATAACCACTCATAAAGGTTGTCATTATTATTGGCAAATAACAGCCTCAAGCAAACAACTTAAATGCACAACAACTTATTTAATCTTGCTGAAGAGGGACATAACATTAAAAAGGGAAGCAAATTTAGTTTTTTGCTTCCCAATCAATTTTTTATTCGCAAAAATCACTATTAGAAAATTCCTAAAAGAAAGATAAAAGTCATGCCACAGAATACCATGAATGAAATAATCAAGATATTGCCTATGCTGTGGTCGGTAGTTGTTAATTTATGCGAATGGTCTTGCATATACACCGTCCCTGGTTTAATTACTTGTGGTGCAATTATAGCTAAGACGAATTGGAATTAATTTAACTAATATCAAAAGTTGATTTTATTTGATTTAAGTTTAAACTCATTGTTAGCATTAACATAAAAAGATTAACTTTTGTTGCTTGTTTTCTGGTGAAAATTTAGTCAATTAATAAAAGTTAAACTCGAATTGATTACTAATACAGTAAGTTGTAACAAAGTGTATAGACACTAACTAGTATACTGACTAAAGATAAGTATTAATTTTTTATTGTAAAATAAAAACTAATTTAATTTTAAATTAACTTTTTCTACTCATCAACCTACATAAAAATGCTCAGAATCTATCGAGAGATAGCTTGTGGATAAAAATTGCCAATATTTTAGAATTCAGGCAGTGAAAGCATTAGATAAACTGAATCATCCTCAAGTTAGGAAAATTGTCCGTCTTTAGTTAGAGGGAATAATACTGAGTTCTCGGTACTTTGAGTAAAGAAGAACAGGAATGAAGGGCATAAGTAGAGAAACACAGATAGAAAAGTTTATCTGTGTTTATTTGTGTTTGTACCTATTTATTTTGAGGTGAGTATGTCTGAATTGATTCAAGCAGTTCTAGAGAGTGAAGAAAAAAATGATTTACGTGCTTTCGTTAGTCAATTACGTCAGCAAGAAAAAAATTACTTGCTGCGGAATGACATACTGCACGTATATAGTGAATACTGCGCTAAAAACGAGCAGTCAGAAAAGTTATATACTTTTTCGCTCTTAGGGAAACTCCTCTACTACACTCAAGAAATAATTCAAGAAGACTCCAATTTCTGTTTTATTATCCGTCCTCATATTGCTAGTCAAGAAATTTATCGGGTGACAGCAGATTTGAGTGTAGAAGCAATGACAGTACAAGAACTGCTGGATTTGCGCGATCGCCTCGTCAACAAATATCATCCCAACGAAGGCGACTTGCTAGAATTAGACTTTGGCCCTTTTTACGATTACACACCAGTCATCCGCGACCCCAAAAATATTGGTAAGGGCGTACAATATCTCAATCGTTATCTTTCTAGCAAACTCTTCCAAGACCCCAAACAATGGCTAGAAAGCTTATTTAGTTTCTTACGCCTGCATCAATATAACGGTATTCAACTACTAATTAATAATCGGATTCAATCACAGCAGCAACTATCGCAACAAGTTAAAAAAGCGATCGCATTTGTCACCGAACGGCCTAGTGATGAACCCTACGATGAATTCCGCTTTCAATTGCAAACGATGGGTTTTGAACCGGGTTGGGGAAACACCGCGCAACGGGTACAAGAAACTCTCAATATTTTAGATGAATTAATTGACTCACCCGACCCCCAAACCTTAGAAGCATTTATTTCCCGTGTCCCGATGATTTTTAGAATCGTCTTAGTTTCCGCACACGGTTGGTTTGGCCAAGAAGGCGTTTTAGGAAGACCCGATACAGGTGGTCAAGTTGTTTATGTTCTCGACCAGGCCAGAAATTTAGAAAAGCAACTACAAGAAGATGTTTTACTTGCTGGTTTAGACGGAATCAACGTTAAACCAAAAGTAATTATCCTCTCGCGCTTGATTCCTAATAGCGATGGTACTTTATGTAACGAAAGATTAGAGAAAGTCTACGGTACAGATAATGCGTGGATTTTGCGTGTACCCTTGCGGGACTTTAATCCCAACATGACGCAAAACTGGATTTCTCGATTTGAGTTTTGGCCTTATTTAGAAACCTTCGCCATTGACTCAGAAAGAGAACTGTTAGCTGAATTCCAAGGTAAACCAGACTTGATTGTGGGTAACTATACTGATGGGAACTTAGTCGCCTTTCTGTTGGCGCGACGAATGAAAGTTACCCAGTGTAATATCGCCCATGCTTTAGAAAAATCCAAATACTTATTTAGTAATCTTTACTGGCAAGATTTAGATGAGAAATATCATTTCTCCTTACAATTTACTGCTGATTTGATCGCCATGAATGCGGCTAACTTTGTCGTCAGCAGCACTTACCAAGAAATTGTCGGCACACCTGATAGTGTTGGACAATATGAATCTTATAAATGCTTTACCATGCCTGAGTTATATCATGTAGTGAATGGCATTGAATTATTTAGTCCTAAATTTAATGTTGTTCCGCCTGGGGTAAACGAGAATTATTACTTCCCTTATACCCGAAATCAAGACAGAGTAGAAAGCGATCGCTTGCGGTTGGACGAAATGTTATTTACCCTAGAAGATTCCAGTCAAATTTTTGGTAAACTCGATGACCCCAACAAACGACCGATATTTTCAATGGCGCGTCTCGACCGCATTAAAAACTTAACTGGTTTAGCCGAATGTTTCGGTCAAAGCAAAGATTTGCAAGAGCATTGTAACTTAATTTTAGTGGCAGGTAAGTTACGCACCGAAGAATCAGATGATAATGAAGAACGCGATGAAATTGTCAAACTTTATCACATTATTGATGAATACAATCTTCACGGCAAAATTCGCTGGTTAGGTGTACGTCTATCAAAAAGTGATTCTGGCGAAATCTATCGCGTGATTGCTGACCGTAAAGGTATTTTTGTCCAACCAGCTTTATTTGAAGCCTTTGGTTTAACAATTTTAGAATCAATGATTTCTGGATTACCTAATTTTGCCACTCAATTTGGAGGGCCTTTAGAAATCATTCAAGATAAAGTTAACGGATTTTACATTAACCCCACGAATTTAACAGAAACAGCCACAAAAATATTAGATTTTGTGACTAAATGTGAACAAAATCCTGAGTATTGGGAAACAGTTTCTCAAAAAGCAATTGACCGAGTTTACACTACATATACTTGGAAAATTCACACGACAAAGCTGTTATCTTTAGCCAGAATTTATGGTTTCTGGAACTTTACATCTAAAGAAAATCGCGAGGATTTATTACGCTATCTAGAAAGTTTGTTTTATTTAATCTACAAACCCAGAGCGCAACAACTTCTAGAACAGCATAAATATCGGTAATTAGTCAATAGTCAATAGTTAATATTAAAAACCATTGACTATTGACCCTTGACTCTTAATTATCTTGTCAAAAACAACCAAGTTCTTGGCCCGACTATCCCATCTGTGATTAAATTGCGACGGCTTTGAAAAGCTTTCACTGCACTTTCTGTTACCGCCCCATAAACCCCATCGACGCGCATCGCATAGCCGTTAGCTATGAGTAGCTTTTGCAAAACTCTGACAGCTAAACCGGAATTACCAAAACGTAGATTAGGTAAAGTTCGTCCAGAAAATCTTGAAGCCCTGGCTAACAGAATTTCTTCATCATTAAGTTGTTGAGATATCAGGCGTTGTGAACGTGGGAATTTGACATTTACAGGCTGAAAATTTTTAAATTCAGATAAGCTATATAAGTCTTTAGTAGGTTTTTTCTCTGTTTTTTTGACTAGAATTTTTTCAGGCTCAGAATTAAAAGCTACGAGAGTAGCTTGAGGCTTTTCTTTAAGCTGCGTGAATTCAGATGGCGCGATATTTGAATCTGGATCAAATTGAGATGACTGCCCCTGTGGTGTTTTCTGCACGCCATTGTCTAGCTGAATTACAGGCTGCTGGTTTATATGAGACGGAGATGGTTGTTTTGCAATTAACATACCCGTCATCAGCAGGACAATATCACTCATTGTTTTTGATGTTATTAACACCCATATTTCCTTTGACAGAAAAATTTTCGTGGTTCCGGAATGGTGTGTCCTAAAAATAAAAAAATATAATAATTTTTGGTGACGAGAAATAGATGCGATCGCCAGGCGATGCTCAATCATGCCTTACACAATCGATTATGACTTGTCTACTTTTTTTATGTCTCTGCTTTCCTTGAAAATAATAAACTCTAGATCATAAAAAAATTGTTCTATCTTAAGCAGTATCTCTCACGGTTAATAAGATTTGAATAAGAAAATTACTTTATTTTTTAGAATTGATGAAGATACAAAATTATGGTTACATAGCAAACAAAATATCAAATTAACTCTACCGATCAACAGAAGCGATCGCTGTATAAAAGTAACAAGCGATCGCTATCTGATAACTGTCACTATCCAATGCTGCTAATAACGGGATGGAAGTAAAAAGCAAAGCCTAAAACTGTATATGCAGCTAACAGCAAAATGCCTTCCAACCAATTAGATTTACCATCAGAACTAATACTGTTAGCAATTAATACCGACACAGCCACAGCTACTAATTCAAAAGGATTAAAATCTAAATCCATTGGTTTACCAAGTACCCACCCAGCTATTACTAATACTGGGGCTACAAATAAAGCAATCTGCATACTGGAACCCACCGCCACAGATACAGACAGATCCATCTTATCTTTCATAGCGACGGTAACAGCCGTGGCATGTTCTGCGGCATTACCCACAATGGGAACTAAAATTACACCTGTAAACAATGCTGTTAAACCCAGCTGAGATGTGGCGACTTCTAAAGAATCAACCAGCATTTCTGATTCGAGTGCGACTAGCAAGGTACATACTAACAACACACCAGTCCACAACCAAATATTGGGTTTTTCGTGGGAATCTTCCTTGTCTTCCGCCTCAGCAACACCCACGTCATACAGATAGGCGTGGGTTCTCATGGAAAACAGCAGCGTTAAGGCGTAGACCAAAATTAACACCACTGCCACAGCCAGGGAAAGATGTTGTAAGGTTTGTTCGTTAATGCCTTGAGAAGTATAATTCATAGCCGTTGGTAGCAAAATCGCAATCACCGCCAAATTCATCGAGGCTGCATTCACCCGCGCTACAATCGGCTGAAATGTTTGTTCTTTGTGGCGTAGTCCTCCCAAAAACATCGAAAGACCCATCACCAGCAATAAGTTACTGACAATCGAGCCTGTAATACTGGCTTTAACTACATTGACCAGTCCAGCATTCAAAGCTATTAAAGCAATGATCAACTCTGTCGCATTACCAAAGGTGGCGTTTAATAATCCTCCTAGTGTTGGGCCTACCACCACTGCAATTTCTTCAGTGGCTGTCCCCATCCAAGCCGCTAAAGGCAAAATAGCTAAACCAGCGGCGACAAATACTATTAAATCTCCCCATTCAAGAAAATGAGCCGCCAATGAAACTGGAATAAACAGTAACAGCACGAAAAAAACAATGTTTTTAACTGACATTTGGTTACTTCAGTAAAAGTTATCCTAGAAAAATGCTGAATCAAGTATGGGGAAAATGAGAAAGTTAAGGGACTCAGGTAGGACTTACGCACAAAAAATATTTGTGGAGACTGGTGTGTCAGGGTTTTGAATATCTACTCCCTTACACCCTTCTCTAAATCCTGAATTATTCTTTCCGATCTGGCTTATCTTTCTCATCCTCCGCAGTACACATAACTCAGCACTCCAATAGGATACTCTCAACCATCAGTTAACCCATTGAGAGAATTTACTAAACTCAGCTTTCTTGATAAAAATTAGTTTTGTGAGATTATGTAAATTAAAATTGCGTTTTACAGATTTTTTGCAATCTTTTGTAGCAAAAATATCAGTTTGACAGTAGTAAACTACACAAAAAATCGAGTTTAATAGATTAGAAGACAATGAAATTTTTAGTGGCATTGGAACTGCCAAAGTAAAAACCTTAATAAAGGTGTTGTTAGATGGTTAAGAATTTAGTGATACTTGAGAAACAGCCATCAAATAACGCAGATTTCCCACTCTAGTCAGACTGCTTTCTCAGGAATTAGACTGTATCCTAGACACATAGTTTTAGTCTATACCGGATTTTGTCATCAACCCTGTGTATATGAGGTTGGCATACAACGCTTTGCGCGTTACTAAAAGTTTTTTATTTTGGATCAATATACATACATGACTTCTGCTGCTGAATTGCCAGGAAGCACTGGCGCTACGTCTACTCATCATCCCACTGCCCAAAATACTCACCAGAATGATCCCCTGAGAACATCTACTGGTGTGTATGTCACAGTGCATGGTCACTTTTATCAACCACCGCGCGAAAACCCTTATCTAGACGCAATTGAGCGTCAACCCAGTGCTGCACCTTTCCATGATTGGAATGAGCGAATTCACTATGAATGCTATCGTCCTAATGCCTTTGCCAGAATCTTGAACGATCAAGGCGAAGTTATGGGGATCGTGAATAATTACGAGTATCTCAGCTTTAACATTGGCCCTACCTTGATGTCGTGGCTAGAACGCTACGATGTGGAGGTTTACCAACGAATATTAGAAGCAGATGCCAAAAGCGCCGCTCGCTTGCAAGGTCATGGTAATGCGATCGCGCAAGTATATAATCACATCATCATGCCTCTGGCTAACGAACGGGATAAATATACGCAAATTCGCTGGGGCAAAGAAGACTTTAAATCCCGCTTTGGCCGCGATCCCGAAGGAATATGGTTAGCCGAAACAGGTGTAGACTACGCAACCATAGAAGCTTTAATTGCTGAAGGTATTCGTTTCATTATTTTGGCACCATCGCAAGCACAGCGTTGCCGTCCTTTAGCAACTAAAAATGATCCCCAAGCAGAATGGTACGAAGTTGGCGGTAGTCAGATTGATCCCACCCGTCCCTATCGTTGCTACTTGAAGCCAACTTTAAAGATTGCAGCTTCACCGCTGAGTACTGTCTCTTCCACAGAAAGTATTGAAGCATCTGTAGAAGGTCTACCTTATATCGATATCTTTTTCTACGATGGCCCAATATCACGGGATATGGGTTTTACAGATGTTACCTATAGTTCCAATTACTTGGCTGGACGCATTGGTTCAGCTGTGCGCGGAGATCATCGTCCAGCCCAATTGATTTCTGTCGCCACCGATGGGGAAACTTTTGGACATCATAAAAAAGGTACGGAAAAAACCTTAGCTTACGCCTTTACACAAGAATTTCCTCGTCACGATTGGACAGTCACCAACTTTGCCCATTACCTCAGCTTAAATCCTCCCACCTGGGAAGTAGAACTCAAGCCCATCACTGCTTGGAGTTGCGCTCACGGTGTCGATAGATGGCAAGATGACTGTGGTTGCGGTGGTGAAGGGGGTGTGTGGCATCAAAAATGGCGGCGGCCTTTACGTAATGCCTTAAATTGGCTGCGGGATCAGTTAATTGAAGTGTATGAAGAATATGGCCAGCAATTTTTTAAAGATCCTTGGTTAGCCAGAGATGAGTATATCAACGTCATCCGCGATCGCTCATCTGCTAACGTTAGCCGCTTCCTCTCTCGTCATCAAACGCACAAACTCACCGCCGCTGAACAAGTAGATGCTTTGCGTTTATTGGAAATGCAGCGTCATGCTTTATTAATGTTCACCAGTTGCGGCTGGTTTTTTGAAGAACTATCTCGCCCAGAAGGAACTCAGATTCTCCGTTACGCTTCCCGTGCGTTAGAACTGGCGGGTGATGTGGCTGGTGTGCAATTAGAAAAAGGCTTCCTCAAACGTCTGGGTTTAGCACCAAGTAATGTAGACTTATTCAAACATGGTGGTGAAATATATCGTCACTTGGTGCTAACGGCTCAAGTCAGCTTCAAGCAAGTTGCTGCTCACTATGCCATTACTTCGCTGTTTAATAGTAACTGTCAACACTCAAAACTCAGCACTCACAGAAAGCGGGTTTATTGCTACACCACTAATGAGTTAGATTACCAACTGCAACGAATGGGAGCGCTGACTCTGGTTGTTGGACATTTAAAATTAGTTTCAGATATTACTTGGGAAAGCGAACATTTAGTATTTGCTGTGTTGCATTTAGGTGGCTGGGATTTTCACTGCTGCATTCAACAGTTTACTGGGCGACGTGATTACAGCCAATTTAAAGAAAAACTGTTTACAGCACTTCAACAAGCAAGTGCAGCCCAGACTATTTTGGTAATGACACAGTTATTTGGTAATGAAACCTTCAGCTTACAGAATCTCTTTGCTGAAGAACGCCATCGAATTATGCGGTTAATTAATCAAGAAACATTGACCCGACTAGATCAACTGTATACTCAAACATACCGAGAAAATTACGGCGTACTCATGGCATTCCATCGGGATGAGTTAGAAGTACCTCAAGAATTGCAAGTCGCAGCGGAGATTGCTTTAGGATATCGGTGTATGACCACATTGCGATCGCTAGAGCAAGATATTGCTGAACCGCAATCCTGTTGGAATCACATTGTCGAATTAGAAGCGATCGCCACAGAAGCTAAACATCTGCGTTGTCGCTTAAATATTCCTGAAGGTAAGCAAATGCTAGAGCAATTAATTTTGCGATCGCTCTGGCAATTATTACATGATGCCAACGGTAGTTTTGCCACCGATATCCAATTGTTAGAAAGATTGATTGATGTGGGATATCAACTCAACTTGGGTATTTCTCTCTATCGTTCCCAAGAACTCTACTTTAGTTGTCTGCACAGTCAGATAGCACCTGCTTGTATAACCAGCCTAATTAAAAAAGAAGATACTAGTCAGTGTCGGCAGTTGTTGAAATTAGGTCAAAAGTTAGGCGTTGATGTCAATGCCATTTTGAGTCAGTTAGATTAATTAATTCCTAGAACCCAAATCCCCGACTTCTCACAGAAATCGGGGATTTTGCTGTCTGTGCTATTTTTATAGAAAAATTCTCTACTTTATCTAAATTGGAGAAATGATCGCTCCTATTAGCCTAAATTTAGGGGAGCGATCGCTGCACAAACAAAAGTGGAACATTAGCAATTATGTACTGAGTAGTAATTTTGATTAACAGACTTAGGATAGATTTACTATGTATCATTAGACTGACATGGCATTCCTAAATTGTTTATTAACTAAAAGATCCCTGACTTTTTTAAAAAATCGGGGATCTGAGCCTCTCGATTTTCCCAAATTACTTTATACATTCTTTGTTTCCTGTTCCCTACCTTAACTGCTATATAGCGATGCTGTGGGATTTGCGAAAATTTTTGTGTAGCTTGTCATTTATGACTATTGACCAATACAACTATTGACAAATACTTATGACTCGTATTATCGGTTTAATTAGTGGTACATCCGTAGATGGCATTGACGCTGCTTTAGTAGATATTTCTGGTACAGATTTAGATCTCAAAGTTGAGTTGTTAGCAGGGCAAACATATCCTTATCCTGCTGAACTCAGAGAAAGTATTTTAGCTGTTTGTGCAGGCAAAGCCATCTCAATGGCAGAATTGGCCGAATTAGATGATGCGATCGCCTCCAGCTTTGCTCAAGCTGCTGAAAATATTCAAACAGGTCATCAGCCAGCAACTTTAATCGGTTCCCACGGGCAAACAGTTTACCATCGACCACCTATAAAAGCAGGGGGGAGCAGGGGGACAGGAGAGAGTAACTCTCTACTAGGCTACACATTACAACTTGGCCGTGGCGATTTGATTGCTCATCTTACAGGTATCACAACTGTCAGTAATTTTCGTGTGGCTGACATTGCTATTGGTGGTCATGGCGCACCACTTGTACCTAGAGTAGATGCTTATTTACTCAGTCACCCAGAAGAAGGACGTTGCATTCAAAATCTCGGCGGTATCGGTAATGTAGCTTATATCCCACCGCGCCGCGATAACTGGTTAGAAAAAATGCGTGGTTGGGATACTGGCCCTGGAAATAGTCTGTTAGATTTGGCAGTAGAGCATTTAACCAATGGTGCGAAAACCTACGATGAAGATGGCAAATGGGCAGCTACTGGTAGTCCTTGCCAACCTTTGGTTGAACAATGGTTACAACAAGATTATTTTCATCTACCACCACCCAAATCTACAGGACGTGAATTATTTGGTGTAGATTACTTAAATCAATGTTTAAAAGATGCCGGGCCATACCAACTTAGCCCAGCTGACTTTTTAGCAACCCTAACGGAACTGACGGCTGCTTCGATTGTTCACAGTTACCAAACTTTTTTACCACAAATGCCACAACGCGTTTTTTTATGTGGTGGCGGTAGTCGCAATTTATATTTAAAACAAAGATTACAATCATTACTCAAAACAATCCCCGTCTTAACTACCCATGAAGTCGGCTTGAGTGCAGATTTTAAAGAAGCGATCGCATTTGCGGTTTTAGCCTACTGGCGACAGCTAGGTATTCCTGGAAACCTACCATCAGCAACAGGCGCACCTCATGAAGTACTACTAGGAGAAATTCACCCAGCTTAAATAAGACTTACGGATAAAAACGCAAAATCAAAGGTTTGAGAAATTATAGAGGTGTGAGGGTTTTGAACACTCACACCTCTAAACCAAGTTTTAACAGACATATTTGTGTAAAACCTCTTGAAAATAAGTTTTGATGACTTATACAAATTCACCAAATGATTGAGACAAATAGATTGACACAACCCAGGCGCAGACAGCAATGCCCAATCCAAAATCTAAAATCCAAAATCTAAAATGGTACTAGACACCTGACATTTTCAGGTTTCAAATATATCTTTGAGTCGTAAGGGTACTCGATCAAGACAAGGAACTGAGAAGGTGGGTCACACTTTTTTAATGGAACCAGGACGCTGGACATTACAAGGCAATTGGCTAGAACGCAATGGAATGCCAATCAGCGTTAAGGGTATGACCTTGGTTGCTTGGAATCGAGATAATTGGTTCACAATGGCCACAAAGCTGATTTTTCCTGGCAGCGATCGCCCGGAAATCTCTTTACTATACAAAGGGCGTTTGCACGAAGGCGAACGCCAGTATACTTTTTTGCTTCAGCATAATCTGTTCGGGCAAATTGAAGGCGAAGGCTGGATTGGTCTAGATACAATTGTCCAGCGTTATTGGGTACTGAGCGATCGCCAACGTCGCAGTGGCTTTGAAACAGCCTATCGTCTTTCCAATGATACTTACTATTTAAGTTGTGGGGTTATGTCAGGTCATTCTCTCACTAGTACGATGGAAGCCAGCTTAGAACGTCAACCGCTGAAATAGTACTGAGGAGCCAGTGCGTTGGGCGGCTCTGCCGACTTGTTCGCGCAGCGTCTCCGATTAGGAGAAGCAACTGGCGTTGCTGAGTACAACCCCAGAGTTAAAACTAGGAGATTGAAACCAGGACGAGCGATCGCAAATCAATAGAAACCATAGATAATTATTTAGTCAAATTTGGGCAGACTAAAAATAAATCAACATCATAATGCGGAATGTTAGCCAACTTCAGAATGAATCTACCATTCCGTAGATTTGAATTGGCATCTTCCAGCAGTTGTAAAAACCACTTGCTTACAAACCGCAAGCCAATACTAGAAGTTCTCGGAGGACTCAATACTACTTCTGAACTTTAGTGATGAGTTTAGAAACAAATTCTAGACAAATCAAAAATGCCAGTTTAAACGCACTTATTTTCCTACACACTTACAATCAATCTGCTTTTGGAGTCGAATGTTTTATGTCAGACCCCAACATTGGACGCTTACTCGGCAAACGCTATCAGCTTCAGGAATTAATTGGTACTGGAGCAATGGGTCGAGTTTATCGTGCTAAAGATATTTTGTTGGGAGGTGTACCTGTCGCTGTCAAGTTCCTCGCTCTGTCGATTCAAAATGAAAAGATGCGGTTACAAGAACGCTTTGAGCGAGAAGCGAAAACCTGTGCTTTGTTAGGGCAAAAAAGCATTCATATTGTAAGAGTTATGGATTATGGCGTAGATGAAAATAATACGCCGTTTTACGTGATGGAATATCTTCAAGGACACAGCCTCAGTCAGATTATTCGTCAGCACCATCTAGCTTTACCCAGATTTTTTAGTATGGTGCGTCAAATCAGCTTGGGGTTACAATGCGCCCATGATGGTATACCAGTTGATGGCACTATTTACCCAATTATTCATCGTGACATTAAACCCAGCAATATGCTGGTAATTCAAGATTCAAGCTTTGGGGAATTAGTCAAGATTCTCGATTTTGGGATTGCTAAGTTACTCCAAGGAAATAAAGACCAGACAAAATTTTATTTGGGAACTTTGGCTTATTCTTCTCCCGAACAGATGGAAGGGAAGGAATTAGACAATCGCTCAGATATTTACAGTTTAGGTGTGATGATGTTTGAAATGCTGACAGGCAAGATGCCGTTAGTAGCACCCACTCATTCTTTTGGTGCATGGTATAAAACTCATCACTCTGTTGAACCACGCTCATTTACTGAGGTTCATCCTGGGTTACAAATTCCCCAAGAGTTACAAAATTTAGTCATGAGTTGTCTGGCTAAAGCACCAAGCGATCGCCCTCAAACGGTGAGCGACATCTTGAAGGTCTTAGAATCCATCGAACAAAATTATCGCTCACCCATCGTTCTGCCAAGTAACCCAGCACCAAAACCTGTAGCTAGTCGTAGCTTAACAATGCCTGTGGAGGTTCAGCCAAAAACAAAAGCTGATGTACAGGTGTTACCTTCCAATGATGACATTCTGCGCTCTGTTTCTTGGCCAGACAATAAGCCAATTGCCGATATTGTTTTTCCCCAAAAGATTCGTCTTCATAACGAAGTTGTCCCAACTCTTTGGGTGATGTTACCACAACGGGAAATTATCAAAAGGTTTGCCTGCGATCGTTATAATCAATTTCTATTTCTGCCCGCCCCTCACCCGATGGCACTGTGGATTACTGTTATCTACAATCGTAAGCACGGTGTTAAGTGGTTGCCTTACTATCTTGATCTCAAGACTACTTTTGGGCAAGAAATAGCTAGATTACTAGCAAACACTGGTTACTATCGATTGTTATTCTTTGCGCGGGAAGTTCCAAGTCGCTGTTCTCATATCCTACTTTGCAGTATCGCTACGGCTCAACGCCAAAATCTAGAACAGTGGGCAAAAGAAAGTCAAATCTCAGCTTCATCAGTTGATCCGCAGCTTAGTAAAAATGTACTAAAAAGTGAATACGAAAGAATTAAACCTCAAATCTTATCTAAATTAGAAGCAATGGCTACAGACATTCCCCTCGATCTTTCGAGCTAGGATATGGCTGATTGCAAAATGTAAACTTTTATAACAAAAAATCTATATTCGGTTGTAAGCCCTGCGTTATAGCAAATATAATGATTAGCGATGGCAAGTGGTCAACTAAGATTAATTGGATTTACGCAAATCGTGCTATGTATCCAATACAGCACATAAATTAGTTCACTTAAATAGCCATAACTTATGTGTAGTGGCTACTTGATAATTGCTAATTTATCCCCGACAATACGATTTAGTCTTAACAAATATGTGGAGCCTTTATGTTGGCTTGGCATAGAGTTAGGTTAAAAACAATCAATTTACAATTGCTGAACTAAAGTTGACGCCCCAGCATCCCCAGCTCCTTTCCTTCTTGGAACCGAGCAAGAGAAGGAGGTCGCCCACTGCGACACAAAAATAATGCTATGCCAGAGTGGAACCAGAATCTAAGCCCCACTGATGCTTGAGCAACTCTTGGTAAGTAGCCTCGCGCACAACCATTTGTTCATAAAGTTTGACTAAAAAGTCTTTCGCTTGGTCGTGGCTCATGTGCTGCACTTGAGTAGCAAATGAACGAATGCTGAATTGTTGTTCCAAAGATAATTCAATTGGCTGGTTCATAGTAAACTCCGAAAACAACGCGTAAAAAAGAGATTTAGCGGGAGAATTTCTATCCTACCAGGGATAGTTGGAGGGCTAATAGTAGCTCTACATTTGTTCCTACGTATTAAGAAAGATAACAATTGTTTGACTATTTGCCCACACCCCTTGGGATAAATTTTTAGGGTCTTTAACAGCTTTTGCCTAAACCTACTGGTATACAACTCAAGTATGCTGAGGCATATTCCGGGAAATTTCACAAATAGTGAAATTAAATACCTAATTTTAGCCTTGCCGAGTTTGAGCTTCTCTAGTGTGGAGAAGGCGATTGGTGCAAGGTTAAATATAAGGTATTAAACCTGAATTATATGCGCCATATCGTATTAGGTGCAAGATGTCAATTCAACAAATTATAGAAACTTAGCCTCCAACTGATAAATTTTGGAAGTTAAAAGTATTTTTATCAAGTTGTAAAGAATAAAAATGCTCAGGCTGAACAAATTGCTGAGTATATTTACTAAAAATAAAGTTCAGAGTCAAGCAATTTTGGATTTGGCAAAAATTTGCCTTAAAAGGTGGGAGAGATAGCCTTTTCACAAGGCCTCCCATTTTGGAACTACCGAAAAAGATTATTGTCGGTTTTATGGCGTATAGAGCTAGAACTTACGCACCAAGATTTGGGGATAGGGTGAGCAAACTCAGATTATTTCGTTATTTTTAGAGTTATTACTCATTACTCTGCGAAAAACCTACGTTTGTGAGCGTATCCTCCCGCCCTTCTCTAAAACCTTAATTTTTCGGTTTCTGGCGTAATTCCTGATCAAGCAAATGTCATAAGCAACAAAAAATTCTACCACAAAGGCTTTTTGCAAAGCAGCAACTGGTGGCTTTGAAGCATGAAGGAATGTTTGTCAAAATGACTTTTGACCAGTCACTATTGACGATTTACAGTCTGCTAATTCAATTTTGTAGTTCTACGATGACAACAGTGATGTTATCGTGTCCGCCTTGCTCCTTGGCAGCTTCTATCAGGGAAATAGAGGCTTTTTCTAGCGAGGGGTGTTGCAGATAATCAGCAATCTTTTCGTCTATCAGCTCTTCGGTGAGACCATCACTACATAACAATAAGCGATCGCCTGCGCTCAAATTCAGCAGTTGCACATCAAATTGATTTAGGTCTTCCCGACCCAAACAACGCGATAACACATGGCGGAAGGGGTGCATTCTGGCTTCTTCTGGAGTGATGTCGCCAACCTTAATTGCTCTTGCTACCCAAGTATGGTCTTCAGTGATTTGCTCTAGTTGTGACCTACGTAAGCGATACAATCTAGAGTCACCGATGTGAGCGCACCAAGGAGCTTCTACTTGGCGAAAAAGTACTACTACAACAGTAGTACCCATGTCAGCGCGTTCTGGATGATTTTGCTGATCCTGCAAAATGGCTTCATTAGCTTGCCACAAAGCCTTTTCGAGTAATTCTGGGTCTGATTCAGGCAAATTCCAATTTGCAACTAAATAGGCTTGAATTTCGCGTGTTGCAATATGGCTTGCTTCTTCACCGCCAGCATGACCGCCCATCCCATCAGCGACAATAAAAAATCGTCCTTCGGGATCGACATAATAAGCATCTTGGTTACTAGAACGAATAAGTCCCGGATCACTAAAACCCGTGAATTTCAATTTCATAATTTTTTAAGGCAATAATTAATACATACGTTCATAACGATCAAGGCGAAGAAGCAAGCGGATCAGAATTACTGAGACTGCTGCTGCAATCAAACCAGCGAGCAGCGCCAACCATACATAATGATTCACCAATAAAATGGTAGCTGACAGAGTAAATCCACTGATTATCAAAGCATAGCTGATTCCTAGTTGAATATTCCCCTGTCGCCGCAACAGACGTTCTGATTCTATGGAACGCACGCGCACACGCATATCGCCACGCTCTAATTTTTCTAGGGTATCTTCTAGCCTACGTGGTAGCCCAAATGCCGTCGTACTCACCTGTACTGCTTGACGACTTAATTCATTCAGGAAGCTATTACTGTCAGCGCCATTCATGTTTGTCATAAGCTGCATTGCATAAGGTTGGGCAACTTCCATAAAATTAAATTCTGGATCTAAGCCCTTACCTACTCCCTCTAGAGTGGAAAAAGCTCGCATCACAAAAGTGAAAGTTGCGGGAAATCTAAATGGCTGATTATAAGCTATTTCGTATAGATCATCACTAATTGCTGCAACTGATTGGTTTTCAAACGGCTTATCCATAAAATTATCCAGCATATACTGGACAGAACGCCGTACTGGCCCCATATCATCTACTGGTGCGATCGCTCCTAAATTAACCAGTGATTCTACCACGCGATCGCCATCTTTTTGGGCAATGCCAAACAGGGTTTCCATCAGTCCTTCTCGGATATTGGACTTAATTCGCCCCATCATGCCAAAGTCATAGAAGATCAAACCACCACCATCTGCACTGACAGCTATGTTACCTGGATGGGGGTCAGCATGAAAAAAGCCATTATTCAGCAATTGATGTAAATAAGCTTGAGCGCCTTGACGCGCAATTAACTTCCGGTCTAAACCCGCAGCTTCTAAAGCTTCATATTGACTAATTTTAATTCCCGGCAGATATTCTAAAGTTAGAACCCGTGGCGAGGTGTAACGCCAATAAATTCTGGGAACTTTCACCCAGTCGTAACCACGAAAGTTCCGGCGAAATGTATCAGCGTTACGACCTTCACTGAGATAATCGATTTCTTCCCAAAGAATGCGACAACATTCTTCATAAATCCCCATCCAATCTCGTCCCTTCCCCCACTTGGGATGGTTTTGGAAGTAACGAGCAATTCCTTTGAGAATTTGTAAATCTATTTCAAATAACTTCTTGAGTCCAGGACGCTGTACTTTGACAACCACAGCTTCCCCACTGTGCAGCACAGCTTTATGTACTTGACCTAAACTCGCAGCAGCTAAAGGAATAGGTTCAAAACTTTGGAAAAGTTCAGGAATTTTTTTTCCCAGTTCTTGCTCGATAATCGTTTCTACTTGCTCATAGCTAAACGCGGGAACTTTATCTTGCAGCTTCGATAACTCTTCAACATATTCACTAGGAAATATATCCGCACGCGTCGAAAATAATTGCCCAACTTTAATAAAAGTCGGGCCTAAATCTAGTAGGGTGTTACGAACCCAAATTGCTTGAGCTTTACGCCTTGCTGCTTGTTTTGCTTCCGTTACACCACCTGGATAACTCCAAGATTTGTTGTAACGCCACAATTTGAACATAAAGGTCAATACAAAAGACCAAATGTCCACAAAGCGACGTTTGCTAGAGTAGTTTTCACGATTCCAACGGTATGCTTTGTCTGAATAACTTTGTTCCATATCTTTGGCGTACCGTTGGTTTGTCACTGAATCAACTGGAAGATAAGACACTCTGATCCCTAAAGTGTGTTTGATAAAGGTGTCATTTGCTACTTGTCATTTGTCATACCCTGAGCTTACTCCTGCGGAGAATTCGTCAGAGTAGCTGCTAACGTGTCTAGGTCATTGGCGATGACTTTGACTGTTAACTATACAGAACTGCTGCGATAACGCTGTAATTCATTACGCAGTAGCGCAATTTCGGCTCTTAGTTCATCAATATTTGCTTGCAAATCAACGGGGTCTTGACTAGATGTAGTTGTTTGACCCGCATTAGCCGCTTCTGCTGCACGATTTGCTCGTTGTGTGACTTCTTCTGTAAACTGACGCAGTTGTTCTCTGGCTTCTGCATCAAATTTCCCTAATTCACTCAACGCATCGGTTAAGGCAACCTCGAAACGCTCATTAACTACTTCAGCGACTGCTCTGCCTACAAAAAAGGCTTGTAAAAGGGGGTTACTCATAAATTTTTGTTACGCTCGTCCGCAAGAGAATTATAACTTGGCTGTATGCTTTGCCGCTTCTATCTGAGAGTTTGGAGTTAATTTTACAATCCTCAATTATAACTATATAGATATATGCTACTTAAGCTAGATAGCCAGCCCTAGATTAAGAGAACCTAAAAAAATTGGGTAATTTCTCTGGTAGATATTTTGATTTGCTTAATTTTTAATTAAAAAATCGCATTTCAACTCTATGGCAATTATGTAAATAAATTATATCTATTCATATTTTTATATTTGGTAACAAAAATCAAATATTTTCTTCCTAGGCAGATTAAAAACAAATATTTAAGTTTTAAAAATTAGAGCTATTAAAACACTATAGTAGCAGATATTAAATAACAGTGATTTAATAAATTTGCATATTTGTATTGAATCATGATGTCTATCAATTTTTGTGGTTGGGTAAAAAGTACATCTCGTAAATTCGCTTTAATTTTTGTGGCTATTAGTTTAACTATTAGTAGCTGTACACCAGAAAAACGAGCCATACTCAGGGTAACAGCAGAAAACTTCCGTTATCAAGCTTTTGAAGCTATTACATCATATAGAGAAATTAATCAACTGCAACTGAGAGACTCAACGGGTGATGAGCTAAATCAAATGATCAATGAATTACTCAATAATCCGATTATTGAAAATAATAGTGATGATGGTAGTATTAATTTTCAACAGTTGGATTTAATTATTTTAGGTGAAGAAAAGCAGCCGTCAGAGCTTGATGCAGCATTAGATAATTTACAGGCAGAATATGATCAGGTTGTAGATATATTTACAAATCTGGAAGCAATTGATTATGGCAGTAGCAAGATAGTAGCGCAAACGGCTCAACCTGCAAGGTGTTTAACTGTAAAAATGCTCCGTCTTGCTCAACTTTTACAAAAAAATCCACCCAAACCGAAAAATCCGGAACGAGCAGAGATTGGTGTAGAGTTAATTAAGCTGCGTCAAGCTTATAGAGAAGCGAATATATCTGAAACTGACAAGCAGGAAATTGAAAATCAAGTTGGTGGATTAATCAATAAATGGCGAAGTCTAGATTTAGAAGAAAGGGAAATGATCGACAATGCGATCGCTAAATTTATAGTAGCAGCAGATAAAGGACAAAGACTCTCGAAACTGATTGATGAATATCCCCATCTTAGCTTTGATGTAATTTCGGCGAGAATTACCCAAATTTTAAGTTTAACTACAAATATTACTGGGAATAACTACAGTTCATTGACAGGTAGAATCAACGTTGTTGAGCAAGAAATAAAATCAGATAAAACTCTGAGTAGTTTCTTTATAGATGTTGTCAATGGGCAATCAAAGCCAGATAAATCTCAACTTAAATGCCAAATTTAAAAGGGTAAAAATTATGAATCATGAGCCTGTAAATAACATTATATCTGTAGTAGGTAACAAAACAATTGATGGTTTATCAACTATTATTGCTCAGTTGCAAGCAGAGCCAAAAGATAGTATTGATCTACAAAAATTACAAAATACAGAAAATGAATTACAAGATATATTGCTGATGCTGCAATTTGAATTGAAGCAAGCAAAAGATAAAAGTAATTGGGATTTAGTGAATACATTAAGACCAGCAATTCATGAATGTAAATACACAATAGATAGTGTGAGAGCCGCGATTATTAATAAAATTGTTATCGGGGTAAATTCTGAAAATATCCAAGAAATGCAAAAAATCTTAGCAGATATAGATGAAGCACGCAAAACCCAGATGCAGATTAATGTGGCAATTGGTTTATTTAGCTTTTTGCGTAAGCTATTATCTGGGAGGATTTTGCTTTAGTAGAAGTTTGATTATGTAGTTAAAATACCAGACTTTATTAAATAAGGTCTGGTGTCTGAAAATAAATTATTTTTATCTATTAAATATATTAATTATGAATACTATTTGTACTTAAAACTGGTACAGGAGCTAAACTAATACCTCGGACAAAAATATCTACACAAGTATCGATATATTCATCACGGCTATAATTCTTGTTTTTGAGTTTGGCGTTGTGGCAAAGCATACCTGCAAGTAGCATTCCAGTAAACATATCAACTGCTGGTACTGGATCAAATTCAGGTCTAACAGTACCATTTTTCTGACAAGATTGGAGATAAGCAATGAGTTTTTCGCTTAATGGTTGAACAGCTTCTTGAATGACTTGTTTAGCTGCTTCTGGATGACGTTTAGCTTCCCCAATGAACGTACGAATTAAGTCTTCTTGAGCTTCAAGCATACTGTTATAAAGTTTGGCATAGCGTCTTAAGTCAACACGCAAATTTTGTGTCCAAGTTTCAGGGTGAGCCAATGCTTCTATTTGGAGTGTGAGAGCATTTTCAATAACTGCTTTGAGGAGTTGTTCTTTGCTGGCAAAGTGACGAAATAAAGTGACCTCATTGACACCTGCAACGCGAGCTATTTCACGGGTAGTTGCGCCTTGTACCCCTAAACTAGCAAATACTTGTGAAGCGGCTGCGATTAAACGTGTACGGGTGAGAGTGGATGAACGGATATTTTTAGTCATTTTGCTTGCAAGTGCTTACTTGCATTATATTTAAGAGGAAAAATGTTTGATTAAGCAACTTACTACAATATTTAGCAAAAAATTGTAAAGTTAATAAAGCCTGAGAATACGTAGATTAATCAAGTTTGACAAAATTTCCATTTACTTGCGTGTATAGCGGTGCTTAACGCCGATGGGGAAATATTCGCGATCGCCTGTTGCTGCTAAAGCAACCTGTGGTGTTTGATATTCTAGGGGAACATAATTAGCAAACTCACCGTTGAGGCGTAACAATTGCGCCAGAATTGACTCGGTGATGGCTTGGCGTTTGTCTTCACTACCTTCAACGTCTGGTGCTAGTTCTACAACTACAGATAAAAATCGGTTTTTGTCTGCATCTTCTTTAACTTGTAAGACAAATTTACCAGTCACCCATGTTTGAATGACTGGTTGTTCTAAGCCAACACTGACATTTTCGGGATAGATATTTGCGCCGAAGTAAGACACCGTAAAGTTAGAGCGTCCAAAAACGTAGACGAAAGGTAAGGGGTGAATTCCTCTGGGGGAGTGCTGAGTTATTAGTGCTGAGTGCTGAGTGCTGAGTGTTTCTAGTGGGTTGAAGTTCCATTCTGCTAAAAACTCCAGCATTGCATCGTAGGTAATAATTCCGCCAGTGTCGAGAATGTCGTAGCGTATTAGGGGAATACCATTGTCGCCAGAGAATAATAAAGAGTTGTTCTGCGCCTCAAAAAAGCGACTGGTGGGGTCATATTGGACTAATGTGGGTAAACGAGACTCACCAAATAACGCTCTAGCCGCATCGGGATTTTTAGCTAAGAAACGACGAATGCAAATACTCAAAGGCGTTTCATTACCTAACACGCCAGCATCCGCAGTTCCGTAAAGTGAAGCGAAATCGTAACAAGGGTTTTGCGAACCTACTCTTTCACCAACTAAGCTGCGCCATTCTTCGCTAAATACTTCTCCTGCCATGACTAGCTTAATGTGATATTGCGACCATTCCACCCCACGACTTAAACCTGTGTCAATGACATCTTTGAGGAATGGCGGATATCCCAAAAGGACAACTTGCTGAAAATTTCCCCCTAGTTCTTGAACTACGCGCAAGATTTCTTCTTTGTTGTTACCAGGTGTAATAACAGTGAGGGGATAACCTTTACTCGCTAGATAGCGACAGCAATTAGTCGTGAACATTCCCCCCACCCAAGTTCCCAGGGTGAAACAAATTACTGCAAGGGTGCGTCTAGTGTCTGTAAAAAAACTATCATGAAAAATTTGCTCAAAGCGTGTAGCAATTTGCAGTTCATCGGTGAAGAAGCGCGGCCAAAATGTGGGTTTACCTGTGGAACCAGAAGAAGCGGCTATCATATCGCACTCTGCTAATTGACCATTGCGACACAAATCGGGCAGAGGATAACGTTGGATATAATTTTCTTTAGCGATCGCAGGTAATTGCTGAAAATCTTCTAAAGTCTGAATTGTATCAGGATTAATTTCTCTTTCTGCTAAAAATGCCTTGTACGCTGGGACATTTGCGGCGACATCGTGAAATAACGTTAAGACTGTTGGTGAACTAGCGGTGTTGCAGTGTCTTTGTAGTAGGGTTTCTATAGGTGTAGAGATGAAATCTTCAAATGCCTTGATGCTTCGCTGTTGTTGGGAATTAGCGTTCATAAATCTATCTCCAGTCGTTGAATATCAAGCCGATTTGATTTTAAACGCCCAGGGATGCGGAGGTAAACGCAGCGAAAAGTTGCGTGCGGAGAGAAATTGCGTGCGCGGGTTCCCTCCGTTGAGCAAACTTTTCAAGACAAAGGTACGCGGAGTTAGATGAAGTATTATCCGTAAACAGAACTACTCTGGTTGTAGTAATTTATAAAAACCCTCATTTATCCTTCAGCACCATGCAGGTTTATTGCAGTAAACAACACACAAATCTTGACAGTAATCGGTTTTGTACCACTTGCGGTGAACCATTGCCTCTGGCTGTTGGGCAAATTGTCAATCAACGCTATCAAATTATAAGTCAGCTAGGACAAGGTGGTTTTGGACGTACTTATTTAGCCGAAGATAAACAAAAAGCCAATCAAGTGTGCGTGCTGAAGGAATTTGCGCCACAAGTCCAAGCACAACAAGATTTACTCAAAGCCAAGGAGTTATTTGAAAGGGAAGCAAACGTACTGAAAAAACTCCAACATTCGCAAATTCCCCAGTTTCATGCTTCTTTACAGGTGCAGATAGGTAGTAAAGATTTTTTCTTTTTGGTGCAAGATTACATAGAGGGTGATAATTATTGCCAGTTATTAGAACAACGTCAAGCTAAAGGACAAACTTTTACGGAAGAAGAAATCATTCTGCTGCTGCAACAGATTTTACCTGTGTTGTCTTATATCCATTCCAAAGATGTTGTACATCGTGATATCTCACCGGATAATTTGATTTGGCGGCGTTCTGACCATTTACCTGTGCTGATTGATTTTGGTGGGGTGAAGCAATTACCCGCATCCCAAGGGTTTTGGTTCACAAAGTTAGCGGTGAATCACACGTTATTAGGTAAAAAAGGTTACGCACCGGAAGAACAAATTCGTCAAGGAAAAGTATTTCTCAGCAGTGATTTATATTCTTTAGCGGTGACGATACTCGTATTATTGACAGGGAAGGAACCGCAAAAATTATACGACAGCTATCAAGGGCTATGGTATTGGGGTAAGGAAATTAAAGTTAGCCCCAAATTAGAATCGGTATTGAAAAAGATGCTGGCTTATAAACCGAGCGATCGCTATCAAACAGCCGAACAAGTTCTCAAAGAGTTACCATCGCCAGCTGTCACTAAACCAGGTAATCCATATATTACCAAACTGAAGACTCAAATAGTCTCGCCGGGACAAAAACGCGCTAACGCGATAGTCAGTAGAATCCATCAAAGAACTCAAGCTGTGAGCCGGACTTTACCTTTACCTATGTGGTTACGTCCTTTTGCAGTGAGTATGCTGGGTACAGCCATAGTCGGTTTAACAGTTGCTGGCACTTTGGCAGCGGTAAATGCCGTAGTCAGAGGTATAACATCTATCACCATACCTTCTATATCATTGCCCACAATACCATCATTACCTAATCCGCTGGCTCAACCAGTCAGCAACAAAGGAAATGGGGATGTGCTGGCGCGTCGTCAAGAGTTGGAAATATCAGAAGTCTTCTTCATCCGGATGGTAGACGCTTTATTTTACAGTCAGAAGCCAGAAATGCAAGGGCGCACCATCACATCGAAATCGGAAGATAAGGCTTTGCGCGATGAGTGGTTGAGAATTGGTGATGACTTGTTGGATAAACTAGAACAGGCTGAACTCAGCCCCGCCGCACGTAGGAAAATGGGAAGCTACAGTCAAAAAGATTACGAAAGATGGAGACTGCAAGCTAGAACTGGAAAGTTAGGTGACTATACAATGAGTCAGTTGAACAAAGAGACAAATCAAAAATTTGCCGAATTATTTCCCGGAAAGCAACAGGAGAAACAGAACCAACAAACTTACGGTCAAATTTGGTATGCGATCGCGGCTGATAAAGTTAGTAAAATACAATCGAACAATTAGTTAAGGTGTCAGGGTGATGAGTGTGATAGGAAGCAGGGGTGTAAGGGTGCAAGGGTGCAGCAGTGTAGGGGAAGAATGTATGACTCATTCACCACTATTGACTATTGACTATTGACCAATGACTAAATTCTATTGCTCTAAAGGTCATGAAAATCCCACAGGTAGCCGATTTTGTCTCCAGTGTGGTGAGAATTTGCAAGGTTTACCTGTAAGTAATGGTATTCAAGCTGGTTTAACTTTAAGCGATCGCTATGTTATTGTCCGTCAAATCGGGCAAGGTGGATTTGGACGCACTTATTTAGCTGAAGATATCAACCGCTTCCGCGAACTTTGTGTTTTAAAAGAATTTTCTCCCCAAGTACAAACAGCTTACGTTTTACAAAAAGCGGAAGAACTATTTCAGCGTGAAGCTAGTGTTCTCTACAAGTTGCAACATCCCCAAATTCCCCGCTTTCGTGAACTGTTTCGGACAAATCTGCAAGGTAAGGAATACCTGTTTTTAGTGCAAGATTATGTAGAGGGACAGACATATAATTCTTTATTAAATACCCGCAAACAGCAAGGTTTACGGTTTACAGAAGCAGAAGTACGGCAACTATTACAGCAGATTTTGCCAGTTTTAGAATATATCCACTCCCAGGATGTGATTCATCGAGATATTTCGCCAGATAATTTAATTTTACGCACTGCCGACCAACTACCAGTATTAATTGACTTTGGTGGTGTGAAACAAGTAGTCGCCACAGTTGCTTCGCAATATTACCAACCAGGTGCAGCAGCTACGCCCGCGCCGACTTTATTGGGTAAAATCGGTTTTGCACCATCAGAACAAATGCAAACTGGTGCAGTATCGCCCCATAGTGACTTATATGCTTTGGCAGTCACGATATTAGTATTATTAACAGGTAAACAACCACAAGAATTATTAGATAATTACACTCTGGCTTGGAAATGGCAGCAGGACGCTAGTGTGAGTCCGATGTTAGCACAGGTGTTAGATAAAATGTTAGCGCCTCGTCCGAGCGATCGCTATCAATCTGCTAGTCAAGTTTTACACGCACTTAACCCTACACCGATTCAATATCCTGTCACTCAACCACCTGTTACACCTCAGCAGGAAACCTCCGCTACTTTCGCAGTCGCCCCTTCTCCTTCAGTTAATCCAACACCGCCGCGTTTCATTCCTGCATCCCCCGCACCTATTTCCCAAGCCAAAAGTCAGTGGACACCAACTAAAACCTTTGCCGCAACATTAGCAGTTGTTAGTGTGATTGGGGTACTGTGGTTAGGGACAAATCGCAATAATAATGATGGTGGGAATAATATTGACCCCACACCAACACCCAGCGTTACCCAACCCGTTGATGCTTCCGAGAATTATTCCCCAGAAGAAAAGCAACGCAAAGAAAAATTAAGCGATCGCCGTCAAGAGTTGGGAATTGAGCAAAGCTTTTATGTAAACTTAGTTAATCAAATCTTTTGGCGGAGAAATCCTAGTTTACAAGGGCGTACCATCAGCGATAAACCAGAAGATGAAAGTTTGCGGGCGGCTTGGGATAAAACTGCGGATGAATTGTTAAGTAAACTTTCCGTTCTCAGTAATCAATCACGGCGACAACTAGGGAATTATACCGCAGCCGATCGCGATCGCTGGAAAGCCGCAGTCAATAAAATTAACGTTGGTAGTCGTGCTTTATATGATTTAGGCGACGTAGCTTTTTACCGCATATTTCCCGAACAGCGTGGGCGAGATTTTATGAAGGAACCCATCGGGCAAGTTTGGTATGGGTTTGTGAATGATCAACTTAGTGCTATCCTCAATGGCAATGCTTTTGCCAAGATTGTTTTTGATCCAGAAGCTACAAGTAAAACAGTCAGTGGAACTCTCAAACCAGGAACTGGTAAAATTTTCATTGCTGGACTAGCTAAAGGGCAAACCTTAGATTTGAATCTCAAAGCGAGTTCTCAAGTTTTATTATCAGTTTATTCCCCCTCTGGCAAAATCAGACTTTTAGAAGACTCGACAAAACGCACTTTAACCGCAGAATTACCCGAAAAGGGATATTATGAGTTTGCGATCGCTTCTACAGCCTCAACATCAGTAGATTATCAACTCACTATTTCTGCGGAAAATCCCATTCCTGTGGAAACACCAACACCAACACCCACAGACACACCCATAGAAACGCCCACACCGATAGAAACGCCGACAGAAACACCTACGCCTGTGGGAACAGAACAGTAAATATTTACGCCACTCTACTTATCAGTTCATGATGGAATTGTAATTAATTGCCTTTACCAAAGGTATGGTAAAAGCTTGTATCGAACTCTTTCGGTATAAACATCGTAACCTTTTAATTCCTGGCGTAAGAATTTTTCTTCAAACTGAACGCGTACAATTAACAGTAGTATAGGTAATATCGAATACAAAACTGCCGCATAAGATTCTAACCACAAAGGCATCCCAATCATCAATAAAATCGCACCTGCATACATAGGATGTCTCACCAAGCTATAAACTCCGGTGTCTATTACTATTTGTTGACGATCTGTCTGATGCTTGACTACTGGTGCAGCAAAAGTATTTTCCTTGAAAGAAAGAGAAATAATCCACCAACCCACAATAAAAAGCAACAGTCCTAAGCTGGAAATTAGTGTACCTGGTTTGCTCAATAAGTGAAATTGGAACAGGTCTAGGGGAATAATAGCAATTAGACAGAAGAATGCAATGACGAAAAGGCTAATAATAATTTTGTCAGCAATAGGTTGACCTTCCTGGATGAATGGCTTGAGGCGTTCATTCCATAATTCTTCATTCTCTCGGAACACAGTGATCATCACTGCAATCACGCTCACAGAAACAACACCAAGAAATATCCACGCACGCCACCAAAAAAGTGTTCCTGCTGGGATAAATAATAGTCCCCCAAAAATCAAAAGATTCCAGAAAAGAGCGAGCAGAACCTTAAAAACAAACATACTCTTTTCCCTCCTTGTTTTTCACCAAAGGATTATTTTATTGTATCCAAATTTGTCAAGCCCAGTCACCATCAGCATTTGCCATGTGCGGATGGGTCTACTAAACGACTCCATTCATTCCAAGAGCCGTCGTAATTGCGAACATTTGGATAGCCGAGTAGATACTTTAAAACAAACCAAGTGTATCCAGAACGCCCACCGATCGCACAATAGGGAAAAATTTCTTTATCGGGTGTAATACCTTTACTGGTATATAGATTTTTTAATTCGTCGAATGATTTAAAAGTACCATCTTCATTTAGTGTCAGGAGATGTTCGAGATGAACTGCGCTGGGGATATGTCCGGTGCGTTCATTGGCCTTGGGTGGCTGATTAAAAAACCACTCACCGTTGTATTCTTGAATTGTGCGGACATCTAACAAAATGGGTTCCTGTTGATGAATTGCCGCTTCAACTTCAGGATGTAAGACTCTCAAACTATGATTAAGCGCTTGAGGTTGATAATCAGTGCTGGGAAATGTAGATAACTCAGTTGCGAGGGGACGATTTTCTGACTGCCATTTTTGATAGCCGCCATTGAGAACTCGGACATTATCGTGACCAAAGACTTTTAACAACCAAAAAATCCAGCCGCCGATGCCGGGATAACTGCCGTAGGCAACTACTGTTGTATTATTGGTAACGCCTGAGCGTGCCATCAACTTTGTAAAAGCGATCGCATCAAAATTTATCTGCAAATTTGGCAATAGTAAATCTGTAAAAATGTTCCAAAATACAGCACCAGGGATGTGAGCATTTTTGTAAGGCTCTGGACTCACATCCACTTCGATAATGCGAACATGAGGATCATTGAGATGATCTGCCAGCCATTGAGTATCAACAATAACTGATGGATCAGCGTAATCAGAATTTGTAGTCATAGTAAATTTCTCCAAAAAGGTAAATACTGAATTTGACTACAGCTAAGATAAATCTGATTGTGATACTGCTCCTAGACCTCGAAAGTGTACAATTTGCCAATTATGGTTGCTTTAATCGCTCTATTTCGTGCAATTGCCCAAGCTAAAGATGAACAGACATTGCGATCGCACATATCCGCAGACATGAGTCAGTATTTTTCAGCTACACGCTGCGGACTGTTTTTCTTTAATCAAACTCATCTAATTGACAGCAATGTTCAAAAAGTGTTGCAAGTTGCTTTATCACCCCAATACAACCCAGTTGCCCGCTACTTATTAGAACGCCATGCGCCTGTTCATGAAGCTTTGGTAGTAGAACCGAAAACATGGCGATTGATTTGTCCGCGTGCTGACCACTGGCACGTAATGGCAGGGCCAATTGTCAGTAATGGTCAGCTAATAGGTGCTATAGGATTTACCCGTGAAAAAGGAATGCCTGCATTCGATTCCCACAACCTCACAGATTTGAGTGCGATTTGTCTGCATATTTCCACTTGGGTAACAATGAGCAAATCCCAACATCTACCCTTACAAACAGCGCGTTTAACACCTCGTGAACTGGAAATTGCTACTTTAGTCGCCCAAGGACGAAGCAATGCAGAAATTAGTCGTGAATTGTGGATTACCGAGAACTCTGTGAAACAAGCTTTAAAAAGAATGTTCCGCAAGCTAGAAGTTTCATCTCGCACTCAAATGTTGGCAAAGCTTTCTACAGTTGCACAGTCCCAGCAATTGCCGAAACGATAATTGTAATTTTTATCATGAAAATATAAATTTTGGTATTTCTTTAGATGAATTAATAGATAGTAAATAGTAATAAATCTCAAAATTAGCAGTGTTCATATCCCCGACTTTTTAAAGAAGTCGGGGATCTCGCCTAGTCAACTTTAAATAGCGCGATCGCGCACAACGGTTGGTATAGTAAAGTAGGGTAGGCGATCGCCTATCCTACTTTACTAGTACTGGTTCTTGCTTAGGTAATGCAGAGGCTGTGAGTGGGTCGTAGCCTAATTGTTGAGTAATTCGTTGCCTAGCTAAAACTCGGTACTCCCAAAAATGTTCTCCCGCAGCGCATAGTCCTAAATACATATTTAAAACTTGCGGTTTTGTCACCAGAATTGCCCATAGTTGTTGCCAGAACTGCACACGAATTTCCGGTTGACGTAAGCCTTGAAGCCAGATTAACTGAACAACCAGCCGCAATGCCTTGCCTGGAGACAATTGCATAGCTTGTTTTCGCTGGGCGAGGGAACCAAGACTTAGACATTGCTGAAAACAGCGTCTCAGATAGTTTCTAGGTTCATATAAAGTCCATAAGCCCTCTACATATTCTCTGGCAATTTCATCAATGGAACGTGTGGAGATGAAATTCATTAAGGTATTCTGGTCTCCCACTTCAGTTCCACCAATACCCTTACTTTCTAATAAACGCTGCTCTTTTTGCAGACGGTTCCATAAAGCAGTATTGGGCAAAGCTTGAAGAATGCCCAACATTGGTTGAGGAATATTGGTTTGTTCGACAAAAGCCTGAATTTTTTCTCCTGCGCCTGGGCGTTCTCCATCAAAACCGAGGATAAATCCTGCATAGATGAGTATGCCTGCTTGATTAATCTTTTGACAGGCTTGCACCAGAGGACTACGAGTATTTTGCAGTTTTTGTGTTAAGTGCAAACTTTCTTGGTCAGGAGTTTCTATGCCGAGAAAAACTGCATAAAAACCTGCCTCATTCATTAATTGCAACAGTTCTTCATCTTCGGCTAAATTCACAGAGGCTTCAGTGATGAATGTGAAGGGATAGGAGTGCTGCTGCATCCAAGGAATCAACTCCCGCAAAAAACGTTTGACGTTCCGTTGATTGCCAATAAAGTTATCGTCAACAATAAATAATGACCCTCGCCAGCCTAAATCATACAGAGTTTGTAATTCGGCGATGGCTTGCAGAGGCTCTTTTGTGCGTGGTTTGCGACCGTAGAGCGTAATAATATCGCAAAACTCGCAGTTAAAGGGGCAACCGCGAGAAAACTGGATAGCCATCATCAAGTAAGCATCCCGTTTTAGCAAGTCAAAACGAGGCATGGGGCTTTGGCTGACATCAGGTTTTTCCAGAGAGCGAAATATCCCCTGTTCTTGACCTTGATTGAGGGCTGCTAAAAATTGCGGAACAGTTAATTCCCCCTCATCCAAAATTAAATAATGCGCTCCAGAGTTCAAAGCATCTTGTGGAATAGATGTTGGGTAAGGGCCACCGACTGCGACTTTTTTACCTAAGCGCACAGCTTTTTGAATCAGGGCATGAAAATCTGGTTTCTGCACCAGCATTGCCGACAAGATGACGATATCGCACCACTCCCAATCAGCTTCTGTTTCCAGATTGACATTGCGATCGCAAAATCTAATTTCCCATTCTTGGGGTAGTAGTGCTGCAACTGTGATAATTCCTAGTGGCGGTAAAACGGCTTTCAGTCCGGCGATTTCCATGAAGCGATCGTAAGACCAAAAGGACTGGGGAAACTGAGGGTAGAGCAATAATGCTTTCATAAAATCCTTGTTGCAAAACTTCTGCTATCTCGGACTCCCATCAATAGCCAACATAATCCGTTCGGGAACTGATATGTTGCTCCAAACAAAAGAACGCCTCATCTCTGCACTACAATTTAGGCATATAGGCATGATAAAAATAATCAAAACCTTAATTTGTTTGAGTCTTTTAAATTAGCAATACATCTGTCAGAAGATTTGGAATATCTTCTTGTTAAATGAATCAAGAAAGACATCTAAAATACTACAACTCAGAAGGCTTCTCTTCTCTCTGTCTAAAGTAAGAACAAATTGATATTCATAGTCTGTAGGCGGAATATTCATTAAACTGGATTGAATTGCAAGATAATTCAGAAGTCAAAATCAATAATATCGCCGAGAATCCAATTCTAAATTCTCGCTTCTGACTCCTGAATTCTGTTTTGATAAAACCAATGTTGCCAGACTTAGCCCACTTTCAAACTATGGTTTTTTCGCCTCTGGTTTTTGATATTTACCTGGATACTTTCTTTGGTAATAGTCTTCCATAATTTGTAAAATCATTGGCGCGGCGATCGCACCACCACCACCACCAGAATGTTCTGCAAAAGCGACAATTACCATTTCTGGGTTATCAGCTGGCGTATATGCACCAAACCAAGCATGATTTTGCTTGACGCGATTTTTCCAGGCTTCTGCTGTACCACTTTTGCCAGCCACAGAGGGAATTGTCGGCTTATTTAAAGCTTTACCTGTACCTTCAGCCACAACCTTACGTAGTCCATCGCGCAGAACTTTAATGGTTGTCGGCTGCATATTTAAAGATTCACGCCAGCTTTTAGCTTCTTCATTATCTTTGAGTAAATGCGGCTGGACTCGATAGCCACCATTTGCTGGAACTGCAAACATAATCGCTACTTGCAAAGGTGTGGTTTGTAAAGCACCTTGACCAATAGACATATTAATTGTATCGCCGACAGTCCAGGGGATTTTCCAGGCTTTTTGCTTCCAATTTTCATCTGGGACTAAACCTTTGGTTTCTTCTGAGGTGAACTCAAAGCCAGTTTTTTGCCCAAATCCATACTTGCGAGTCCATTCAATTAAAGTCGGGCCACCAACTCCCCTACCTATTTGATAAAAGAAAGTATCGCTACTCCACTGTAATGCGCCGACAAATCCTAAAGGCCCGAAACCTGCATGGTTCCATTCGCCAAATCTGGTTCCGCCAATGTTTAAAGAACCGTAGGTTTGTAAAACTGTGCTGGGAGAAAATTTCCCTGATTCTAACCCCGCAGTTGCAGTGACAATTTTAAAAGTACTGGCGGGGGGAAAGGCGCTGAGGGCGCGATTTACCAGAGGATGGTCTTCACCTTGGACAGATTCCCAGTCTTTTTGCGTGAGTTTTTGTTTAGAAAAGATATTGGGGTTAAAGGTGGGATGGGAAACTAAGGCTAAAACTGCACCATTTTTTGGGTTAATCGCCACAATAGCACCATCGCGATCGCCCAAGGCTTTTTCGGCAGCTTTCTGTATATCTAAATCTAAGGTCAAGTGTAGATCATTCCCGGCTTTGGCTTGTTTCTCTCCTAACACCCGCAACGGTCGCCCAGCCCCATCTACTTCTACTTGCTGACCGCCCCATTCACCCCTTAATAATTTCTCATAAGCCTTTTCGACTCCCATCTGACCGATGACATCACCTAAGCGATAGCCTTCTTGTTTTCTTTCTTTTAACTGTTCAGCGGTTAACTCTCGTGTATAACCCAGTACATGAGCAAGGGCTGTGCCGTGGGGATAGTAACGTACGGCTTCCGTATGAACTTCTACTTCTGGTAGTTCGTTTTCATACTCCTTCATCGCCGTGACTTGTGCTTCATTCAAGTCACGGGCAATTCTAATTAAAGAAGATGAATATGCACCGGCTTCATCTAGCTTTTTTTCGATGTCTGCTTGGGGAATATCTAAAATGCTGGCTAACCTTGGCCCAACAATTGGCCAAGAAGGTTTAGTATGTGCCATCGGCCAAAGATACACAGAACGAGGATAACGTGTACTAGCCAACAGTTTGCCATTCCGGTCAAAAATATTTCCGCGTTCTGGTTGTTTAGCAATTACCCGAATGCGGTTAGACTCAGCCCGTTGGCGGTGCGTTTCCCCCTCAACAATTTGCAAATAAGCTAACCTCGCCCCAATGCCCGTTAACATTGAGAGAGTGAATAGGATTAAAAATCCCGACTGAAAATTGCGCCCGACTGTACGTGTATTTTTTTTACCACCAAGAGGAGAGGGATGTAATATTGCCATAAATAGATTAATTTACTGATAAGTACTATATGTATTCAATAAGTCTGAGATTGTACCGGGTATTACTGTAAATTACAATAATTTTTTGTATATAGTTTTACATAGTTGAGTCAAACTATATTGCTGATTAAGTTTATCAACAATTATTGCAATTAGCTATTCACAACGTCTATAGCTACCCTAAATTATTCTTGACAATCTAAATCCTCAACTTATTGAATAAGTCGGGGATATGGGAAATATGAGTTTTCCCCACTATTAAATGTTTACGCGGCTGGAATATTTGAATACAATAATCTAAATTCAAAGATTCGCAGATATATCAATGGACTGGATTACGCTACTGCGATCGCTACAGTCTGATTTTATTCAAAGGTTAACATCCGGTTCTCTGCTTCATTGCGAAACAGAAGCTCAATATAGTGAATTAATTATAATCTCTGGCGAAAGATTAAAAATTCTGCGAGATTTTTGCTGGCTGATGGCGGAAAAATATAAGCGGGTTTCGCCAGTACGTGACGTTTTTATCAGCTATCTCAAAGGTAAATTAGGTGAGGAAGTTGTCAAAGAACGTTTGGCGGATTTAATTACCGAAGTCGATTATGAAAAACGCTTCGGCGGTGACGGTAAAATTGATTTTACCCTGACCACTAACCCATCAGTCGGCATTGAAGTCAAATCTCGGCATGGCAGCCTTGATAAAGTAAGATGGTCTGTCAGTTCCGAAGAAGTAGAAAAAAATGCAGTTATCGTCTGCATCTTAATTCAAGAAGAAGTACACGAAGCTCAATCTGAATATCATCTTTTTTTGGCTGGGTTTCTACCTACCCGGATGATTAAACTCAAAACAGGGAGAATCGCTTTCGGGATAGAACAATTATTATATGGTGGTGGTTTGCGTTGCTATTTAGAACAGTATCAACCCGCCATTAATTACAACTTAGCCAAGTTAGAAGATAACCACAAACCGCAGAGTTTTTTATCAACTAATCATTCTCAGTTATTTTCACCTAAGTTACCAGTTAATCAACCTGAGAAGTCATTAATATATCCACAAGAAATTGATTATCTAAAACTAGGGCATAATTGCTTAGTTAAAGGAGAATATTCAGATGCGATCGCTCACTATAGCCAAGCCTTAAAATTACATCCAAATGATGCAGAAATTTATTATCAGCGGGGGTTAAGCTATTATCAACTAGGAGATTATGCAGAAGCGATCGCAGATTATTCTCAAGCAATTAAAATTAATCTCAATGATGCCAAATTTTATATCAAACGAGGTTTAGCTCATTATCAATTAGGCGACTATACCGCAGCTATTGATGATTATACTCAAGCTATTAGACTAAATCCTAATATGGCTGTTGCTTATAAAAACCGCGCTGATGCTCGTTCTCATTTAGGAGACAATCAAGGCGCAATCGAAGACTATACTCAAGCACTCAAAATTAATCCTAACTATGCCATAACTTATAAAAACCGTGGGATGTCACGTTATTTTTTAGGATATCAGCAAAGTTTTACTAAAGCCATCAAAATGAATCCCCACGATGCGATTGCTTATAAAAATCGTGGTAATGCTCGTGCTGATATAGGCGATTATGAAGGTGCAATTGATGATTACACTCAAGGCATTGCCATTAACCCTCATGATGCTCATGCTTATTACAATCGAGGTAACGCTCGTTATGATTTAGGCGATAATGCCGGAGCTTTTGAAGATTATACTCAGGCAATCAAAATTAATCCTAATTATGCTGATGCTTATTACAACCGTGGCAATGTGCAATCAGAAATTGGAGATAAACAAGAAGCAATTACAGACTTTCAAAAGGCTGTAGAACTTTATCGTCAAGAAGGCAAATTAGATGCGCTGAAAGATGCACGAGGACGAGTCTTAGATTTACAAATAGAAGAATCATTAGATATTTTAAATTTTTAAATTAATTTCTTATATAATTCTCTATCAACATTCAATTAAAACTCTAAAAACCCTATAATTTCGTATTATTTGATTTCTCTAAAAATGGTGGAATTATTAATAAAAATCTTTGCATTAGTAATTGACAAGTATAATTTTATACTTTAGAATAGAGGCATGAGAAAAGCGATCGCCCTCGGCCAAGAGTCTGCGATCGCCTTTCTCTAATACCCAACATCAGAGTACAAATATTATGATGCCACAAATCCAAAAGTCCGCCCAGCCAAAGTTACAACAATATTTAGGTAACGCAGATTTTCATCTAAACACCCGCAATCAATCTCCAGAACACCAACTTCCTCACCGCGAACCAATTAAGCACATACTGATAGGCTCTACTCAAGTCGTTACTAGTACCATTCATCATTTACACATCGTTGGTTACGCCAGCGTCGGCGACTGGAGTCCACTGCTACCAACCGCCAACTCAGATGAAGTCATGAGTATTTTAATCCGCCAAATCTTGATGTAATATCTAGATCCCCGACTTTTTCAAAAAGTTGGGGATCTGAACAGCACAACAAAAAATCTCTCCAAATGCGCGAATGGGTAGGTGTAGAAAATCGCCTTTAAGCAACAATCGCTGAATTCCTTAGAGTACAAGCTTTTTCCAGAAAATTTCATTAAAATCATCCGCGCACCTTACGCAGTCTATATTTCAGATATTTTCGTTCAATCAACTGACATTTGCTTGTGCTAAAATCATCCCATCCGCGAAATCGAACCTTGAAAACTAAATATAGTAAGCTTTTCTGGCTCCCGCGATTGCAATTTCAACTAATCCCTATTAGGGATTGAAACTCATTTGCAATTTTCAACCCTAGCTCTAACATATAAAATTGCAATTTCAACTAATCCCTATTAGGGATTGAAACCTTGCAATTATGGCTTTTACTGCTATAATTGGAAATGATTGCAATTTCAACTAATCCCTATTAGGGATTGAAACAGTAAAAGCGCCACCTTTTTGACCAACGCTTGAGATTGCAATTTCAACTAATCCCTATTAGGGATTGAAACGCCCTTCAACAAGTGCAATAGTATATTTAACACTATTGCAATTTCAACTAATCCCTATTAGGGATTGAAACGGTGATGGAGTTGGTGATTTATAAGGATTGGGAATATTGCAATTTCAACTAATCCCTATTAGGGATTGAAACTGTATGCCCGTTTTGCTTTTCATTATTCGCTTGAATTGCAATTTCAACTAATCCCTATTAGGGATTGAAACAGCTCAACCAAAGACTACTCAAATAATGCCTGCTATTGCAATTTCAACTAATCCCTATTAGGGATTGAAACGTAGGCGCGGATGGTAGGAGCGATCGCCCAAATTGCAATTTCAACTAATCCCTATTAGGGATTGAAACCCTTTAGGAAGGAACCACACTTGTACGCCTGGTGGATTGCAATTTCAACTAATCCCTATTAGGGATTGAAACGCAGCACAATTTGGCTTAGAATTGCAGTGGATCGAGAATTGCAATTTCAACTAATCCCTATTAGGGATTGAAACGAAAATGGGAACAATTTAGCTGCAACAGATTAAATTGCAATTTCAACTAATCCCTATTAGGGATTGAAACAGACATATTACACACTGCAAATAATTAATCTATCCTAATATTGCAATTTCAACTAATCCCTATTAGGGATTGAAACAAGAGCAGCTTTACTCAAAGGAACGCGAACAGTTTTGGTAATTGCAATTTCAACTAATCCCTATTAGGGATTGAAACCTCTTCCGGGAAGCGATTTTTGAGTCGTGCGATATTGCAATTTCAACTAATCCCTATTAGGGATTGAAACGTAAAGATGGGTATAGCCCCCTCTTTATAAAAGGCGAATTGCAATTTCAACTAATCCCTATTAGGGATTGAAACCATATATACGCACCTGAAGGGCAGTACTGGAGTATTGCAATTTCAACTAATCCCTATTAGGGTTTGAAATCTCAGATATTCAATTTAACCGAGTGCGATCGCATCTCAACTAGATTGGGTAAAGCACCCAACCTAATATTACTAAGAAATAGACATAACCCAATCTCTTAAAAGTTGATTGACTTGCTCTGGAATTTCATCATGGGGACAATGACCTGCATTGAGAAAATATTCGGTCAGTTGAGGATAATATTGCTGGAATTTTTGGGAACGTTCTTTTGCCTTCATCCAAGGATCAGCTTCGCCCCATAATAATAATAAAGGGCAGGTTAATCGCTGCAATAGCACATCAACTTTTTCTCCTTGAGGGCTGCTAAAAACAGAAACAAAAACATCAAAAGCGCCAGTATCAAAAGCAGGGCGATAAATGTCTTCTACTAATTGGTCTGTAATTGCAGTTTTATCTAAATAAACTTTTTCTAAAGTGCGGCGAATTACCCAACGTTGTCGCACATATTGAAATATTAAAAATCGGGAGAAAGATTGTTTCAAAACCCACTTAACACCATTACCCAAAATTTGCTGTAATGGTGACGGTTGTTTTGGGGGTTGAATTTGTGATTGTAAAGCTTCTGGTTCGGCCGTGGTTTGGTTTTCGCTAAAGGGGCCAGCGCTATTGAGTAATACTACTCCAGCAACACTATCAGGATATTGGGCTGCAACACACAAGCTGGCATAGCCACCTAGAGAGTTACCTGCTATGACAGCTTTGCGACCAATCACTTCTCTAATAAAATCATGGAGTTGGTCACGCCATAAATCACCACTGTACTGCAATTTGGGTTTAGCCGATCGCCCAAATCCTAATAAATCAATCGCAAACACTTCAAAATCTTGATCTAATCCATTGATATTTTTGCGCCAGTGGTCTGTGGAAGCGCCAAACCCATGCACCAACAACAAAGGCGGACGTTGCGGTTGTGATTTTCCTGCACGCACATAGTAAACTTTTTGACCTCGCCACTGCCAATATTGACCAGGAACTGCATTTGTAGAGGCTGCTGTACTTACCTGCATAGTTATAAGAAATGTTAAGTAGTTCTTAATAATTGTAGAGCAGGATAGAAGAAGGAGTAGGGGTGTGTACAGGCTCCTTGGGTAAGACGGTGGCGTTGCAGGAGATGATGCAGTGATATCGCTCTAACCAATAACATCAGTTATTTGAACTTGAAACTGCTATTGTTTCAGCTTTGCTATTCAAATTTGTCAATAAATTTGTATGTAATCGATTAGGTTCATCTTGAAGATTAACAAGACCATGACTAATTGGTGGTTTATAACTACTCAAATCAACCCAACGATACCAAGTGTAACCAACCAGACCAGGATGAGTTAGAGCTAGTGCTAAGGAGTTTTCGCCATTACGAAGCATACGTTCTGTCGGAGATAAATCATCTATTGCTTCTTCTGCTAAAAGATGCTGAGAAAAAACATTATGTCCCCAACTAAACTCAGTATTCAGCACAGGTAAATGTGTTGATTGGTAGTAAATATCCATCCGATTATACATATCGTAGCGATAATTGTTAGCAGATACTACATCGACCCAAGGTCTTTTAACAGCTGAAAAAACTTCTTTACTAGGCGGTTTACCAAACCTACATCCTAAGATTAAATGATTACGGTCATAGCGGTGAATAGCTGCCGCTGTCAACATAAAATATCTGCTGGCATATTCTTGTACAAATAATCTGAGGTCTTGCAAGTATGGTTGAGAGATAATAGTAATTTCTGCCTTTGTTAACTGCTTGATGTGTTTAAGAGTCTTGGTATTTAGAAGCCAATCACGAGCTAATTGCTCTAAATTATTTCCATGTCGCTGAAGTACAAATTTCCATGCAGCCTGATATGCAGGTTGTTTTGGATCTAGACTCAGACACAATTGCAGCAACGCAGGTTTAACTTGATCTGTTAACAACAATTCTGGATTCAACTTTTCTTTGAGGTCTGGTGTTTCCAAATCGTACCAGCTCAGTTCATTATCAGTGAAATAGCCAACAAGAAGTTTGCTCTGATGTATAGAAGTAATTACACTTTTTGCTTTGGCATCAATTGCTTTTATCCATTCTGGGTCAAAGACATCTGGTAAGTTCAATTTCCAATCATCTAATTTCAATCCCGCGGGTGGAGTTACTTTCACAAAATCCAGTATCACAGTGTAAGGCATACCCCGATCCCATAATTCAGCAGGAGTCCAGGCTCCCAAAGCATTAAAATTCCAACTTCGCAGTCGCGCAAAAGCTGCTTGACGGAATTTCGCAGGATCTCTACCATATTTTTTGGTCACAATAGGTACATAAGCATCTGGATAGCCAAAATTGACAGAAGTTACTCCTTTGTAAAAAAAAGCTTTGCCATCAGGAGCGATAAACCACCAACGACCTTTGGTTGATTGACCCACTTGGAAAAAACCCGGTTTACCAACTACTGTTTGAGAAACAATTTGTACCTCATCAAGAGGGCTAGTAGTGCCATGAGCAACTAATGTGTTGAGCAGTACACAACTCAGTAGAGTAATCAAGAATACAAATGATAAAGCACTACATTTAACTGCCAATCGATTGAAAGTTTTATAAATCATCAGGATAGATTGTAGGTGAATTCTGGCGATTCTCTAGGTTCTGGCATACCAAGTGGCGTTTGGCAAGCTGCATCTCCATTCACCTGTTGAGCTAAGTCGATTAAGTTTGAAATAATACTACAGCCACATCTAATGCCTAAGCTCTAAGCTTTGAATATATTAGGTGGTCTAAGGTAGAATATACTTCTTTACTTACCACTGTTGAATAGTAATTTGACCATTGACCATTGACTATTAATCAATGACTAAAGTTACAGGCACTACCAAATTATTAGGTGTAATTGGACATCCGGTGGAACATTCGCTGTCGCCAGTGATGCACAATGCAGCGTTAGCAGCGTTAGGCGTAGATTATATTTATCTACCTTTTCCTATTAAACCAGAGAATTTACAAATAGCGATCGCAGGTTTTGCGGCAATTGGGGTGACAGGTTTTAGTGTGACAATTCCCCATAAACAGGCAATTATGTCTTTACTCTCAGACATTACACCCGTAGCGCAAGCAATAGGTGCAGTCAATACTGTTACCCGTAAAAATCAGCAATGGGTAGGGACAAACACTGATATTGAGGGATTTATCGCCCCATTACAAACAACATATCAGCAAGATTGGAGTCAAAAAGTAGCGGTAATTTTAGGTAATGGCGGTGCGGCGAGGGCTGTGGTTGCAGGTTGTTATCAACTGGGTTTTGCCGAAATTCATGTTGTGGGACGCAATGAACCAAAAGTAATCGAGTTCCGGGATAGTTGGGGAAGTTCACCCATAGCTGAGAAACTGCAAGTTCATACATGGCCTACTCTGGCCAAACTAATTCCCCAAGCTAATTTATTAGTGAATACTACACCAATGGGGATGTATCCGAAAGTTGATGACTCACCTTTGAGTGCTGCGGAAATGATTGATCTGCCATCAGGTGCGATCGCCTATGATTTAATTTATATTCCCCAGCCGACAAAATTTCTCCAACAGGCAGAAAAACAAGGAGCGATTGTGATTGATGGGTTAGAAATGCTCGTACAACAAGGCGCAGCCGCCTTAAAAATTTGGTTACAACAAGAAACTGTCCCAGTTGACGTGATGCGCCAAGCACTACGCCAACATTTAGGTTTAATCTGAACTTTCTGGCAAGGTTAATGGTAGCTGAACTGTAAACCTTGTCCAACCTTGAGAACTAGTAACTGCGATCGTACCTTGCAAATATTCTACTAGTTTTTTTACCAGAGCCAGCCCTAAACCTGTACTGCTATTAAGTGCAGATTCGTTTTGCAGACCTTGGTAATTAAAATCAAAAATCGAAGATTTATCTTGGTTTTGATTTTGGGATATACGATAAAACGGTTCAAAGATTTGAGATTGTTCTTGTGGTGAAATTTCTACCCCAAAATTGCTGATGATGATTTCTACCCCAGGAATTTTGACATCAGATGATTCATCTTGCAGGTTTACATAATTCAAAGTTGTAGTCAGTTGAGCCGTCACTGTAATCAGTTTTCCCAAGGGAGTATATCTGCAAGCATTCGTTAATAACTCTGAAACAATCCGCGTCAAGATAGCCAAATCAGTCATGATATTAGGTAATTCTGGGGGAACATCTATTTGCAAAATTTGCTGCTGAGTTTGAGCAAATTCCTCAAAGCTTTCAGTAATGTGAGGTAGCCAGTCTTGCAGATGAATTGAAGTTAATTCCAAGGGATATATATCTGCATCAACGAAACGCATATTTAATAAATCGTCTACCAAATTTAGCTCGCGTTCGCATTCAGAACGTAATATATTGATGTAACGAGCTACGGCATTTACTTCTGGAGGCTTACCTGATTGGACGATCCGCCGGCGATCGAGAATATTTTCGAGCATTGTAATTGCCATTTTAATATTTGATAACGGCGTACGCATTTCATGAGAAGTAGCGGCTAAAAAATCTTCTTTTAACTGGTTCAGCCGTTTAACTTCTGCCATTTGAATTTCTAACTGACGAGCGCGTTCATGTGCGAGGTTGCGTTCTTGAGTTAATCTGCGTTGTGTATCATCCCGAAACACTATCACCGCACCGCTAATCTTACCATTGTTATCACGCAGAGGTGCTGCACTATCAGCAATAGGAATAGTTTTTTGATCTTTGGTAATTAGTAAAGTGCGATCGCTTAAATATACAATATTTTCTTGTTCTAGAGCAGCACGAATGGGATTTGCTACAGGTAGCCGGGTTTGTTCGTCAATAATCGGAAAAACTTGATCTAATATCTGGTCTTGCACTTCTTGTAACTGCCAGCCTGTAAGAGTTTCTGCTACTGGATTTATATACTTTATGTGCAACTGGGTATCAACCACAATCACCCCATCCCCCATACCTCGCAGCACAGTACTCAAAAACTGTTCTCGTTCATAGCGATTCAGCGCTGTTTGAATGGACACATAGAGTTCTTGCTCCCGAATAGGTTTAAGAATATAACCAAAAGGAAAGGTGAGTGTTGCCCGTTCTACAGTACTTTGATCAGAGTGTCCTGTAACGTAGATAATCGGGATTTGTAAATCATGCCAAATTTTTTCTGCCGCCTGGATACCATCAGCCTCACCTTGCAGTCGAATATCCATTAAAATTAAGGTTGGGCGTAGTACTGTTGCTTTGGCAATAGCTGCTTCGGCGGTATCAGCAATATCAACAACAATGTATCCCAGGGACTCTAAACTTTCTTGTAAATTAAGAGCAAGAATATACTCATCTTCAACAATCAAGACCTGAACTGTGTTGGTTTTCTTTGTATCGGACGAGATGTTCATCATATTCATGCCCTGCTTTTTGTAAAAGTAATTTTAAATTCTGTCCCTTGTTGAGAGTTAATCTCAATCTTTCCTCTCAACTGTTTAACTAAACCTTGGACAAGAATAATACCTAGAGTTTTCGTGTTTTTACTGTCAAAATCTTGAGGTAGCCCGATTCCATTATCTCGAACAGTAAGTATTAAATTGTCATATTCTTGTTGTGCTAAACTGACTAGAATTTCGCCTGTACTTCGATCAGTAAAAGCGTATTTTAAAGCGTTAGAAACTAATTCGTTGATAATCAAACCACAGGGAATTGCTGTTTCAATGTCTAGGCTGGCACCATTAACTTGGATTTTTAGTTTAATACAATTGGGAGTTATATTGTAAGAATCGAATAAATGAGTTGTTAAATCGGGGATATATTGAGAAAAATCAATATTAGCCAAATCTGCGGAACGGTAAAGTTTTTCATGGACTAAGGCAATAGAAGCAATGCGGTTTTGGCTATCGCGGAGAATTTCTGATGCTTGCGGGTCTTGTGTGCGTCGGCATTGCATTTGTAATAAGCTGCTGACAATGCCTAAATTGTTTTTGACACGATGGTGAATTTCTTTAAGTAAAACTTCTTTTTCTTTGAGAGATGCTTTGATTTTTTCTTCTGCTTGCTTTTGTTCGGTAATATCTTGGTGAACAGCAACGAAAACTTTTCCGTACTCAGGATGTTCAAACATAGACGTGGTAGCACTACACCAGAAAGGAGTGCCATTTTTTTTCACATTGTGAACTTCATAGCTGGCTTCGCCATGTTCTAAAACCGCTGCACGAATGGCCTGATTCACTTCTTCGGCTTTAGCTTGATCATCTGCATAATTAATAATTGATATATGTAAGCCGTTTAATTCATCAGTGTCATAGCTAAACATTTTCTCAAATTTAGGATTTGCATAGACGATAATTCCATCGTTGGCGCGAACCAAGCATATCCCCTCAGCCATGTTCCGAGTAATGACTGCTTGCAGTTCTAGCATTTGTTGAGCGCGTTGTTGCTCTGTGATATTAATACTGCTACCAACAATGCGGTAAATACTTGAGCTTTCGTCTCTCAGGGGTGTTAGACTCGTCATCCACCAGGTTTCCTGTCCTTTAAAAGGTAAACATTCGTTATAAGTAATGGTTGTACCTGCGGCTAGACAATTTTGATAATGTTGTCTGATTATTACCGCTGCATCTAGTGGAAGAACTTGTTCTGGGGTTTTACCTTGCAACTCATTTGAACGTAAACCCGTTAGTTCTTCGTGAGTGTGGTTAAAACCCACATAGCAAAAATCATCATCTACAACATCGACGACAAAAATTGACTGCCCTACGCCATCGTAGATACTGCGTAAAAAATTTTCTTTATCTTGCAGTGCTTGTTCTGCTAGTTTGCGATCGCTAATATCAATAATCACACCTAACATCCGAATAGGCTGATCTGCTGTGTCGTAGATTCCACGTCCTTTGCCTAGCAGCCAGAGAATTTCGCCATTTGGAAGAATTACGCGATATTCTGCATCAAAGTTAGTATGTGTTGTCAAAGCTTGCAATACAGCTTTTTCAACGTTTTCTACATCATCTGGATGGATGGCATCATGCCATAGCTGATACTTAGCTGTTGATGTTTCTGGGTCTAAGCCTAGCAAGTGATAGAGTTTATCATTCCAAATAACTTCATTTGTTTGAAGATTCCAATCCCAGATGCCAATATGGGTAAATTCTAGTGTAAGTCGCTGTTGTTCTTCACTCTTGGTTAAGGCTGCTTCGGTGCGTTTGCGATCGCTGATATCTGTAATTCTCACCAGATTCATCACTTGATCAGCAATTCTAATTTCTTTCGCTGCGATGTTTCCCCAAAAACTATTACCCTGTTTTGTAACGTACTCAATTTCTTGGCTCCAAAATCCTTGCTGATTCATTTGTGTCAGAATTTCAGCTACCTCTTGAAAACCAAAAGGTCGTTTTTGCAGAGTGTGTCCTTCAATCCCAATCAAGTCAGCTTTAGATGCAGCGGCAAATAATTCTACTGCTCGATTATTGCAGTCGGTAGTGAGTAATGTTGTCGGATCAACTAAAAATAAAGCATCAGTAGATTCATTAAAAATAGCTTCGCGCAAGTCGCGGCTCTTGATAATTTCTAATTCAGTTTGTTTACGCTCTGTAATATCGAGAATGGCTCCAAATAACTTAATTGTTTTTTCTTGAGTATTATATGCTACCTCTGCTCTAGACTCCAAAAAGCGAATTGAGCCATCAGGTCGAATAATGCGATACTCAATATTAATTGGACAGGCATCGACAATTGCTGCTAAAAAATGGGCTTGTAAAGCGGGGCGATCATCTGGATGAACCATTCGCAGTAATTCTGCTTGAGTTGGTACTGGTTGAATTGGATAGAGACCAAAAATCCGAAAGGTTTCCACTGACCAAATTTGTTGTTCATCACCCAAGTTCCATTCCCAACTACCAACATGGGCGATATGCTGGGCAGTAGTTAGCTGGGCTTCACTGCGGCGCAATTTTTCTTCCGCCTGGATGCGATCGCTAATATCTTGAGCCGTACCATAAAGACGAACTACCTCTTGATTAGCATTTAACTCTGCATAGCCAATCGCCTCAACATAAATTTCCTCTTTGTCAGATCTGATAGCACGTAAAACCAGTTTGTAAGATTCACCCGTTGAAATAGTACGCTTGACAGCTTGGTCTAATTTTTGCCGATCTTCAAGGTGATATAGTTGCAAATTTTCTTCATAGCTGGGAGCCAACAGATTTGGATCTCGTTGAAAAAGCTCAAATAGACCTTTTGACCAGCTAATTTTCCCAGTGGACAAATCATACTCCCAATTACCTAAACGCGCGACTCGCTGGGATTCTTCTAACAAGGCTTCATTTTTGCGGAGTATTTCTTCCGTGCGTTTAGGTTCGGTGACATCCACTACCAAACCATCCCAAGCGACTCGACCATCTTCTAACTGGCGTGGCGAGGAACGAAAATGACACCATTTAATTTGACCACTGGGTGTGCAGATTCGCAGTTGAATATTAAAAATGGTGAGATGCTGCATTGACTCGTTAACAGCTGCCTCCAGTCGGGGCATATCTTCTGGGATAAACTGACGATAGAGTAAGCTTGCATCCCTGAGTGCATCTGCTGCACTAACTTCCATCATTTTTTCAATTCCAGCACTCAGATAGTAAAAGCGATCGCTCCCATCTAATTCCCGAATAACTTTATAAATTGCCCCATTCGGTAGGTTATCCCCAATCCGCCGCAACATTGCTTCTCGCTCTTGCAATGCTAGTTCTACTTGTTTGCGGTCTGTAATTTCCCCTAATGAACCAACCAACCGGACTGGATTTCCTTGTTCATCCCAGACAGCTTTTGCCCGTGATCTAAACCAGCGGTAACTCCCATCTTTGCGCCGCAGCCGATATTCAACGTTATAATCTGGGGTTTGTTGCCATAAATAAGCTGTTTGGGCTGCAATTACTTGTGCATAATCATCAGGATGTATGCGTTTGCTCCATTCATCATCTTCACTGCTGAGTTCATAACGTTCATATCCCAACATCTCATACCAACGCTCAGACCTAAAAGTTTGATTAGTTGATATGTTCAAATCCCAAATTGCTTCATTGGTACCAGCAACAGCTAAATGCCAACGTTCTTCACTACATCGCAAGGCGGCTTCTATCTGTTGGCGTTCGCTGATTTCTCGCTTGAGTTCTTGGTTAGCGGCTTCTAGTTGTGCCGGACTAGGTAAAGCCAGTACTTGAGGCATTAAATATATCAGTTCCCAAGCTGTGTACAGTGAGACTACAGCCGCGATCGCTTTAATCCCGCCACTTAGCCAATAGGTAGGATGCCAAAGCGTCCAAATTTCCATTAGGTGGGTAGCGCCACAAGTAATAATAAATGTGCCAAACAGCAAGAATATCCAGTTGAATGGTACATCTTGGCGCTGGCGGACAAAATAAAGTAGCGTCAAGGGAATGGAATAATAAGCAAGTGCAATTAAACTATCAGATACAATATGCAGTCCTAATAAATTTGATTGCCAAAGATAGCAATGACCGTGAGGAATAAACTGTTGAGTAGTTAAAAGAATTTTAAAAAAAACCAGCATAAGTTTCTCTCAAACACAAGCTCCCTAAAAATTACATCTATCCTAAAAATAGGTAATAGGGAATGCTGAGACAAAACTGTTAACAGATTATAGAGGTTGTTGGGAAGGTTAATCATCAATGACTATTGACTATTAACCCTTGACTGTGCGTATTTAAAATCCCATTGCTGTAGCTACAGCTGTTAATTCGGCTGGGATACCTTGCTTAAATTGACTGTTACTGTGCTTAATAGCTGTATCTGGATCTTTGAGTCCATTACCTGTTAGCACACAAACCACTGTTGCACCTGTGGGTACTTGGTCTTTGACTTTTAATAATCCGGCGACAGAAGCTGCACTGGCTGGTTCACAGAAAATTCCCTCGGATGCAGCCAAGAGACGATAAGCATCTAGAATTTCGGCATCAGTGACGGCTTGAAAAGTTCCTTGACTAGCAGTTTGAGCCGCGATCGCTTTATCCCAACTGGCCGGATTCCCAATGCGAATGGCTGTGGCGATGGTTTCGGGATGGGCTACTGGCTGACCGTTAACTAAGGGTGCTGCACCTGCGGCTTGAAATCCCATCATTCTGGGCAGGCGATCGCATTTACCCGCTTGATGATATTGACAAAATCCCATCCAATATGCCGAGATATTCCCGGCATTACCCACCGGGATACATAACCAGTCTGGAGCGTTACCCAGAGCATCAACTACTTCAAAGGCTCCGGTTTTCTGTCCTTCTAAACGGTAGGGATTAACGGAATTCACCAAAGTTATAGGATAGCTCTCGGCCATTTCCCGGACAATTTCTAAGGCGCGGTCAAAATTCCCTTTAATTGCCAGAACTTCGGCTCCATATAATAAAGCCTGCGCTAATTTGCCCAGAGCAACATAACCATCAGGAATCAGCACAAAAGCATTCATTCCCCCACGCTTGGCATAAGCTGCGGCTGCGGCGGAAGTGTTACCTGTACTCGCGCAAATTACTGCTTTCGCGCCAGCTTCCTTGGCCTTGGAAATGGCCATCGTCATCCCTCGGTCTTTAAAACTGCCTGTCGGGTTGAGACCGTCGTATTTGACAAATACGCTGACTTGTCTGCCAATGCGTTCTGCGATCGCCGGCACCGGAATCAAGGGAGTGTTACCCTCTAACAAGGTAACAACGGGTGTATTGTCACTGACAGGTAAGTACTCACGATAGGCTTCTATCAGTCCGGGCCAAGGTTGGCGATGAGATTTAGCAACAGACAAGCTCACAGTCACAGGTTTTAACAGTTTTTCACTAAAGATTTATGGGTATGGATGATGAAAGCTAGTATTTAGCTTTGTCTCTCCACGGTTTACACTTTGTATTCCAGAAAAATATTATCTTTGTTTGGTGTAGTTTTTTAGAAGATTTTTATTTTGTGCAGATCGTTAGTTTATCATAACCTCTTGCTCTCCTAAACCCGAATAGCAACTCTCGTAAAGCGCAAACCCCTATACCCTCAAGCATAAAGAACCTCGATTTTTTGTAGCGATAGGAACAGTGGAACATTAATTTCTCATCGCCGTCACTTATCACAAAACTCGTAACCTATCAGATGATGTGATGAAAACTACACAATAATTTAACAAACCTTAAACCGACATTACTATAATATTTAATATTGGTGTGAGTTGAGTTGTGTATCTATTTAATAAACAATGTCTACATTATCTAGTGTTTCAGAACGGCAGTCTCAAGCTACTTTAATCAGTGATCTGAACAAGTCTTACTATCAAGCAGATCAGCAAGCAAAATTGAAAAACCTGGAAGCAGAGGTAGATTCTCTGTTACAGCAATTACAAAACTTGAAAGAGCAAAAGTTAGCTGCTGCTCATCCAGAAGAAGAATAAATTCATTTTTATAAAAAGCGATCGCCTGTACTATATCAGTCTGTTTGTGAGCATAGGGCTTTGGGTTAACGCCTGTTTTTAGCTAACCAAAACATAAAACCGTAATTTTGATCATTTTCTTTGAGCAAATCTAAGTTTGGCGATCGCTATCAAGACCCGTTGAGTTGTGTTTCTAAAAAATCTTTATACATAAACATTACCACTATCAAAAAAAATTAGGATAGTAGTAAGGTACTGATTTTCTATACTTGCTGAGTAATTTTCTACATAAATATGCTGACAAAAGCTGTTTGAGCAGTTTTATATTCAAACAGCTTGATTGATAACTTTGACAACCTATTTCTAAAAACGGAAGGTTGTCCGAATAGTCCCGACATAGATTGTGTCGTTGTTGCTATTGTGTTCAGGGTTAAAAAGCACAATCAATCCTGGTGTAATTGAGATATTACTGTTCACCTGATAACGATACAAAGCTTCTAGATGATATGAAGTATCGCTATCTTCCCGACGCGCACTTGTGGCGGTGAGAGTCTGCGCCCCATAATCATTACTTGTCACCTTCGGCGGTTGACCAAAGATAATTCCACCGACATTACCTTTTTTACCCAAATCGGGAAACCCTAAAGTGACAGCCCAGTTCCAAATGTCTGCTTTATCCCCTCTATTAACTGTGTTAGTCACGGGATTTCTGCCAGAATTTGTTTCGGCGATCGCCTGTGTATAACCCACCCAACCAGATAAGATGAATTTATCGCTCAACTTGTAACTACTTTGAATGCCGTAATGATTGGCTGATGTAGCAATTGGAATTGCAGTTGTACCAAAAGGATTATTTGCAAAGGTACTTCCTTCCGAACCAGAGACATTCACATCACCAGTTGCAACTCCATTACCATCAACAGCACTAAAGTAAGAATGGGCGTAAGTGAAAGCCAGAGTCAAGTTTTTATTTGGTTGAAACGCTACTTGTCCTAACGCACCGTAACTACCATCAAACAAACCTCTACCATCAAGAGGATTTTCGGCATTTCTAGCTATATAACCACCTGAGAAGGTAATAGCATCACTCAGCTTGAAAATGGCACTAATACCAGAACCTCTACCAACCGCCAGTCCAGAGTTACTAGCGCGATAAATTGGTGCAAAACGACCAAACCGCGAAATAGCGCCAGTTGTAGCCGCCGAGAACAGCGGGTTCACTGTGTTGAAGTTATCGAAAAACGAACCACCAATTGCGTCAACCGTCACATTCAACTTATCCCCAACAGGGAAGTTATAGAATAACTTGGCAACTCCAACACTGTTGTCTGGTTCGAGAGTTGTATCCCACGCCAACCGCGTCATATTTGTTCCAGAGACTTGATTTGTCGCGTTGAACGCCAGAGTATTATTTGCTCTCAATATCACTCGCAAGCGGTCTTGACCAGAAAAACTCGAATCCAATATTATTCGCACTCGGTCAGCCAATATTGTATTGTCTTCTAAGTCACGCCCACCAGCACTTCTATAGGCTGCTGCTTCTCTGGCGGCTCTATTACCACCAGGTGTATTATTTATCGTCCGCCACGCATCAGAAGTGAGCGCTTTTTCATCACCATATACACCTCCAAAGGTGACAATTACATCCCCTGATAATTTAGTTGTAGTGGAAAACTGATTTGCTTCTAGTTCGGCGGTACGTGCTTCTAGTGGGTCGATTCTACCGCGCAACTCTACTAAACCATCGGCAAATTCTTGTTGCAGTTTTTGTAAGGTTTCTAAGTCTTCTTTTTTAACAGCATCAGCTGTACTTGTGGCAATTAGTTCATTAATTCTTTCTAAGCAAGCATTTAACCCAGCTGCAAATTCATAGCGGGTCATAGCGCGATTACCACGATATGTACTGTTGGGATAACCTGCAATACACCCATATCTCTCAACTAAAGATTGTAGAGCTTGGAATGCCCAATCTGTAGGTTGCACATCTGATAGTTGCGATACGGATGTTACTTGATTCATTGTATCAGAATTATCATCCGCCAATGTTAATTCTAATACATTATTTTTTTTAGGTTTAACCTCTGTTTTAGCAGTCAGAGTTTGTTGTGTTTGGATTAACTTGATACTTTCTGCTTGTATATTGCTATCAGCTTCAACAGGATTTGCCAGCACTTTTTTACTTGTAACGACACTAGCAATCAGCAGTATTGGAGTTATCCATACTGCACTGCGGAAAATACTACTCATGCGCCTCACACCTGATATATATTACACTCGTAAATCAGTAAACGTATATACTAACCAAGAAAGTTGGTAAAAGTAGTTTATCACGGTTAAGGTGAGTTTAAAAGTTTGTCAGCTTAAGTTGTGTGGAAATGTTGACAACAAAAGCAGGAAAATACTTACCCTGTTATGAGTCCTACCTCTTAACCTATTGAGGAGGCAATTACCCTAGATGCAAAACTCATGTTCTTGAATTAGCGTTCGTTGAACTCAGGGTAAGTACATAGAATATCTTACTGCTGAAATACCAACTTTATTAATAAATTTTTAGTATAGTTGGTAATCATTTGTTGACACAGAATGAATATAAAAAAATAATAAAAAAACTGCGTTGAATTTGATATTCTTCAATTTTAAAAACAGTAAATGCTATATTGAAACTGTTAATAATACTGAACCAGGGAGCAATGTAATATGCAAATTAGCGCTCGTAACGGCTTAAAAGGAACAGTCAAAAAAGTTGAAATTGGTAGTGTCAATACTGAAGTAACAATAGAAATTGCCAATGGAGTAGAAGTAACTGCAATCATTACTAAATCATCAGCAGACAATCTAAAACTATCTGAAGGCAAAGAAGTTTATGCCATTATTAAAGCTACAGATGTCATGATTGCTATCGATTAAGTTATTGTTGATTAGTTGATTAATATAACAAATGGCTATTTTACAGCCATTTGTTATATTAAATTTTTACACTCTTCTATAAGTCAGTGAAAGTAAGCACTCTCTAACTCAAAAACTTATCTTCAGCTACTGGCAATTAGCTAATTTTCATGTTTGGTTGAGAGAATCCATAATAAATCTAACCATAATTGAGGATGAGTTCGCTTAAGTTGAGACATCGGATCACGAACTAAGTTGGTAGCATTTAAGCAGACAACTTCAATTAGTCCCAAATATTGTGCGACTTCTCTGAGTAAGTTTTTTTGCGTGAGTACAGCAGCCATCAGTTTCTCAGGACAGTAAATGCTCACATATCGTTTATGGAAGTATGTAGGATGTAGATATGTGAACTGGGGGTTAATAACTTTTACGTAACAATGGCGAATTACTTCCCATGCACTGGGATGAGTGTGTTCAACAATAGTCGCAAATTGCTGTGCTAAATCTTCTTCGGTAATCATATTGCCTCTAAAATTTTGCAGGAAAAGCTTTTATTGCGAGGGATATTTAGTAGTCAATACTTTATCCCGGCAACAATGTTGGTTGGTATGTTCTTCACTAGCGAGATTACCTGCCTAAAAAGCATCAAAACCGAAACTAACTATAAAAACTGTAGCGATCGCCACATTAAACCAACTATTTTGGTATAAACCTAGAAGTTAACTAAAGCGCCAACCCTTATATATAAAAGCATTTTTCTCATTGCTACTGCCAAAAAAAGCAGGTAAAACAAACTTAGCGCAAAAATTTTTGATTTTTTGGCAAGAAAACTAGCAAGATGTATGTTATTCTTTCTGTAGAGGGAAAAGAAAGGGCAAGGCAAAAGACAAAGCAAACCTTTTGCAAGCACAGATACAGGTAAATCCGCTACGGCTTTGTAAAGTTGAGAAAAAAGGAAGCCAATGAAGCAGGATAGCGACCTCCGGAATAACTTGAAGTCAATCAGAACCCGCTTAGGAATGAGCCAGCAAGATTTAGCAAACATTGCTGGTGTCACTCGTCAAACTATTAGTGGTGTAGAGTCGGGACAATATGCTCCTTCTGTCGCCATCACACTAAAATTAGCGAAAGCACTTGGCTGTCAAGTTGAGGATCTATTCTGGTTAGAGCAGGATTTACCTGAAATTGAAGCAATTCTCGCTAAACCTGTCACAATTAATCAACCTTTGCGAGTTAGTCTCGCTAGAGTTGGCGGACAATGGATAGCTTATCCTTTAGTGGGAAAAGAAGCATTCCGTCAAGATATGATACCTGCGGATGGGGAAGCAGAAAAGCACATAGATGCAAATACAGTCAAAGTCAGGCTTTTGGATGATAATCTCGAAGCGCTACACAATACTGTTGTAATTGCTGGCTGTGCGCCTGTAATCTCTCTTTGGGCAAGGGCTACCGAACGTTGGCATCCGCAATTGCGAGTACATTTTACCTTTGCTAACAGCATGGCTGCATTACACAGTTTATGCAGAGGTGAAGCGCACATTGCCGGGATGCACCTATATGATCCTAAAACAGGCGAACATAATGTTCCGTTTGTGCGAGAAGTTTTAGCGGGAAAATCAGCAGTTGTGATTACCCTCGGTTTATGGGAAGAAGGATTATTAGTACCATCTGGTAATCCCAAAGGTTGGGAAACATTATCCGATTTAGTCAAAGCCAAAGCAACAATTATCAATCGTGAAACTGGCGCTGGTAGTCGGATGCTGTTGGAACGCAAACTACAAGAAGCACAAATACCATTTGATACTGTTAAAGGATTTGAGCATATTGTTACTAGTCACCAAGATGTTGCCCAAGCTGTCGCATTTGGGTTAGCCGACGCAGGTATTAGTACAGCATCCATCGCTACAACCTTTGGCTTAGGATTTATCCCGCTGCATCAGTCACGCTACGACTTAGTAATTCTCAAGGAATATCTAGAAGAATCACCAATCCAACAATTACTGAGTACCTTGGGACATCGGATGGTTCACTCGCAATTAGAAGTTCTCGGTGGCTACGACATTAGCAAAATTGGGGAAGTTGTAGCAACTGTTTAGGCTGGGGAATAGGGAAATAGGGAGTAGGTAGGAAGGGTAAAATTTCCTCCTACCCTAGGGTAAGGCGCTAAAAGAGTCTACACACTTCAGAATTCACACTTCACACTTCAATATGTACTGGATTTTAACAGTTGTGGGAGTAGAGCGATCGCCTCCAACGACGTTCTATGCAGCGTGCGAACGCTTCAAATCGCAAACTCACAAAAATTCACTAATTTAGTAGGAGACTACATCATCATGTCCGACGAAAAGATTAGACAAATAGCCTTTTACGGTAAAGGCGGTATTGGTAAATCTACCACCTCCCAAAACACCCTCGCTGCAATGGCAGAAGTCGGTCAACGAATCTTAATTGTCGGATGTGACCCTAAAGCTGACTCTACCCGCTTGATTCTGCATACTAAAGCTCAAACCACCGTTCTCCATTTAGCTGCTGAACGCGGTGCAGTCGAAGACCTAGAACTTGAAGAAGTCGTGATTGAAGGCTTTCGGGGGATTAAGTGTGTGGAATCTGGTGGCCCTGAACCCGGTGTAGGTTGCGCTGGTCGCGGTATTATCACCGCTATTAACTTTCTGGAAGAAAACGGCGCTTATAGCAACGTAGATTTCGTATCTTATGACGTACTGGGTGACGTTGTGTGTGGTGGTTTCGCTATGCCAATTCGGGAAGGGAAAGCACAAGAAATCTATATTGTTACCTCTGGTGAAATGATGGCGATGTTTGCAGCAAATAACATCGCTCGTGGTGTTCTGAAATATGCACACACTGGCGGTGTGCGCTTGGGTGGTTTAATTTGCAACAGCCGCAAAACAGACCGGGAAGATGAACTAATTACCACCCTAGCATCTCGATTAAGCACCCAGATGATTCACTTTGTACCTCGTGACAACATCGTGCAACATGCTGAATTGCGCCGGATGACTGTTAACGAGTATGCACCCGATAGTAATCAAGCTAATGAATATCGCACATTAGCGGACAAGATTATCAACAATAAAAATCTTGCCATTCCTACACCCATTGAGATGGATGAGCTAGAAGATTTATTGATTGAGTTTGGTATTCTTGAAAGTGAAGAAAATGCTGCGAAAATGATTGCCGCTGCTGATGCTCAAGAAGAAGCCGCTAAAAAGCAAGAAGATGCTGAAGGTGAAGCACTAGAAGCACTCAAAAAAGGTAACGTCGAAGTCGTTGTTAGTAGCGACAAAAAATAAAGCTTGTTAGTTACCTAGTCAGCATTGAGTGGGCGAAAATAGCCCACTCTACCCTCAATCATTCATCTATCGAAATTCGGAGGTATTCTCATAGCTGATCTATTGTTTTGGAAGTTTTTGCTTTACCATTTTTACCGCAATTTCTCAGATTTTTAATGTGGAATTAGTATTTTAGTTTTTCTCTTTCTCTACTTGGTTGGTTGTCTATTTTTTGAGGGAATGGGAATGTTATTTTTCCCATTCTTTCTTTATCTCGCTTCAAGACACACAGATGAAATGAGTTTTTGAGATTCCATTCAAAAATATTACCTTCTAATCACAAACCATGAAAATTAATCAAGAAAACACCAGCAGAAATCCTCATAATTCAATGCCAGATAATGAAGATAGATTTGGTATGCAGGTACCTTCAGCGTTAGATGCTCATGAAGATTGTGCTTTTGATGGGGCAATGTTGACTCTTGTACCTATTATTGATGCTGCACATTTAATTCATGGGCCAAGTGGTTGTATAAATAATGCTTGGGGAAATAACAGCAATTTATCATCTGACTTTAGGCTGCACAAAATTCGCTTTACCACTGATATGGAGGAAAGCGACATTATTTTTGGTGGTGCTAAAAAATTACAAAAAGCTATTATACAGCTAGTTAGACGCTACCAGCCTAGTGCTGTATTTGTCTATTCTACTTGTGTTTCTGCTCTGATTGGCGATGATATTCATGGAGCCTGTAAAGATGCTTATGAACAAATAGGAATACCAATTATCCCTGTAGATTCTCCTGGTTTTGCTGGTCGGAAAAACTTGGGTATTCGTCTGGCTGGTGAAACTTTAATAGAACACGTAATTGGTACAGCCGAACCAGAGTTTACTACACCTTATGATATCAATATTATTAGTGAATATAATATGGCAGGTGCAGTTAGTAACATTTTGCCATTACTAGAAAAATTAGGTATTAGAGTTTTAGCCAAAATTACAGGAGATAGTCACTACAAAGAAATTTGTTATGCCCATCGTGCCAAGTTGAATGTGCTGATTCCTTCACAGATAATGTTAAAGTTTGTCAAAAAGATGCAACATAAGTTTGATATACCATACATTGAAGTACCAATGTATGGTGTAGATGATATAACTCAGCTTTTGAAAAGTATTGCCACAAAATTAGGCAGCCCTGAACTAGAAGAAAGAATAGAAAATCTAATCAACGAAGAAGTTAATAATTTATCAGAAAAACTGAATTTCTATAAATTACAACTACAAGATAAAACCGTAATGATTGATATTGCTGATTTTGGTAGTTGGATAATGATTGAATCTGCAAATAATTTAGGAATGAAAGTGATTCCACTTAGTTGTAGAAAATTGAATCAAGAGGATAAAAATAGACTGAAACAATGGCTTGATAGGGATGAAGTAGTTTTGGCAAATGAGAGACTGGAAGAGATTATTCCAATAATTAATGAAAATCAAGTTGATTTATTAATAGCAAGCGATCGCCTAAAATCTCTCACCTTCCAAGCCAAAATTCCTTTCCTCAACATTAACTCAGAACTTTACGCAGGCTACGCAGGAGTTTTAGCCGCCGCACGAGAAATCTACACAACTATCTACAGTCCTGTTTGGCAACAAGTACGCAAATCTGCGCCTTGGGAGGAGATTGAATGAAATTACCTCTTTGTATTAATCCTCATTCATAAAATTCTCCCGGACTTAAATTATGGCAATTTTGAGTGTTACGAGTACATCTGTTACAATCAATCCTCTTAAACAAAGTCAAGCCATCGGTGCAACCTTAGCATTCTTAGGCTTAAAGGGGATGCTGCCTTTATTACATGGTTCACCTGGTTGCAGTGCTTTTACTAAATCTCCTCTAGCACAGCATTTGCGTGAGGCGATTCCGCTTTCTAGTACGGCAATGACAGAAGTCTCTACCATTATGGGAGATGAGGATAAAGTTGAACAGGCAATTTTACAGATGGTGCAGAGATATCAACCAGAAATTCTCGGTTTATGTACCACGGGATTAACGGAAACTAAAGGCGATGATTTGCGACGTTTGACTAAAGATATTCGTCACCGTTACCCAGAATTGGATAATTTACCCATTGTCTTAGTCTCTACGCCTGATTTTAAAGGTACTTTGCAAGATGGCTTTGCCGCAGTCGTAGAAAGTATAGTTAAGGAAATCCCCCAAAATAGTGGCGGCTGTTATCTCCAGCAAGTTGTTGTGTTGGCTAGTTCTGCGTTTACACCAGCCGATATCGAACAGGTAAAAGAAATAATTGCGGCTTTTGGCTTACAGGCGATCGCTATCCCTGACCTTTCTGGTTTACTAGATAGTCAGTGGGATCATAACTACAATGGCATCACAGGCAGTGGTACAACATTGGCAGAATTACAACAAATCGGTCATTCTGTCTTCACTTTGGCTTTGGGTGAGAGTATGCGTGGTGCAGCCAAAATTTTAGAACAGCGATTTAACATCCCTTATGAAGTTTTTAGTGAATTAACGGGGTTAGGTGCTACAGATAGATTTCTGCAAGCCTTGGCAGATATTAGCGGTCATCATGTCCCAGAGAAATATCGCCGCCAACGCCGTCAACTGCAAGATTTGATGCTGCATACTCACACTTACTTTGGTGGTAAACGAGTTTCTGTCGCACTCGAACCAGACTTGCTTTTGTCTATCGTCACTTTTTTACAGTCGATGGGTGTGCATATTCATACAGCTGTCACAACAACGCGTTCTCCTGTGCTGGAAAAACTAACAATTCCTTGTGTGACTATTGGCGACTTAGAAGATTTTGAACAGATGGCGGTTGGTTCTGACTTGCTAATTGCTAATTCATATACAACAACAATCTCTAAACGACTGAATATTCCTCTCTATCGTCAAGGAATCCCGATTTTTGACCGCTTAGGTCATGCGCTGTCGACTAAAGTTGGCTATCAAGGTACTAAGCAGCTATTGTTGGATATTGCTAACTTATTTTTCCAAGACTAATCATCTCACAAGTCCTATAAATTTACCAACTTATTTGGTAAAAAGATGCAATTGATACAGTTTGAGTGGTCAATTTCAGCTTTGATGCTGATTAGGGAAAATATACCAACCAATCTTAGTAAGCAATGTGAAAACATACCATCGGCTCAAAATCAAGTCTTTGAGTCCCAATCATCCTATCAAGTTAAGTAGAACAATTGCCCAAGCAACTAACTTGGCTAAAAAACATCATCTCTACAGAAATTTGAACCTATCCATTGCTGTAGACTCTTGGCTGACTTGGTTTGAAGTTATTGGCTACACAGTAGAACTAGAAGCAGATATCGCCGCTGGTAGACATCCGACAGAACGCAATAATGAGACTGAAGTTATTTTAGGCGATCGCCTGCGTCATGCCTTACTGAGAATCAATCCGCACATCTCATCAGCAGCACTTCAATCAACTATCCGTCAGTTGACTGCTTTACCCAAACAAAACTTACTGGAAAATAACCTGTACTTGCATAAATTATTAACTCAAGGAATTGATATTACATACATAATTAATAATCAAATAATTAGCGAAAAAGTCTGGTTAATAGATTCTGCTAACTTGCTTAACAATGATTGGTTGGTAGTTCATCCATTTACCATTGTTGCAAATCATCAAACTCACCAGTTAGATGCAGTTATTTTTATTAACGGCTTACCTCTGGCAGTTTTATATAATCAGAAAGCATCTGCAATAAACATCTTGAAAAATAATCAAGATACCTTGCATAAATATATTCAAAATATTCCAAAATTGTTTTTTTATAATGTCTTTCTAGTAGTTACTTCTGGCAATCGAGCCAACTTAGGTACATTAACTTGTAAATCAACAGAGTTTTTACCTTGGTACACAATAGATGGTGAAGACTTTACCCATCCACAAGAAACAGAAATAGATGTGCTAATCCAAGGTATTTTTGATAAACGACGCTTTCTAGAAATAATTAAACATTCTATAGTGTTTGAGGAAGATGGCGTTAGTTACAGTAAAAAATTACTGCGTTATCATTTTTGCACTGTACCATAAGATTTTAAGTTACCAACAAATTTGGATTTATAACCTAATACTTGCTGTATATAAACAGCAATATTTATATAATAAAATGTCTGACTTCTCTAAATAAGCCAAGGAATCTACGCTTCTTAATTTTTTTACAACTTAATTACCAACTATCTTGATAAAAACCAATAAAGTTGGTATTATTGCTTCATCCGAATATTTACTTAGTTTTTCCAGACATGTAGGATAGAAAAATATTTTCTTCTAACCAAGTTGATGAAAAACTAGGTTGATTTGGCACGCGTAACCATATTCTTCTGAGAAGAAATACAAACTGTTGATAAGGAATATTGTATGTATTTTACGCGCCATATAGCCAGCGTATCTTTAATACTGTCCATACTAGGATTTTGGCAACCAACCTTAGCTGAACCAGGAAATATTCTACCTTGGAGAAAACAAGAAACACCTGCTCCGTGGGCAAAAAATAAATGTGCAGGTGGATTCTTAGAAAAGTTTCGTTTAAGTGGAGAAATTAATCATCCCAGGACTTTTACACTCCAAAAACTCACAGAGTTACGTGATGCTGTAAAAACCCAAAACCCATCAACAGTTACAGAAATCACTGTTAGCTTTCAAACAGGCTCAGGCCCCAGAACTGAAACATACTATGGAGTTCCTTTGTGGGATTTAATTAACAATGAAAAAGCTGGTGGTGGACTAGAACCTCGTAATCCTGGACAAAATACCAAAAATGCTTTTCTTCGCCAATACATTTTAGTTGAGGCTACAGATTGTTATGGAGCAGTTGTAGCTGTTGGCGAAATTCATCCCAACTTTGAAAATAAATCTGTGCTGGTTGCATTTGCGAAAAAAGCTAATGATGGTACAGTGCAACTGCTGACAGATGAAGGATTTGCTCGTTTAGTAGTTCCTGGTGATAGAGCAGGAGGACGTTATATTAGCAATATTAGAAATATCGTCGTACTTTCTGCGCCGCCTTCTCCTTTAGAAATTAAAGATTTTCGTTATCCTTAACGGACTTTTTTAAAATTCTACACTTTGCAGAATTACACAGGTTGTATCTGAAGAAATCATGAATTTTATGTTGAAAATAAAGTTTTTGCAAAACCCATTCATATTTATTTTGGGGTTAGCATTAACGACTTTTACTCCTACGCCATCTCTAGCAGCTACTTTTACTTATCAAGGTGATACAACAACTCAACCCATTTGGCGGCGCGTTGCACCCGGTAATCCTCCTACTCTGATTTCTGGCGAAAGAGATGGGACATTAGGGATGAGTGTACCTTATAGTGTGTTTGATTTTACAGTTGATCAATCAGGTTTATATACTATCAGTGGTTCATCTGGAAGTAATATAAAATGGGATATTTTTTTGGCTTTATATCAAGACAGTTTCCATCCCTCTCAACAATTAAATAATGTGCTAATAGCAAGTACTACCACAACTGGTGGTACTGCTGCATTCAGTAGAGAATTAACTTCTCAACGAAAATATTTTTTAGTCACAACTGGTCGGAGAATAGCTGATTTTGGTGTTTTTACCAACTCAATTAGTGGAGCGGGTAAAATTATCCCAATTCCTGAATCAGATTTGCTACCAGGTGTGTTAGTTGCAACTGGTATAACTTTACTGCTACACAAGCGGAAAAATTACCTTCAAAAAAGGTAGTTGTAGTGATTTGTTGAGATTTAAGACTTGGCTGACTCATGATTTAATCGTTTGAGCAAATCTTGAATCTCTGCAATGGTATCTTTAGTAATTTTTGGCTGTTTCTCTAGCCAAGAATTAGCACTTTCATTTCCTTGTTGAACGGCTAAAATTAACGCCCCCCAAGCTAATACCTCTGTTTGTTGTGGATTAACTTCTAATGTTGCTGCTACACGATTCCACAACTTGCCTTTTTCTGCTTTTAAGAGGATGGAAATTTCTTGTGCATTTTGAGGTGATGCTTTAAATACTTTTAAAGCTTGAGACCAACGCCCATCAATTAAATCGGACAAAACTTGTTCACTAGGACTAGCCCAGGTTTTTTCTGCTTGGGCTTTGGTGAATTGAGCATGTAGGCGAATTAAATCTATTTGAGCTTGTGCTGTGGCTGGTAAAGCGATTTTGCCTTGTTGTTGAATAGATTTTAAAGATTCTAAGGCTGGTGTCCACAAACCACTACGTGCAATTGATATGGCATTTTGGTAAGCAGTATCCTTGATGGCTGGTGGTTTTAGAGAAATTTTATCTAGCTCAATTGGGTTGAGGTAAAGCTTGGTAGGTTTAACTTGGTAAACGCGTAATTGGGGTTCTAAACCGACTGTTTGATCTAGAATTAACTCTTTAGTATCGTTACCAGTAACTTGCTGCCATTTTGGTAATTGGCCGTTAGAATTCTTCCAAGACAGAAGTTGGATTAAGTTAGAGCGTTCTGGATTGTAATACAAAATTTGACCATAGGCGATCGCAGTTGTGCCTTTTTTATATTGCCCTTGTAAATTAAACCATGCTCCTGATGCTGGTGTTTCGTCATCAAAACCTTTAATTGTGTTCAAAGGTAGCAGAGTATTAGTATCATCACTTTCTGCTGTCCCTTCAATCAAAGATTTTTCAATTCCAGTCACAGATAGTTGCGTCGCTAGACGATAGTATTTTTCTCTTTTTGATTGAAACTCTGAGTCTGTTGCTAGTTGATAAACCCGCAGTGCTGCTAGTTCTTGACAATTAGACTGACAATCGGTGCGTTGCTGAAAAATTGGTAATAAAAATGCGTTTTCGTTTTTATCTAAAGCCAGAGTCGCCCCGGATGTTTGTTTTTGTGCTTGTAAGCTGGCTTGAATTTCTGGTAATGTGTGCGGGTGTTCGCTGTAACCGAAGGGAATTTGCGCCCATTCTGGTAAAAACTTGTTCAGCCAAACTATCTTGTCGGGATTAAAAATAAACAGCCAACTAATCCAAGCAAACACCAGAATTAGCCCAGCACTACTGAACAAAACAGTGACTGCTATTGTTGATGTCAGCAAACTTACTTGTTGCGGCGTTTTTTCTACAATGTCTGTAGAAGTTTGATTGCGTCTAAAAAATTTGAGCGATAATCTGCGCGAGGGATGTGCCATATTGCTTCTCGGTCAATCTAGTAGGTGGTGTAAGGCTGGTTATTTTTACTTTTATACTCGCGTTTTCTCCTGTTGCCCAGAATAAGTTTTGTCTCATTTAGTACAAAGTCGGTAAAATTTCTCATGCCGAACCTGATATTTTTGCTTACACTCGAACTTCAGTATTGTAGGTAGAGTTTAAGACATTGAAACTTAACGTGATTCGCTATAATTATCTGAAATTCTGGATAATCGCATCTTTCTTGATAGCAGGATTAAACGGCGGATCACAAACAGCATCCGCCCAGGATTATACAAATACAGAGACAGAAACAAGTCTAAGTTTAGACAACCAAAATTCCTCTATATTTCCTACCGCTGCAACAGATCAGGGTGTAAAAGAAGACACGGAAGCGATGGCACAAGTCACATCGGTGTCGCAATTGAATGATGTCCAACCCAGCGATTGGGCTTTTACGGCTTTACAATCTTTAGTAGAGCGCTATAACTGCATTGCTGGCTATCCGAATAATTCATTTCGTGGCGATCGCGCTGTTACTCGCTATGAATTTGCCGCAGGCATGAATGCTTGCTTAGATAAAATTAACCAAATTATTGCAGTAGCAGCACCCAGCGCCGAACTCGTAACCCGCGCAGATTTAGAGACAATTAAACGCTTACAAACAGAATTTAGTAGCGAATTAGCTACCTTGCGGGGACGAGTAGATAGCTTAGAAGCACGTAGCGCCGAAATTCAAGCTAACCAATTTTCTACCACAACAAAACTTAACGGACTGTTAATTGTAGGTGTTCAAGGGCGGAGTTCTAACCGTGGTGATGTTAATCCCAGAGATGGTGTAAAAGACTCAGATGATAATGGAACAAACTTTAATGTTGTTAACTTTTCTTACCTGAGTTTAACTACTCAACTCACACCTCGTAGTTATCTATTTACAGGGTTGATAGCTGCCGATGGTACCACAAAACCTAAATTGAGTAATGACTTTGCACTAAGTTACGAATATCCTACAGATAACACATTAACTGTTACTGACTTGAATTATCGCTGGTTAGTTACTGACAAATTAGCGGTGATGGTAGGAACAGAAGGCGTAAATATGACCAACGCTTTCCGTGGCCCCGTTCGAGTCGAGAGCGCAGCTACAGGGCCTTTATCTTGGTTAGCACAAAGAAACCCAATTTTAGACATAGGCTTTGGTCATGGTGGAATTGCTATAGATTGGCAATTTGCCAAACGCGCCAGTGTGCAAGCTTTGTATACTAGTTACACTCCGGGGAATCCCAGTCAACGCAATGGTTTGTTTGATGGAACTACGACGACAGCAGTGCAATTGTTATTAACACCCACTGATAGTGTGGATTTGAGTTTGTATTACGTTAATAACTATGCTTCTAATGGCTGTTTACTTACCTTTGTTGGTGATGAATGTTTAACAGCGACTAATGCACCCTTACAAACCAACGCCTATGGTGGGACAGTCAGTTGGCAAATTTCGTCCCGCGTCACTGTCGGCGCATGGGGTGGTTATACTACTTCGTCTATTCCTGGGCGATCGGGTAGTGTGGACACAACGAATTACATGGTATTTCTGAATTTCCCTGATTTATTTGCTCCAGGAAATTTAGGCGGTATTTATGTGGGACAACCACCAAAAATTACTAGTAGTAATTTACCTGTGGGTAATAATGTCCCAGATTTTGAGAATACAGGTCTAGGACGTGCAGGTGGACAACCAGGAACCACCACTCAAATCGAAGCTTTTTATCGTTTCCGAATGACAGACAATATCTACATTACCCCAGGGATAATTCATATCTTGGAACCTGGACATACACCAGATAGCGACCCGATTACGATTGGTATTCTTCGGAGTACCTTTTTGTTTTAGTATTGAGAGTTTTAGAACCCCGACCTCTTAAAGAAGTTGGGGTTATTGTTGTTCACAAATAGTTAATAAGTAGAGTGACATAAATAATTGTAATTAGGATAAGGCAGGAGGGAAGAGGATGGCAGCCTTGTTTACCTTTCTGAACTTATTTTTGTTTTTTCACGCCTACTTACTTAATTCCTATCAATAATTATAGTTAATTGCAAATTTCAACTATAAATCAATTCCTTTTTTCCCTAGACAAGCTGTGTCAAATGATTTTAATACCTGGAAAAAGAAAAAAGGTTTGGCTCACCACCAAACCTGACTATAAATCCAGTGCATAACAACATCCCGCATTTATTTACTCATGATTTTTCCTTCCGAGCATCTTCCTATAGGATGTATCCAAAACTTATAAAAACTGATATTACGCTAACTAGGTATTATTCATTACATTAAAATAAAATCATTAAGATGAATTCTTTTAAAATTCAAAAATGCTGATATAATTCTCCGAATTTTGGCATATATAGATAGTATTTATGGCTCAATTGATAATAATCAGCAAAATAAAAGACGGGTTTTCACCCGTCAAAATAGCTTGAAAGTGGCGATACACCTTGGATTAAAGAAAAATCATACAAATTAAAATTAGGAGGTTGTCAATAAGACTCAGGATTTAGGCAATAAGAACAGTATTCATACTCTACTTACTGTTTTCACCAAAGTCATACTTGTACTGTTGATCAATTTAGCACCATCAAATTTTCATTAAATGCCAAAATGCCAAAATCTTCAAGATATAAACAGCATTTTGAGTTTATTTATAAGTCTTATTAGACAAACAATATTAGTAATTTGTGTAATTTATTTATGTCTCTGGAGTGTAAGTTACTAAAATATTATTAAGTAGTAAAAGTTACTAAGTTTTTTGCGTATTCTTTAGGCACAAAACCAATTGCTATTCCATCATGATCTAAGATTGTTGGGTATTCTCTAGTTGACGATCGCCCATAGACCGATGATTGAAGTTGAACATCTCAGTAAAACTTACGGTTCTACCCCAGCGATTACAGATGTGACTTTTCGGGTTGAACCAGGGGAAATATTAGGGTTTTTAGGGCCGAATGGCGCTGGTAAAACCACAACAATGCGAATTTTAGCGGGTTATTTACCTGCAACTAGCGGGACAGCTAAAATTTCTGGGTTTGATGTCCATGATAATTCTTTGGCGGTGCGTCAACGCATTGGTTATTTACCAGAAACACCACCGTTATATCCAGAGATGACGGTGGAGGGATTTTTGCATTTCGTCGCCCGAATCAAAGGTGTCTCCGCAGGCGATCGCACCGCTAAAGTGAAAGCAGCGATCGCCCGATGTAACTTACAAGATAAACAGCGAGTCATTATTCGCAAACTCTCTAAAGGATATCGCCAAAGAGTGGGCATTGCTCAGGCGATCGTTCACGACCCACCAGCCATTATCCTGGATGAACCCACCGTTGGACTTGACCCTAGACAAATCATCGAAGTGCGAAATTTGATTAAAAGTCTCGCGGGGACACACACGATTATTTTGTCTACCCACATTTTGCCGGAAGTGAGTATGACTTGTAGCCGTGTCGCTATTATTAATCGTGGAAAGGTTGTAGCTACTAATACTCCAGAAAGCCTCATGACACAGTTGACTGGAGGCTCAGGATATGAATTAGAAATTGAAGGCGAAGCAAACCTAGCGAAACAAGTCTTGCAAAACGTTGCGGGTGTGAGTCTGGTAGAATCAATTCCTGGTCATCATCTGATCCATGCTACAGACGGTCGCGCTTATTTGCGAGTGATTGCTCAACCGGGAACAGAACCGGGAAGAGAAATCGCCGCCACCTTAATCCGGGCTGGATTTGGTTTACAAGAAATGCGGCGAGTCAGCGCTACCTTAGAAGATGTGTTCTTGCAACTGACCACCGAAGAAAAGCATTTTGAACCTGAAGCAGCCAACGAAGGAGAAGCAGCATAAATGGGTATAGTACTAGCGAATATTATTGCCATTTATCGCCGGGAACTACAGAGTTACTTTATCTCGCCATTAGCTTATGCGATCGCTGGGGTATTTTGGTTCATCTCCGGGTTATTTTTTGTGACCATTTTATTTGGCCCCGATGGAATTTTGCCCTCGGTTGCAGCCATCGACTTACAAGGTCAACAATTGGGTGTCCCAGTCCCCTTAATTGATGTCCCCTATGAATTTATTCGAGCATTTTTAGACCGTATGGGTTGGTTATTGCTATTTATTTTGCCAATTCTGTCGATGGGACTGTACGCCGAAGAACGTAAGCGTGGCACATTGGAGCTTTTAGCCACCTCACCCTTAACGAATTGGGCAGTAGCGGTTGGAAAATTATTAGGCGTGGTGACATTCTTAATTACAATGGTTGCACCACTGTTGATATTTGAAGCGATCGCCCTTAGTGGTTCCAATCCACCTATGTCGCCAGCTATTCCCCTACTCGGTCATTTTGGCTTAATCTTGCTGGCAGCCGCAATTTTATCATTGGGAATGTTTATTTCTTCCTTAACAGACAGCACTATCCTCTCTGCTGTTCTGACCTTTGGCTTGGTTTTGTTGCTGTTATTTGTTGATTTAATCGCTAAAAGTATTGGCGGCCCTGTCGGCGAAGCCTTGGGTCATTTGTCATTACTCAAGCATTACAACACCTTCATCCAAGGAATTTTTGACACTAGCGCCATAATTTTATTTGCTAGTTACATTTTTTTAGGTATCTTTCTCACAGCACAATCAATTGATGCCCTACGTTTTCAACGGCAATAGTTTATTAGTCAATAGTCTAAAGTCCTGACTATTGACTATTGACCATTGACCATTGACCATTGACAAAATATGAAAAAAATCACAAAAAAGCAACCTTGGAAATATTTATTTTGGCTGGGGCCGTTTCTATTCATGGTCGGCTTCACAGCGGGGTTAGTATCTGGTAGCTGGGGACTATTACCTCTAGCTTTTATGATTCCTGGAATTGCCGTTATTATATTTTGGGTAGTTTGGCAAAGCCAGCAAAGCCGTTGGTGGGCTAGTCGTTCTACCCAAGCTGGAACTAATGCGGTTGTTGCCACATTAGCTATCTTGGTAATTTTAGGGTTAATTAACTTTTTAGGTGTTCGCTATCAACTACGCCAAGATTTAACCGAAACTCAGTTATTTACCCTAGCACCCGAATCACAAGAATTAGTCCGTCGTCTACCACAATCTGTGAAAATTTGGGTATTTGACACTAATCAAAATCCCCAAGATAGAGAATTACTAGAGAACTATCAACGGCAAAGTTCTAAGTTTCAATTTGAATATGTTGACCCTCAAAGCCGACCCGGAATCGCCGAAAAATTTGGGGTGAAAGAATATGGAGAAGTTTATTTAGAATCTGGAAATAAACGCCAATTAGTACAATCATTGAACGTCAATGAACGCCTATCAGAAATTAAATTAACCAATCGACTACAGCAACTTACTAATTCTACCGTTGTTAAAGCTTACTTCCTTCAAGGTCACGGTGAACATCCTTTAACTGGTGGCGAAAGTGGAATTTCTCAGGCTGTGCAAGGATTAACCGAAAAAGGTTACACCGTTGAACCACTAAATTTAGCTGACAAACTGCAAGTTCCTAACGATGCTGTGGCTGTAGTGGTAGCAGGTGCTAAACGCGGACTATTCGACGCAGAGGTAAAAGCCTTACAAAATTACCTCAATCGTGGCGGTAACTTGCTGCTGATGATTGATCCTGATACTGACCCCAAACTCAGCCCTTTATTACAAGAGTGGGGTGTGCGCCTCGATAATCGTTTAGCCGTTGATGTCTCCGGTGCAGGTGTGGGACTTGGCCCCGCTGCACCCATCATCACAGACTACGGACAACACCCAATTACCAAAGATTTTGGCAAAGGTATTTCTTTTTATCGCTTGGCTAGACCAATAGAAATTACCTCCGTTGCTGGTATCCAGTCCACACCCCTACTGCAAACCAAAGCCTATCCCAATAGCTGGGCTGAAAGCGACCTGCAAAGCGAAAAATTAGAATTCAATCCTGATAAAGACCTCAAAGGGCCGCTGACTTTAGGTGTAGCGTTAACAAGAAAATTGCCAGCTACATCTAACCCTATTCCTACTCCGACAGCAGCGACAACTCCTTCGCCTTTAACCACTCCAACAACAACGCAAAATCAAGCAACTCCCACTCCCACAGTTACGACATCTCCAGCAACTCCCACTCCTACAGCCACCACTACTTCCTTACCCTCACCAGCCACTACTCCCGCAACAGAAGAGAAATCTGAACAATCTCCAAAAGAATCACGGTTAGTAGTTTTTGGAAATTCGGATTTTGCTACCGATGGAGTATTTCAACAGCAACTAAATGGTGATGTATTTCTCAACTCTGTCACCTGGCTGAGTCAACAAGACCAGCAACCCCTTTCTATTCGCCCTAAAGAACCGAAAAATCGTCGAATTACTTTATCAACATCACAAGCCAATGTATTAACATTGTCATCTTTGTTGGTATTACCTCTGCTTGGCTTTTTAACGGCAGCTTTCATTTGGTGGCGAAGAAGGTAAGAAGAAGTATGAAGTCTGAAATTTCATACTCCTGTCTTTTGACCATTGACTATTGACCATTGACAAATGACTATTCCAAAAACAACTTTAATTTTGATATTGTTGGCGCTGGGTTTAGGTGCTTTCGTGTATTTCCATGAAATTCGAGGTGCAACTCAGCAAGAAGAAGTCAAAGAGAAACAGCAGCAAATTTTCACTTTTGCAGAAGATGATGTGCAGTCTTTGACAGTAAAAACAAAAGCTTACACTCTAATGTTGGAACGCAACTCTCAAGGTAGTAATCCCAAATGGTTGCTGAAATATCCAGTATCAGAGTCAGCCAATGATGCAATTGTTTCTTATTTAATGGATTTGTTGGTTAAGGGTAAGAGCAATAACATTGTATCAACCACCGCTAACCAACTAACAGAATTTGGTTTGGCTCAACCCAACGCCACTATTGATATTAAACTAAAAAATCAGCAAACCCATGAGTTGATTTTAGGCAAATCTGATTTTAATAATCGTTTTGTGTATGCTCAAACTGACTCCGCTACACAACCAAACGGCAATATCAATGTATTATTAGTATCTACAGATTTTGCAAATGCCGTCAATCGGGAGTTGTCAGAATGGCGACAAACTGTCGATAACAGTAAATCAACACCTTTACCTACTAATCTTCCTCTACCAACACCTTAGAAGAAGTATGAAGTATGAATTGACTGAAATTAAATTTCTTTAACTACGAATTATAAATTATTTTATGTCCACGACAACTGCCACCCTGCTCATTTCTTGCCCTGATCAACGAGGACTAGTTGCCAAAATTGCTAACTTTATTTATGCCAATGGCGGTAATATTATTCATGCAGATCAGCACACAGATTTTTCGGCGGGTTTATTTCTAACGCGCATAGAATGGCAGTTAGCCGGATTTAATTTACCTAAAGATTTAATTGCTCCAGCTTTTAATGCGATCGCTCAACCTTTAGGTGCTAAATGGGAACTTCATTTTTCTGACTCTGTACCACGTATAGCGATTTGGGTAAGCCGCCAAGACCACTGTCTCTACGATTTAATTTGGCGACACCGTGCTAAAGAATTCAACGCAGAGATTCCTTTAATTATTAGCAATCATCCTCATTTAAAGGTAGTAGCGGAACAGTTTGGTATTGATTTTCATCACATTCCTATTACTAAAGAAAATAAACTAGAACAAGAAGCTAAACAACTAGAATTATTACACCAATACAAAATTAATTTAGTTGTTTTAGCAAAATATATGCAAATTGTTAGTTCTGATTTTATTGGTCAATTTCCCCAAATTATTAATATTCATCATTCATTTTTACCAGCTTTTGTTGGCGCAAATCCATATCATAGGGCTTTTGAAAGAGGCGTAAAAATAATTGGTGCTACCTCTCATTATGTCACTCAAGATTTAGATGCAGGGCCAATTATTGAACAAGATGTAGTGAGAGTCAGTCACCGCGATGAGGTAGAAGATTTGGTGAGAAAAGGTAAAGATTTAGAGCGAGTAGTATTAGCAAGGGCGGTACGGCTACATTTACAAAATCGTGTATTGGTTTATGGTAATCGTACCGTAGTGTTTGAGTAAGTGTTTTTTGCCTTTCCATTCTTTCCCCTTGCTCCCTGCACCTCTGCGGTTTATTTGTATCAAAATTAAAGTGAAACGGTATCACCCTCTACCCTGACAAAATTCATCTACCCAAGAAGCTATAGTACGAGCATTAGTACTAAGAAATGGCTGAGTTTTGCTAGGTGAATTTTGCGGTTGGGATTTTTCTGGTAATTTGCCGTTGGCAGACACTTCATTAGTCACAGTCAATGATGGTGGAGTTTTTGCTTGACTATCCACCACTATTTGGCGAGAAACTACAATGCTTCTGGGCATAAGTTTGACATGATTGGGAACTTCCGCTAAGGCGATGGTTTTACCGTTGCTGGGAACTGTGGTAGCCAAAGCTAAAGATGATATGGGTTGATTTTGGCGTGATTTACCAGAAGATTGCCGAGTTACCTTGGTAGCGAGTGTAAAGGCTGGTAAAGGTTTGTGTGCCTGTGGTAAATCTGAAATGATGTTTTCGGGATGTTGGATTGTAGCTAGAGATTGAGGAATAATATCATTAGCCGTGGCGAGCGATCGCACAGGTTTTTCTTCAAGAGATTTTTCCTCAGTAAACTCGCTCTGGCATTGGTTGATAGCCGCAACTTCATCTAACTTTGTCAAACGTAACTCTTCATCGGGATTGAAGTTCAGCCCCAAAGCTGTGACTATAGCATCAGGATTATTATTTAGATCCATCATAAAAGTCAGCATCTGCTCAAACTCTGGCTCTAAAACCGATAAAGTCGCCAAAATAAAGCCAGATGAGGGTCGGCGCAGACCATTATAATTTCCCCAAACTCGCATTTTCACCAGCCAGGGACGATTTTGTTGATAGTAACCCAGCCACTTCATTTTCAATGATTGACGTAGCTGCTGAATATTCATCGGATGCCTCTCTTGAGTCAAAAATAGTGCAGACCTGGTTGTTTGTAATTAGATTTATCCTTGGGGATGAAATCGATAATAAAGCATCTGTTTGACTCTTTCACCACATCGTAAATGTTGTTCTACCAATAGAGGTATTTCATGGGGTTGCACACCGCTATACCAAACCATATCAGGTAGAACTAGTACCATCGGCCCGTTACCGCATTGTCCCAAACAGCTACTTGCTGTGACCGTCACATCTGGTACTGGTAAATTTGTCAAAGCTGCTAAAACCTTAGCCGCGCCTTGCTTCTTACAGGTGCGATTATGGCACACCCGCACACACCTGTGAGTAGATACTTGGCCGCTGACTGCTGAGTTTGGTGGTTGAGTTATGTTTGTCATTTGTCCTTTGTCCTTTGTCAATGGTCAAATGACCATTGACTATTAACCATTGACTAATTTACTGATAACCCTTTAGAGGCCAGCCACTCACTATTAAATATGCGTGATTGATAGCGGGAACCACTATCACAGAGGATCGTAACAATCGTATGTCCAGGGCCTAATTGTTTTGCCAAAGCAACAGCCGCCGCCACATTAATACCTGTTGAGCCACCCATCAAGAGGCCATCTTTCCGTAGCAATTGGTAAACGACGCGCAAAGCTTCTGTGTCATCTATTTGGATAGCATCATCAGCAGGTGCGCCTTCCATATTTGCTGTGATTCGACTGTTACCAATACCTTCAGTAATAGAATTACCTTCTAAATGGATTTCACCAGTTTTGATATAGCTGTAAAGTCCACTACCTAGAGGATCAGCAACAACACATTTAATCGCCGGATTTTTTGATTTTAGGTACAATGCAACACCAGCAAAGGTTCCACCTGTACCAGTTGCCGCTACCCATCCGTCTATTTTACCATCTGTCTGTGTCCAAATTTCTGGGCCAGTGGTTTCGTAGTGGGCGCGACGGTTAGCTAAATTATCAAACTGATTCGCCCAAATGGCATTGTCTAACTCAGCAGCAACTCTACCAGATAGCTTGACGTAGTTATTTGGGTCTTTATAGGGAACAGCGGGAACAGGCCGAACTTCCGCGCCTAATGCTGTTAGTGCATCGATTTTTTCTTGAGACTGGGTATTAGGAATGATAATTAAGCATTTGTAGCCTTTGGCGTTGCAAATATGCGCCAGTCCAATACCAGTGTTACCTGCGGTTCCCTCAACTACAGTACCACCGGGTTTGAGCAAACCTTTTTCTTCCGCATCTTCAATGATATACAGTGCGGCGCGGTCTTTAACGGAACCACCAGGGTTAAGAAACTCTGCTTTAGCCAGAATTTCGCATCCTGTTTCTTCACTAAAACTGTTTAACCGAATTAAAGGTGTATTACCTACTGTGCCAATAAAGCCGTTTTTAATGTCCATTTTCCATCTTCTCGAATTCTTGCCTATAAAAATTTTGGCTTATGGCGGTTGTAGAATTTACGGCTTCTATATGGATTTTCTACTAAAACAATAGGAAATTATATATGTAATGCAATAATTACTACCTAATCTTACTTAAACAGAACTTACGCAAAAATTAAATTATCAAAAGGCTTAATTTATCAAACCACAGAGAGAAGTTGCTTGCGGGTTCCCCCCGTTGGTTTATCACTCACAAATTAAATACTACTAAACATAACTCAAGAATAAATTTTTCTTACCAAAAATTTCTGGAATGGCAAGAGATTTTTGGGAATCTAACTTCTAACTTGGTTGAACAAACGCTCATCCTCAAAGCCGTAATATTACTGGAGTTTATGAAGTTTATAGTAAGTTAACATACACGGTGACTGACTTTTAAATGCCGATATCATTGCTTTGTTCTCAACGGAGTAAATACTGATGAAATCTGAAGAAGATCGCCGTCAAGAACTAGAACAGCGAGAACGAATACTGCGCGAAAGAGAAGTTGAATTACGACTTCGAGAAATAGAAACTGACATTCACGGTTCTCAAGCACCTTTTCATCAAACTGTGAAGCATCAGCCAGAAGATTCTCACAAACCTTGGGTAAAAAAAGCTATCCTCGCTGGAAAGTTATTTGCTTTGGGTGTGGCGGTGCTGATTGCTGCCAAAATAGCCTCAGCCGTTGCTGGTGTAATTATTATTGCAGGATTGGTATGGATGTCTTACAAACTATTTTTTGAATCACCAAAGCAAAATCCTTAATTAGAGTATTATTATCATGAGTAATCAAGTACTAACTGACCAATTTCTTAGAGATTTAGAGCGAGTAGCCCAAGTACGTTCTGATATTTCTACACATTTGAATAATCTGGCTGAAACAATTACCAAAGCAGAGTTAGCTGGAGACTCTTCATCAGGCAAACTGAGCTTAGAACGTAATATTGAAGATATTGCATTAGCGAGTAAAAATCTGCGTCAAGGTGTGTTTCGCCTTTTAGTGTTAGGCGATATGAAGCGCGGTAAAAGTACATTCTTAAATGCTTTAATTGGGGAAAATCTTTTACCGAGTGATGTTAATCCTTGTACTGCTGTATTAACAATTTTACGCTACGGCCCCGAAAAGAAAGTTACTATTCATTTTAATGATGGTAAAAATCCGCAACAGCTAGATTTTCAGAGTTTCAAGTATAAATATACTATTGACCCAGCAGAAGCCAAGAAATTAGAACAAGAGAAAAAACAAGCATTTCCTGATGTTGATTACGCTATTGTGGAGTATCCTTTAGCATTACTCGAAAAAGGAATTGAAATTGTTGATAGTCCTGGATTGAATGATACCGAAGCGCGGAATGAATTATCTTTAGGTTATGTCAATAACTGTCATGCAATTTTATTTGTCATGAGAGCTTCGCAGCCTTGTACTTTAGGAGAAAGACGGTATTTAGAAAATTATATTAAAGGTCGAGGTTTATCTGTTTTCTTTTTAATCAATGCTTGGGATCAAGTAAAAGAATCATTGATTGACCCTGATGATACAGAAGAATTGCAAGCCGCAGAAGATAGACTCAGACAAGTATTTAAAGCAAATTTAGCTGATTATTGTTATGTAGATGGTCAAGATATTTATGATGAGCGAGTATTTGAGCTTTCATCAATTCAAGCACTCAGACGACGATTGAAGAATTCCCAGGCTGATTTGAGTGGGACTGGCTTTCCAGAGTTTATGAGTGCTATTAATACTTTTCTTACCAAAGAACGGGCGATCGCAGAACTCCGTCAAGTAAGAACTTTAGCCAGACAAGCCTGTAACCATACCCATGAAGCCATAGCTAGACGCATACCTTTACTCGACCAAGATGTAGACGAATTAAAAAAACGCATTGAGTCAGTAGAACCAGAATTTAACAAACTCACCGATATCCGCGATCAATTTCAAACAGAAATCATCAACACTAGAGATACTCAAGCGCGAACAATATCAGAATCGTTTCGCAGCTATGTTTTAAATCTCGGTAATACATTTGAAACTGATTTTTTGCGCTATCAACCAGAATTAAATCTGTTAGATTTTCTTAGTAATGGTAAACGTGAAGCTTTTAATAATGCACTACAAAAAGCTTTTGAACAATACATTACCGATAAATCTGCGGCTTGGACTTTAACTGCTGAGAAAGATATTGATGCAGCATTTAAAAAACTATCTCACAGTGCTGCACAATATGGTGCATCATACAACAAAATTACAGATGAAATCACCGAAAAACTCACAGGACAAAAAGTTAATGTTAACGCTCACACTTCTACAGAAGAGGATAAATCTCCAGGCTGGGCAAAATGGGCAATGGGATTGTTATCTTTAACAAAAGGTAATTTAGCTGGAGTAGCATTAGCTGGCGCTGGATTTGACTGGAAAAATATCCTGCTGAATTACTTTACTGTAATTGGAATTGGCGGTGTAATTACAGCAGTCACAGGGGTTTTACTTGGGCCAATTGGCTTTGCATTACTCGGTTTAGGTGTAGGCTTTTTGCAAGCAGACCAAGCACGTAAAGAGCTAGTTAAAACTGCCAAAAAAGAGTTAGTGAGATACTTACCCCAAGTCGCGCATGAACAATCACAAACTGTCTACAATGCAGTTAAAGAATGTTTTGAATCTTACGCAAAAGAAGTAAGCCAACGCATTAACGATGATATTACTTCTCGCAAATCCGAATTAGATAATTTAGTCAAGCAGAAACAAACACGCGAAATTAATCGAGAGACTGAGTTAAAACGCTTAAAAACCTTGCAAGAAGATGTAATAGCTCAATTGCAAAAAATAGAAGCATCTTATAGTAGTCTGCTCGCTTACTATAGTTAAGTTAGATAATTAAACCACAGATGGATAATGAATGATACATACAGATAATTCATCCGTGTGTATCTAACTACATCTGCGGTTTAATATATAAAATTTTAGACGCAAATCATCATAATAAAAATATGCCAACCCAAGATGAAAATTATAAAAATTTAGTAGATTCTCTTAAATATGCGTCTACATTACTAAACTTAGAAAGTACATCAAAACTGTATCACGATATAAATTCACTCTGCAATTATCTAACTAACCCAAACTTTAGAATTGCCGTATTTGGCCCCTTTAATCATGGCAAATCAACCTTACTAAATGCCATCTTAGGGACGCGCACATTACCAATTGATTTAATTCCTACCACAGGCGCAGCCATTACTGTGAAATATGGTAGTAATGTAAGAACTCGTATCATATTGACAGATAATACAGAAGTTTATCGCAATGGCACAGAAATCTTACAACAATTTGCGATTCTTGATGGCAACAGACAGATGCGGAAAGATGTGGTGTCTGTCGAAGTATTTTCTCCCCATACTTTTTTAGAAACTGGTGTAGAGTTTCTTGATTTACCAGGAACGAATGATAGAGATGAACAAGATAATTTAGTTAAAGAACAACTACTTGGTGCAGATTTAGTTGTGCAATTACTAGATGCACGTAAGTTGATGACTTTAGGTGAACGAGAAAATTTACGCGACTGGTTATTAGATAGGGAAATTAAAACTGTTATTTTTGTGGCGAATTTTCTCAACTTACTAGAACCAGAAGAACAACAACAAGTGCAAAGTCGTCTGCGGTTTGTTGCAGAAAGTTTCCGTGCTGAATTACCCCCTGGTTTTAGTAATTTATATCGTGTGGATGCTTTACCTGCTTTACGCGCTAGGTTAAAGGGTGATGTAGCAGCGGCTAGTAGTAGCGGCTTAGTGGCGTTTGAAACTGCACTACAAAATATTGTGGGTATTTTACAACAAAATCGGGGTAGTGTGAGGTTGCCGAGAGTGCAGGCGATCGCATCCCAAATTCAATTATCATTAAAAAATAAAATTGACCCTATTGCTAACGAAGTTAAAGAGTTTAATGACAAACAAACTGCCAAAATAGAAATTAAACAAAAAGCCAAAAATCTTATATATCAAGGGTTTACTACTAGTGTTTCTGAATTACATGATTGGTTATCTTTATCAAAATTACTAGCTAAATATCAAGCTGATGCAGCTGTTGCATTAGCAGAAAATAATTTTAAATCTTGGCAAATAGGTAAACTCAAAAAAGACCTGACAGATTTACAGTTACCTATAATGAAATGGCTATATCAAGCTTATGATTTTTTTAAAGAAGAACGTCCCGAAGATTTATTAATCCCTTTCCCTCCAGAACCACAAATTACTTTACCGCCTAAGTCAGATAATAATGAACTGTTAAGTGAACCGGGAGCAGTCGCGGTAGGTGGTGGAATTGGTTGGTTATTAGGTGGGCCAGTAGGTGCTGCTGTAGTTGGGAGTATTTCATATATTTTAAATAAGAATATTCAAAAGCAAGAAGAAAAATCAGTTAACGAATCATATCATCAACAAGTTGCTAAAATTTGCATAAATGTAACTGAAGATTATTTCTCTCAATTTAGTAATCAAGCTTTATCAATATTATCTGTATTTGAACTCCAAGCTGAAAAAGTAATTTACTTTCAAGTACCTGAAGAACCTCAAGAATTAACTCAAAAGCGTGCAGAATTACGCCAACTTCAAGAAGGCTTTAATCAATTGCTGAATGAGTTAGAAAAAGCCAAAATTATTACTAACTATCAACCTTATCAAGAAATACCAAAAATTATTCCTCCTCAACCTCAACAACAATCTTATCGACAGCAAGAAAGAGTTTATACTCGTCCCCCACAACCGGAAAATAACGCCAAAACTACTGAGAAAAAAGTTGAACCTCCCAAACAGCAAGTTTATTCACCACCACCAAAAACTGCACCTTCACCCAATCCCGCAGAGGTAGAAGCGAAGTTTCGCAACTGGGAAATGGATGAAGAAATTGCGTGGATGAAAGCTCAAATGGGTTCTCCTGGTTTTCAAAATAACAAGCAGCAGACAAATCAAAATACCCAAGCAACTAAAGCACCCCAAAGCCAAACTGAAAAAGATAAAATTACTCGCGCCTATAAAATTTTAGGTGTACCACAAGATGCTCCGTTTGCTGATATCAAACAGGCTTATAAAACTTTAGTAAAAAAATGGCATCCAGACTTATTTGTTAACCAACCCCAGATGCAAAAACAAGCGCAAGAAAAAATGCGGTTGTTTAATGAAGCCTATACAGTCTTATCTAATAAAAATTAGAGGTGTAAGGGAAGAAAAAAACCGGGATAAACCCGGTATAGTTTTGGATTATGCTTGTAAGCGCAGTGTTAGAGACACCGTAGCTGTGAGTATTTGAGGGGGTTGCCAAGAGACAAGCGATCGCCTGATAATATCAATTACCGCCTGTTCCTTAAAAGTAGAAGCCTGCTCATCTAACACTACTTGTCTCACTCGTCCCTTGTTTATCTGCCACTCAAACACTAGATCGCCACTGAAACCCGTCTGTAATGGGATAGATTCTAAATACTGAGTCAGCAGTGTAATCATCTGCTCGTTCAATCCTGTCACACTCACTACTTCTAGATGCTCAACAGGCGCAATATCCCCTAAAAAAGTTTCTTCATCCTCAAGACTTTCATCAGCAAAACGGTACCTTTCTTCATAACGTGACATTTTTGGCGGTGGTACAGGAGAAGACATCACCACTTCCGGTGCGCCTGGAGATGCTTGGACTCGCTTACGTTGCAAAAACTCAGGCGTAGGAGACACCATACTTGCCATAATGGGAGCAGCACCGCTAACAGCACTACCAAAAATACCTTGATAGCTGATACCTTCAGCCATTTCTACAGGTACTTGCACCGAAACTGAACCCTGACGCGAATCAACTCGCACATCATCACTCACTGCCACAAAAGCTGTATATTGCGACAACAGTTGATAAGTCAAAGCCGTCTCTGTCACTGCTTCCACACCTAACTTAGTTTCACCACTCACTATAAGATTCATTAATTCCTTAATGCGGGAACGTCCCCAAAGTTGAGCAATGGCGAGGTTTCCAGTTTCCTCAAAGTCCAGGTTAATTGTATTTTGGTAGCGTGTAGCACCCGCAACAATTCCCGTAATATGAAGTTTTCCCCCACGCGCATCAGGTTTTTTACCAAATAAAACTAACGGCTGTTCCGCAAACAAATCTGGAGGCGTGGCAGGATAGATAATTGGCGCATCACCATCGCCTTCCCATTGCAAATTAATGTTAGCCAGAACTGGATTATTAATTTGACGGTAGAATTTATCGACTATCTCATCCGTTGGTTCATCGTGGCGAATTATCTGCGCTATTCCTCTTCCTAATTCTGCAATGCGGTTGAGTAGAAAACGATTTACCGAACTACCCGCACCAAAACTATACAGGCGGTTTCCTGGTTGCAGATGTTGTTTTACCTCTGCAAGAATTTGGTTTTCATTGCCGATATAACCATCCGTCAACAATACAATACTCCGCAACCGTCCGGGATCTGTAACTGGGAAATTCAATACAGTACGAATCCCCCGTGACATCTCCGTGCCGCCGTTAGCCGTCAATCGATTAATATAATTGATGGCTTTGGTGCGATTTTGAGAATTATTAGCCAGGGGAACAGGCGATAGTTGGCGAGTCGTATCAGAGAAATCAATAATACTAAAAGTGTCATCAGGGTTAAGTCCATTAATAAAGCGGCGCATCAACTCCTGACACTGCATCAATGGCGCACCCATTTGTGAACCAGAAGTATCAATGAGAAACACCACATCTTTAGGAACAACCTGATTCTGATGATATTGGAGTGCAGGAATTAAATATAGTGCAAAATGTCCACCCCGTTCATCAGCTTGGCTGAGTACCGTAGCTTGAGTGGATTCGCCAGCTACTTGATAGCGTAAAATCAAGTCTTTATTCGGAATTGTGTCCCCACCCGCCAATTTCACTAACACCCGCTTTTCTGCATAACTTATCTGAATTTGGTGAGAAGGCGACTGGACATTTTTAACCTCAACCCCCGCATCAATTTCTATAGTGACATGAATATCATGGGGCGATCGCGTACCCGATGGTAAGATAGGTGCATTCAACCGTGAACCATCGGGAACTATATCTGTATCTTGATTTTGCGTCATCGGTGCTGTAGCCGAACCGACACCGCCTGCATTTCCTTCAATTGGTATCCCTGGAATATAACGGGGAGCAAGCACCATCGGGAAAACAAACTCATAATTACCCGCCGTAAATTTCAAGCTTTCAGAGTAGCGAATAATCACATCAATTTGCTCACCTGGTTGAATGTTGGCGAGAGACTGAGTAAAAATGTTGTCCCGTTCTTGTTCCAACAGTCCGGCGGTGCGTCCTTGTTCCTTCGCTTGCTCGTAGATTTGCTGTGCTTCTTGGCGTTTTTTAATACTACCTTTAATAGTCTTGTCACCAATCCGAATCAGCATATCATCAACAGCCGCCTCATCCGGTAATGGGAAGATATAGACAGCTTCTAACGTAGTTGTAAAAGGATTTTCAAAACTTTGGGTAACTTCCACCCGTGAGATATTCCCCGCAATTTTAGCTTGCACCTCAGTGTGCTTCAGGGGGAAAGCAATTTGCTGTTGTTCAGGAGTTTGAACATATAAACCACCAGCTTGGCGTTCTAGAGTTTGAGTCATATAAGTTACCTCACGCTTTGATGTTATGTCTCTAGCGTAAGCGCGTTTACTCGGCAGATATGCTCAGTTTTGTGTTCAGTCGATGCTCAGTGCTTGGTTCATTGCCAAAAGACGATTTTTACCAGAATATATGCTGAATATCTTGTGTTTAGTTGCAGTGAAAATTAGTGATGAAGATTGTTCAAGAAGTTTCATTAATAAGTATAGGGAATTTTGAAGAATCAAACGATTGGGCGATAATTCGTGCTGAAATTCGTGATGCGATCGCTCTAATTGTCCACCCTCCTGGGACATCTAGTTTTACAATTCATCCAAAAAAGCACGGTAATGGTGTCAAGCCTATTAAAGAAGCCTGCATGATTGCATTAAGAGATAAATTCGAGTGGAGATTAGAAACTCCTATTACCTATGCTACGAAATCACCAGGAAAAGTTGATGCTACAAAAGTAATTGACAATTATTTGTTTGCGCTTGAGTGGGAAACTGGAAATATTTCTTCCAGCCATCGCGCAGTTAATAAAATGATTCTGGGATTAATACGTGGTGTTTTTTTAGGTGCTGCTTTAGTTCTTCCCAGTCGGAAATTTTACCCTTATTTAACTGATAGGATTGGTAATTACGAAGAGTTAGAACCATATTTTGATGTTTGGCGTTCTGTTCAACTCCAAGAAGGGTTTCTGGCAATTTTTGTCATTGAACATGATCAGCTAGATAGTAATGTCCCAACACTTACTAAAGGAACAGATGGACGTGCTTTAGTCTGAATTTTCTGACTTATATATTTATTGAGAATAGGGGATGGAAAGTTGTGAAGCATTGATTTTCTTTTGCTTTGATTTCTTATTTCCCCTTGCTGATTCCCATTGTTCGATAATTCCGTTAGCGAGATCAGTTAATCGTTCTACAGCCGGATCTGTATCTCCCAGTTCTGAACCTATCCAGTAACGCTGTAGCTTTTCTGCTGCATAAAATGTAGTCCCAGATCCACCAAAGGGATCGACTACAATTTGTCCCGGATTAGATGCCATTGCGATAATTCGCTCTAGCATAATTGGTGCAAGTTCATTAGGAACTCGTTTTTTATGTTGACGATGACGCACTGGTGGAATATCCGTCCACATCTCTTCTGCTAATGTCCATAAAATATCATGAGAGTTAGCATCAGAAGTATCTTCCCAAACATCTTCCGGCGCATCCCAAACATCCATTAAATTAATACCCTGTGGATTAAGTTTTTTGCGATGTCCACCATAGTCACGAATTTCTCCGCCGCAATGTCGGCAAACTTGAATGGGTGTATAAACTTTATTAAAAACTGCTGGTTCTCCTTTAGTGTAATAAAGCAATCCATAATGAGCCGGAGACATTTTTTTGCCTCTAGGAAAAGCTTTTGGCATTCTACAAGCAATCCAATGCCTAAAATTCATTCCTTGCTGATTCAAATATGCACCATATTCTATACACCATTTAGGAAGATTAAATACAAATAAACTGCCACCATTCTTCAAAACTCGAATACTCTGACTCAACCACTGTTTTGACCACATTAAATATTCATCATCTGCCATCTGATCACTCACGCCTTTACCATATTCTTTACCAAGGTTAAAAGGTGGATCAGCAAATATAATATCTACAGATTCATTAGGTAAGGCTGAGAGAAATTTTAGACAATCTCCTTGATAGAGAATTCCATATTCACTTTTGTATATTTCTTTTAATTCTTGTTTTTCTAAATCATCAGTAGCAATCAGTTGAACAGGTAGCATTACTGTATATTTGAGTTTTGCTGTATATAACTAGTATAAAAACTCTATTGACAATTGTCAATGGAATTATGGTGTATTTGTACTACGAGGTAGATAAGGTTTTCCCATTGGTTGATTTTGATATCGCTCGATTTCAACATTCTCTATGTAGTAATAACGTCCAAGTTTACAAGCTATAATTTGACCATTCTTAATTAAGTTGTGTACTCGTTGGCGTGTGACACCAAGTAATTTGGCAGTTTGAGCTACAGAGAGTAGTTCAGCACCATTTTTAGCAATAGAGTCTGTCATACGTTAGTCGAGAATAATGCTTAAAATTAACAGGTTGATCCAATCAATATTGCATTTTCAAGCGTAACTCAGTCTTACTAGTGAGGAAAGCTAAAACCCTTTGACTTTGAAATCATCTGCTCAGTTAACAGATATATGTCAAACTCGCTCAAAGCATCAACAACTGGACTGGTAATTGTAGACAAGGCGCGAAAACGTCTTGGTTGGACAAAAACTAGTACGGCGCGTTGGTGGCAAGATGCTCACACGTCTAGAGCTACTTTACGGCGATTTTGGCAAGGCGATCGCATTCAACAAGAAATTTTCATTGCTATCTGTCAGGCTGTTGGCATTAACGATTGGCAAAGTATCGCAGAAATCCCTAACGCAGACTTCGAGGAAGTCTCTGCACAATACCTCGACTGGGATGAAGCACCTGATGTTGAAAGCTTTTATGGACGCAATCAAGAATTAGCTCAGTTAGAAGAATGGATCGTAGGCGATCGCTGTAAACTAATCATCATCACAGGGATGGCTGGCATTGGCAAAACGGCTCTGGCACTGGCTTTGGCTGATTGTCTTCAGTTAAAATTTGATGGTTTAATTTGGAAAATCCTTCATTCTACACCATCCCTAGTTTCCCTGTTAGATGGACTTCTCCACACCTTTAAGCAAACCCCGGTTGATGATATTTCCTCAAATACAGCAAAGCTCATTTACCATCTGCAACAGCGTCGATATTTGTTGATTTTGGATGGGTTGGATGATTCAGAGAAACACTATCATCAGTTTATCCAGCAATTAAGCCGCGCTCATCATCAAGGCTGCATTATTCTCACTAGTCGAGAACAACCAAATATTATTGAGTCGAATACTAAAACAGTTCGCAGTCTCACGTTAAAAGGATTGCCAAAAGCTGATGCTGTAGAACTATTGCAAGCCAGAGGATTCACAGGTAAAGAAATTGGATTATTACCCTTGATTCAACTTTATCGCGGCAATCCTTTAGCACTCAAGCTTGTTACGCCTTTGATTCAGTCAGTGTTTGGTGGGAATATTGCGGCTTTTCTCAGTCAAAATACGATAGTAATTGGCGATCGCTTGCGTGCTATCCTCAAACAACAATTCGAGCAACTTGCCGAATTAGAGCAAGACATTCTCTATTGGTTAGCAATTTGGCAACAACCAGTCTCATTTGGTCGATTGCAAACTCATTTACTTATTTCTCTTGATCCTGCCACAGTATTAGATGCAATTGTCAGTTTGGAAAGGCGATCGCTTTTGGAAAAATGGATCTGTAGTGGTGAACCTGCTTTTACCTTACAACCACTGGTGATGAAAATAGTCACCGATGAATTAGTAGAACGTGCGACTCAAGAGATAATTCAGGTGATGCAGAGTCAAGATATCTCTGATTTTAAAATTTTGCGAACCCATTGGTTATTACGTCCGGGTAGTGATGAAATTGTCGGCGATCGCATTTTACATCAACTACAAGAAAAACTTTGGCAGATTTATGGGGCAAATCTCGTACAGAATCTTCAACAAATTCTATTACTTTTAAATGATAAATCCCCTTTAACAATTGGTTATATTGCTTGTAATATCACAACAATTATTAACCGATTAGAATAATAATATCGCTACCAAATTTTAGACATATTCAACGAAAATCCAGGTAAAACTGGATCTGCACTAACTGTCTCAGGACTTTCTAAACATTCTTCTGATTGACCAGGACGATAGATATAAACTTGGCAGTGTTTGCGGTCAATTAACCAACCTAACTGTACCCCTGGCTCTTGCATATATTCCCCCATTTTATCTTTGAGGGGTTGGATGTTATCGCTAGGCGATCGCAATTCAATGACAAAATCGGGACAAATAGGTGCAAACCTTTGTTGTTGTTCTGGTGAGAGAGTATTCCACCGTTCCAATTTCATCCAAGAAGCATCAGGAGAGCGTTTTGCACCTGTGGATAATGTAAAGCCCGTACTGGAGTCAAAACAAATACCTGTGCCATCTTTTTCTGACCAAACTCCTAGCTGTAAAGCTACATTAAAGTTACGATTGCCTGTTTCTGTACCCGTCGGGGGCATAATTGATATTTCTCCAAATTGATTACATTCAATGCGTAGATCACGATTCACTTGACAGAAATCAAAGAATTGTTCGTCTGTCATTTGCATTGATGGCGGCATTTGGATCACAAAAGAAGATGACAGCATCATAGTTCAACATCTGACTTTATTTTCCATTTTTACGTAAATACAAAAAAACGCAAAGATAAAGCTTTGCGTCTTGTAAACGAATTGACTTAAAAATTTATCTACTCAATATTGAGTAGTTATTCTCACTCAGTTTAGGCTAAACGCCCCGCTATCGCTAACAGCACTCATTACTTGTTAGGTTGAGGAGTTAACCGCAAATAGGGTTTGACGACTTCGTAACCTTTGGGGAATTTTTCTTTTAAGACTTCGGGGTCTTTGAGGGAAGGAACGATGACAACCTTATCGCCATCTTTCCAGTCGGCTGGGGTAGCCACACTATAGTTATCGGTTAGTTGCAGTGAATCAATTACGCGCAAAATTTCGTCAAAGTTGCGTCCGGTGCTGGGGGGGTATGTAAAAGAAAGGCGCAGTTTCTTATTGGGGTCAATAACGAAGACAGAACGCACTGTGACTGCGGCGTTGGCGTTAGGGTGGATCATGTCATAAAGGTCAGAAACTTTACGATCCGCGTCTGCCAAAATGGGATAGTTGAGAGTGGTGCTTTGAGTTTCTTCGATGTCGCCTACCCAACCGTTGTGAGATTCTACATCATCAACGCTGAGTGCGATCGCTTTGACGTTGCGCTTGTCAAATTCAGGTTTTAGTTTCGCAACTGTACCGAGTTCAGTAGTACAAACAGGTGTAAAGTCAGCAGGGTGAGAAAACAGCACTACCCAGCTGTCACCTGCCCATTCGTAAAAATTTATGTCGCCATGTGTAGAGGCTTGTGTAAAGTTGGGTACTGTATCACCAAGATGGAGAGTCATGAGAGATTCCCTGTAGATAAAGAGGCAGATGTAGTCTACTTTGCCATCATCCCATAAAACATCGGTTTCCCTATCGACTTGTAGCTGTTTTTTACAAAATTTTAATTTCTCAGCGTAGAGACAGGGATAGGCGCAGTGTAACTAGATGAGGCTTGATTATTATACAGATATAATGTTTGTCTTTTGCACTCAATAAAGTTAACTGAAAATTAACTTTTCTATCACACAATAGAATCGGAACATAACTTATTGCAGAGATTATTAAATCACTAATCGTTCTCGGAGAAGTGCATGATTTTTCAAAGGTCTCGGTTTCTGACGCAGCTTGTAGTAATCTCTGCTTTAGTGTTCGTGACAGGGTGTAACACTAACTCGACTTCTGACGATAATTTTACAGGGTTAAAAGTCAAACTATTGGTTGGTAGCGCTTTGGGAGACTTCTGTAATCAAGCGGCGAAAAACTTTAATGCTACACAACCAAAGCTAGGTAATGGTACAGCTTTTCAGGTGAAATGCGAAGCACTAGGTAGTGGCGATGTTGTGACTGAGGTAGTTGGTCTAGCAGATCAATTACAAAAAGGGACAGTACAAGCGGATGCAGCAGATTTTCCCACAATTATTTCTCTGGATGGAGATATATATCAAAGCCAGTTAATTTACCGGATGAACCAAATTTCGCCGGGGAAAAATTACATTCCAGACATTATAGAATCACCACTCATCGCTAACACGCCAATGGTATTTATGGCGCAAGCTGATGTCGCGGCTGGATTACGAAAAGTAGCTGACCCTTACAAGGTGTTGGTGACAGCAAAAACTCACCGCGATATTGACCCAGCCTCACCACCGTTAACAGTTCATTATGTACATTCTGCGCCGACGCGTTCTAATTCTGGATTACAAACCCTGGTAGCACAATACGTCAGTGTATCGGGTAAACGTCCTGAAGAAGTAACTGTGGCGGATGTGCAGAAATTTCAACCCCAAATTCAGCAAATCCAAAGCAAAATTACTCGTTACGGTGTTTCGACTAATTCTCTCGCCCAATCAATGGTAAAGAATGGCCCCTTTTGGGCTTCGGTTGGTTCAGTATATGAATCGAGTGTAATTGTAGCTAATTCAGGACTACCACAGGGACAGCAGCGTTATCAAGCAGTTTATCCCAAAGCCACCTTTACTTCTAATATGCGAGCGATTATACCGAATGCACCTTGGGTTAGTGCGGATGAAAAGGCAGCAGCGGAAAAATTTATTACTTATTGGCGATCGCCAGAAACTCAAAAAATTGCCACCGATTTGGGTTTACGTCCCGGAACGCCAGGAGTCGCTTTAGGTACTAAGTTTACTCCCGAATTCGGTGTAGAAGCCCAAGCTAAGTATGATTCCTTGCGTCCACCAAAGCCGGAAGTTGTAGACGCAATGCTGAAATCATGGCAGGAATCAGCAAAAAAACCGTCGTTGGTGGTGGTTGTTGTTGATTCTTCGGGGTCAATGTCAGGAGATAAATTACCTGCTGTACAAAATACTTTACAAAATTACATTAAGAACTTGGGGCCAAAAGAGCAAATTGCTTTGATTGATTTTGACTCAGTGATTCGTCTGCCTGTATTAGTGGATGGAACACCCCAAGGACGCGATCGCGGTTGGCAATTTATTAATGGTCTTCAAGCTGATGGCGGGACAAAATTATACGATGCTGCCTTAGAAGCTAGAAATTGGCTACAAAAAAATCTGCGTAAAGATGCAATTAACGCTGTGTTGATATTAACTGATGGTGAGGATGCAGGTTCAAAAATTAAGTTGAATGAGTTAGAGCAAGAGTTACAAAAAAGTGGTTTTGCTACTGACCAAAGAATTGGATTTTTTACTATTGGCTATGGTAAAGAAGGTGAATTTAAAGCTGATGTTTTGAAAGAAATCGCTGAGTTGAATGGGGGGTATTATTCTCAAGGAAATCCTGAGACAATTTTGCAGTTAATGTCAAATTTACAGGTAGAGTTTTAAACTTAAATTATGAAATTAGTAAATCCTCTATATTATCCTTTAGCCGTATTAGCTGGAGGAATTTCTCTATTCTTCGGGGTACGTTTACTGCAATTGCCCAGCTTATTTATGTTACCAGTCGCTTCTGGTATTACTATAATTGGCGCAAGTTTGATAAAATCTCGTGAACCAAGCACTTTTGAATTAGCGAATCCTGAATTAGAAAGAGAAGTAAATGCTGTCAAGCTGGCTGCTTTAGGATTAGTCAATCAATCAGAAAACTTGCGTTCAGAAGCCAAAAAACTATTAACTGATTCATTCCAAATAGAAATTTTAACAGCCGTAGAGATAAATTGCGATCGCACTGCTACATTACCAAATAAAATAGACACCCTAGCTGGGAACTTATACGGCAACACCTCAATACTTTCGGTTAGTTCTCTACAACAGCAATTAGTTGAAGTACAACAAAAACTTAGCGCGAGTTCTGGTGTAGCAAAGGAACATCTTAGTCAATTGGCAGCAAGCCTTAAACGCAATCTCAAATTAGCCCAAGATGGTGAAGATACGCGGTTAGCCAGAATTATTAATATTTCGACTTTAATTCAAGATTGTACAGGAATATTGCAACAATTACAAACTAAATTGCGTAGCTCTGATTTAAGTGATTCTCAACAAATTAACGAAATGCAATCACTTAGTGATGAACTGACTAGCTTATTAGAAAATCTCGATTTATTAGTTCGTAAATAAACAAAATTATGCCACCAGGATTAAAAAATGCTTCTAAAGCAAAACCAAAATATTCAAAAGTGATTACTTCCGTTGCAATTATTATTGCAGCTTTGGGTTTAACTTATATTCCTCTTCCTGGTTCACAGACAACTGTAGTTATTGTTAGTGGTACAGAACTACAAGAACCTCTGCAAGAATTAGAAGTAAAATTTGAGCAGGAACATCCTAGTATTAGATTAGAATTAAAATTTCAAGGTTCTCAAGAACTAGTTAATAATTATCTTGACCAGAAAAATGATTTTAAACCGACCATCTTAATTCCTGCTAACGCAGAAATTTTAACAGAATTAGGCGATCGCCTCCGTGCTACAAATAAAACTGAACCTTTTTACGATTCTCCTCGACCACTGGCAAAAACTCTCCTAGTAGGTATTGCGTGGCCAGAACGTGGTAAAGTTCTCTTCCCTACTGGACGCTTTCAATGGTCAAGACTGGAACAAGCTATGCAAGCAGGTAACTGGGGAAAAGTAGGCGGTGTGAGTAATTGGGGTAGCTTTGATTTTGTCACCACAGACCCCACCCGATCTAATAGTGGTCAGTTGACTTTGAACTTGTGGACGCAATCAAAATTAGGCGGAACTATTAATGTCAATAGTTTCAACGATTCATCTATACAAACGCTATTTAGTTTAATTAAAAAATCAGTTTATCAACCACCTCGTTCAACAGATACTCTCCTGCAAGAATTTATTGTCCGAGGCCCTAACGATGCCGATGTTGCGACTGTATATGAAAGTATAGTCCTGCATCGTTGGCAACAATCAGCCGCTACTAAAGGCAAACCTTACCAAATTTATTATTTAGACCCGTCAATTGAAACTACCGCCACAGCAGCAATTGTCCGGCGAGACGTAGATGCAGGTACAGCAAAAGCCGCAAAGCAGTTTTTAGACTTTCTCACCCAACCAGAACAACAAGCAGTATTTGTTCAATACGGTTTTCGTCCAGTGAATAATAATGTTGATTTAAAAACTGTACCGAATAGCCCGTGGAGTCAAAATATTCCCGGTGCAGAAGTTAAGCCGAGTGTGAAAATTCTGCCACCACCAGATATTCAAACAATTACAGAAATTCAACGTCAGTGGGAAAGAGCGAATTAAGTAGAAGGCAGGAGGCAGGGGGCAGGAGGTAGTATAATACGAAAAATTCTACCTCTTCTACTCTGTGTCCTTTGCGTTCTTGGCGGTTCGTTAAATTCATTTCTTGAGTATCTGCTGATAAGCTTGAATCATTTGGCGAGCGATCGCATCCCAACTAAAATGTTCTAAAGCATATTTTTGAGCATTCATTCCCCGACGTTGGCATTCTGCTGGATTTTGCAAAGCTTGTTGCAACAGTTCAAACAAAGCTGAAACATCAGTTTGACCAACCCATCCCGAATCACTATCACTTACTTGCTGCCAAATATGCACTTGGTCAGAAATAACTACAGGTATACCTGCAACCATTGCCTCTGCTACAGCAATACCAAAATTTTCGTAATAAGAAGGTAAAACAAATAAATCAGCAGCTTGCAGTAAACAAGCTTTCAGTTCACCACTCACAAAGCCTGTAATGGTAGTATGCGATCGCAATGATGAATTTTCGATTTGAGAATTGATTTTTTGTTCATAGTCTGGGTCTTGAGGATTTGTCCCAGCTAAAACAAAATGAAACTTGCAATCATTTGCCAATAGCTTTTCTAAAGCCGGAATCAACAAATTCAAGCCTTTTTTCGGGTCAATACGCGACATAAACAAAACTAAAGGCACATTTTCAGGTATATCTAACTGACTGCGTACTGCACTTGATTGAATTTTTTGAGTAGGTTTCACACCCAAAGGAATTACTAAATCTTTTGTGTTTACCCCAAATCTTGCTGATATTTTAGCTTCTTGTTCACTAGTAAAATGAATTGCTGCTGCATCTGCTAAATTGCGGCGTTCGATAAGTTCCACATACAGCTTCTTTAATTGTTTTTTCTTTTGTAAATCAGCCGGATCAAGAGTTCCTAAAGGACGCAAAATATAAGGTAATTTTTTTTGGCGACATACCATCGCCGCTGCACTACTAATAGGCGAAAACAAAGCATGAATATGTGCTAAATCAAATTCGTTAGCATGACTTTTTAGCCATTTGAGTAAATCCAGCGAAAATTTATAACGACGAAATGGCGCACAGCGAAAGTAAATTATTTCATAACCATCTTGTTGAATTGGGCGATTTAAAGGTACATCCAAAGGTTTTTGACCAGCATCACCATTACTATCAGTTGTCAAAATAGTAACTTTTATACCCTCTTTTGCTAAAGCCGGAGCTAACCCTAATACCATTTGACTAGGGCCACCATAAATTAAAGAAATAGATGGAACAATTTGTAGTATACGCATTTTAATTTAATATTATCGATAAGCCCAGATACCCGACTTCTTTAAGAAGTCGAGTATCTAAAAACTGCAACAGCAATTTTCAATTAGCAGACATAGAAGGTTGTTTATTAACCACTAACATTTGGGGTTGTTGATCCAACTTAGTATAAATCTGCCCATCATTCCAGATAGATTGAATTACACTAGATAACGCATTGATAAAGCCTAAAATGTAGAACACAGCACGAGAAAAAACAGCACCAAAAGAGCCACTCTTATTACAAGGTGGATGTCCCAAAACCTGACAATCAAATAAACGAGCGTATAGTTGTAAAGCTTCAGAAAAAGTCAGGTTCTTCAACGCCATCAAGAAATTATTGTGATAGAAAGTGAGTTGATATTTGAGCGATCGCGTACTAATATCATGACAACCACCCGTCTCCTCACCTAAATGCACCAAATGTGCTTCCGGGTCATACCAAATCTTATATCCTGTCTGCCTAATTCGCAAACAAAAATCTGATTCTTCGCGTACTGCACTTCCGCGAAATCTCTCATCAAATCTTAGTCCGTACTTACTAAAAATCTCGCGACGGAATGACATATTACAACCTCTAGCTGTTAATACTTGCTGAGGTTTAACTGTATGTACTAAATCAATATAATACCAAGCGATACCTGGGTTCATAGCTTGGGGAGGGAGATATTCAATCTGTAATTTTCCTCCAGATTCGCCCAACTTCATTCGGTCAAATACTCGCCCAGCAACAGCCCCAATTTCTGGATTTTGCAAATAATTTTTCGCATGAGCCATTAAAAACCCAGGTGTTAACTTCACATCATCATCAATAAATAAAATTATTTCTCCAGATGAACGCCGCACACCATAATTCCGCGCCCCAGGTAAACTAGCCCAATTCAGACGAAACCATTGAATTTTACCTAGTGCAGCTACTTCTTCTAAATAAGCTTGAACTTCTGGTTCGTGTTTTGGCGATTGATCTACTACCAAAACTTCAAAGTGGGGATAATCTTGAATTAGAACATCTGCAATACTATCCCTTAAAGCTTCCTCTCGTCCGTAGGTTGGTATAATTACGGAAATTAAAGGCAAATCATTCATGTAATTTTCTGCTCAACTAAATTGGTTGTTTTGGTAGTAGAATGACCTGTGATGATATCTGTCACTGCCAAGATAAATATAATCAATTAAAACTTGATTTGTAAGCGTTTTTTCTTGTTGGCTTTTTCAGGATCGGCATCTTCTTTTTCTTGTTTATCCAGTGCTGGTAATTTGAAGAGTACTCCCGCAAAAAACCAATAATATACAGCGACCGGATCAACATCTAGAGGATAGTAGTAGGTGTTGTAACTAATAAACAATATAAACACCCACATAGATGCTCCGTAACTGCGGAAATTACGGTTTTTTATCGAACGATAAGTCTTGAACCCTGTAAATGTCAGGACATTAACTAAAGCGAAAAAACCCAACACACCAAAAATTCCCACCTCATATAAGACTTTTGGATAGTATGTCTCTACTAACTTGGTTTCACCTAATGCACGCGCCGAGTTAGTCGCTCGACCTAAGCCACTGCCGATAGGAGTGTCTACGTTTTTCCAGTTTTCCTCAAATTGCTGGATGATAAAGTCTTGTGGCGGTGAAGCATTCCAACGAACCAAAAAGCTATCTAGTCGTTCTTGAACAACTACAGGGTTAGTCACAACTGCAATTCCCAAAATCATCACTAGCCCCACCCCAATAGGGATAAACCGTTTGAGGTTAGCAATTTGACCAGTGAGTAATAGCAGCATCACAAAGCAAGTGGGTACTAAGGCTAAAGCAATTCTCTGTCCAGAAACTACTGCGTTGACAAAGATTAAAGCTAAAGAACCTAAACTTGTTAGCCGCCACAAAACCGATGGGTCAGAAAAACCTGTAGCAAAGGCAAAAAAGGTGCTAGAAATTAAAAACCATGCCCATTGCCAAGGTGCTACAAATGTTCCTGGGAGGCGAATAATTCCTTGACTGGGACTGTAGACTAAAGCTCCGCCAAAATAACATCGGGCTTCAAGTGTGGCTTTAAATAAAGCCGCACCTTCTAAATTTCGGGTACCTTCGCAAACCCCAACTACTAATAGCAGGTATTGGAGAAATCCTAGCCCGCAGCAAATCAAGATGAGAACAATTTGTAAGCGAGTTAATAGTAGAAAATCTTTTTTGTCACGAATTAGATAGTAAGCACAAGTAATTAAAGGCACATAACCTAAAAATACTTTTAATCCTAGAATTCCTAAGCCTATAGGTATTTCTTTAACTGGTGTTTGTAATAGCCCTACAGGCGGTGGGTTAAGTTGTTGTCCGCCATTAATAAATACCAAAGTTAATAAACTTGAAGCTAATACAAAATACAGAGGAATTTTAATTTGTTGGGGGACAATGAAGGGTAGCTTCTGTTTGCGACAAATCTGCCACAGTGCGATCGCTACTGGGACATAAAATGAATCTTTTGCTAATTGCAAAATTGGACTATTGCCAATGTAATAAGTAATTGTTCCTCCAAAGGGAACATAAATCATAAAGCCAATTAACGCTTGACGGGGATATTTATAAGAAAAAGACATTACTAGAATCCCCAAGACAGCCGGTAATGCTGCTTTAATTCCGGCGAATAAAAATAACAAAAAACCTAAAAATAGCCCTGTAGATAAGGATTTACTCAGCAAATCCATGAATTCTTTGCGGGCTTTAGTTGCTTGACGTTTTTGGGCTAACCTTTCTTGGAGGCTAAGAGTAGGTGCTTCCTTTTTTGCAGGCGGCTTTTTTGAGTTTTTTGATTTCTGGAATTTTGATTTTACTTTTGCCATAGCAGCGCTTTAGCCTATTAGCCTTTGTATAAAAAGTGCTGATTGCTGAGTCAGAAATACTACTTTCTAGCCTCTAGTTTCCTAGCGCTTTTTCTTGTTTTATAACGGCTACTCACTTTATCCTCAAAGCTAAAACCTGATAATAACATACATAAAGCTGGTGTCTAATGAGACTAAAAAACTTACTCAAGTGGATTATTCTTGTCGCACCCCACCAACCACTGGTCTAACTTGATTCGTAGAAAATGGGTCTGTACCACCAGTCCAATTAAAGTCACTAATGCGAATGCTGAAGCCGCCTAATTCTAAAACAGGATTGTAGCGTAGGGTAATGCCATAGGTGCGACGACTATACTCTAAAATATAGTCGGTACTGGTTTCTCTGCCTGTATCCAAGTTAACTGATGTTTGAAAACCGATCCGAAATGGCCCATAAATTTGTTGCACAATTCCGGCACTGAGAACTCTCACATCTACGGAACGGTCAAAGAAAAAAGGCGACAATCCGCTGTTGAAACCTTGGGCGTAACTAATATTAAAGGCTGTGTAATCGAAAAAGGGACGAGAAAAATGGCCAATTTGTCCTAATAATCCAACTGTACCAATTAAAGTGGTTTGGTCATCACCACTGGTGTAATAACTAGTAGTACCTCTAAGATTAGCCACCGCCTGTAAGTAGGGCACCACAGGATTACCTGTATAGCGCAATCCTTCGGTAGCTGTTGCTGGTAATGCTTTTCCTTGCCAGAGGTACACACCTGTGCTAAGAGCAGCACTGGCTTGCAGACGACCTAAAGAAATTCGCTCAATGCTTTGAGTCGAGTTGGATTCAAACAAGTCTTGGCGATCGCTATTGGCGTTGATATATTGTGCGCTTGCTTGATAGTCGAGGTTAATACCGCTTTTACCCAAAGGAATAAGAGGAGAGAGGACAATCGCGCCCAAACTACTCTGGACAGTTTGAAAGCCCAGAGAACCGTTATATAAGCGATCGCGATAGGTATATTCCAAATTTAAAAGATGGGGATTGCGATCGCCCAATTGCTGTTGCAGTCGCACATTTGCCCGGAGATTTGAGTCTAATTGGCTCAAGTCAAAACTGGTTAATTCCCCAGAACCGCGCAATGTGGTTTTTGGGCTTAAAGCAGCATTCACTCTGCTTCTAACACCAAACAAAGACGCTGGATCGCTAAAACCACCCTGTGCTGCTTTCTGCACAAACAACTGGGGTGTGATGATCCAACGTGCTGTTTCTGTATTTATCGGTGTAAAACTTCGTTCCACATATAAACCACCACGGTCATCGCCATCATAACCAGGAGACACAATTGCGGGTGTGACTTCTTGTTCCCGGCGGTCAATGGTTTGGTTATCTATGGGTATGGGTAAGCTAAGACCTTGATCAAATACCAAACGTTGACGTTCGGTTTTAATCCGGTCAATTAAGGGCGCTTGGCGTGTCAGGGTAACTTTACTCGCCCGTAATTCTAGTTCGGGCGGCGAAAATGGGTCATTTGTGAGGCGTACATCCCTAGCTTGCCAACCTCGCGGATAAAAATCAATGTGTCTGGCTTCAAACCGGACTCGTTTAACTTGTCCACCTTGTGGCGGTGTTGGTAAGTTACTGGCGCTACGACCACCGACAACCACATTAACTTGTCCCGGACTTTTGACATTGGTGAGTGGCTGATTAGCACGAATGCGATCGCTTGGTGGTCTGAGTTGTAAACTACCAGGGGTGTTCTCAGCAGGTAAAAAGCCTAAATCTGTAGAAGATGTGGGGATATAAATTTCACCGCTACCATTTTCTAATTCCCCACTGTCTTGCAAAAAATTATAAGTAAAGCGTTGCCCACGCAACAACTGATCACCCCTAGTCAGGGCAACATTACCTTCACCAACAGCAATTAAATTTGCTAAATTCACCTGTAGGCGATCGGCATCCACTACAGCCCCGTCAAATCGCACTACTACATTACCTTCAGCCGTAACAATTCGCCGTTGCTCATCATACTCTTGCCGATCTGAGATAACTTCGACAATTCTCTCCCGCACTACTGGTGTGGTTGTGGGAGATGCTGGCTGGGGTGTTGGAGAACTAGGTGCTGCTTGAGTTGGTTGGTTGGGTGATTTGAATTCTATGTTTGTTGGGGTAGTCGATTCGTTGCTGAGGTTACGAGATTTAAACTCAATAATATTTTGGACTGGCTGAGTACTCGGTACATCATCGCTAAATTTACCAGAGAGATTGATAGTTTCTGGTTTTTGTGGTGGCGCAATAGTTGGCGTTGGGGATGCTGGTGGAGTGACTTTTTCCGCAACAACTTGTTCTGGTGATGGGAATTGCTGAACAGATGTTGGCTGGACAATTTTTTCAGGGACAACTTTTTTTGGTGAGGGGAATTGCTGAATATTTGAGCCAGTTTGAGGTGGATTATCACCACTGACATTCACTGTCTGAATGCCATAGCCAATGCCTAAAGGTTGTCCTAAAGTTGCAGCATTTCTCGATGGAGAAAACGGCGAAAGTGCTGGGGGTAGAGTTTCTGGTGTATTGGGAGTGGGTATAGTTTTCGCAGTGCCTAAATTATCGGCAGCCGATGCGATCGGTACTAATGTCTGAGGCGGTACATTTTTACTATCCGCAATTTTGGTACTTTGGGGCTTTTCTGGAAGGTTTTGGGTATCACTAACTGGCTCTACAAACGCATGAACTTGGGTATTACTAACCGATGGCAGAGAATTTGTAGATTTTATAGGTTCAAGAACAGGAGGCGGTGCAGGCGGCAGAACTGGATGAAGCATATCTGGGCAAAATTAACCGAACAAATAGCCAACGAATAGCCGGAAAGATGAACTCACCTTTTGTCTTCCGACTTTTGCTTTCTGCCTACATGCAGCAAGCTGCTAAAAAGAGGAAATTGCATTGTCAAGGAGATTGCTTTGCCAAAATGCCCTGTGTCTGTGACAGAAGGCAGTTTCCTAATTGGGCTTTGCCATCAGCTAAACTCATCAAAAGCTAGTACAGGTTGGTGTAAATAAACAGACCATCTGGAATTGCTAAGAGGCTCGTGGTATCACTATTCTTTCTTTTTCCTTTTGACTTTTTACTTTTGCCTTGTTGTACTAGTGTTTATTGGAGTGATCCAGGCAGTATGTTTCACCATAATTTACTTTGTGTCGAAACCCAGTTACTGCGAAGGGAAACTCCGTTTGAGCCACTGGCTGCGGATTTTCCCTGTTGTAGCAACTGCCATTCAGTTTTAGGCGTAAAGCTTTCCTGTAGGATAGCAAGCAATTGTCCGTGACTTTGGGTGTTTTCCACCTTCCGGCAGTCGCGGATAATTTGTCTTGTTCTTACTCTAAATCCCGACGACCGGGGTTACGAGCAGGATCATTTGACAAGAATCCGAAGACAAAGATAGTCACAAAGAAGGCAACAACAATATAAACAGCGATTTTTAAAGTCAGCATAGAAATATCTCCAAAGGGGGTCGGAAAAAAGCTTCTCTCAGTATCTGCTATGCAGAAAAGATAGCTCCTATATCTTACCCAAATCTTGCCTCGTTTTGAGCGCACTCTATTGAGAGTGGAGGGCTATGTCGTGACCAACCCATAGAGTATGGCACAAGTTTCGCTATTATCTCATACTGTGGTTTATTTGATTCGTAGATGCCTTTGAGATGTATTTTTTGACTGGCTAATGTTGTGACGCTAATTAATGCCAGAGGTTTCCTGAAGTTGAAGGGTGTGGGGGTGTAGGTGTTCAAAACCCTTACACCCCCACACCCTTACACCCTTAAACTTTCAAACCAGCCCTCCCTTGAATATATTCTTCTAGTTCGATTTTCACTGGTACAGCATTCCAGATTTCTTGACAATATTCTAGAATGGCACGGTCAGAAGAGAATTTGCCCATACGTGCTGCATTGAGAATTGACATCCGTGTCCAGTGTTCTTGGTCACGGTAAGCTTGATTTACCTGGTCTTGAGCGTCAATATAAGACTGGTAATCGGCAAACAACATGTAGGGATCGTGGTACAACAGTGAGTCTACTAAGGGACGGAATAGATTAGTATCACCGTGAGAGAAAAATCCAGAACTGATCAGGTCAATTACTTGTTTAAGTTGCGGATTGTTATGGTAATAGTCCCAGGGGTTATAACCTTTGGACTTTAATTCATATACTTGTTCGGTTGTAAGTCCAAACAAGAAGAAGTTTTCTTCTCCGACTTCTTCGCGGATTTCGATATTTGCACCATCAAGTGTGCCAATAGTCAGCGCCCCATTCATGGCAAATTTCATGTTACCAGTGCCAGAAGCTTCTTTACCAGCAGTGGAGATTTGTTCGGAAAGGTCGGCGGCTGGGTAGACTCGTTGACCAAACCTGACATTGTAATCTGGTAAGAATACTACTTTTAGGCGATCGCGCACATCGGGATCATTGTTAACTACATCACCAACGGAGTTGATGAGTTTAATGATCAATTTAGCCATGAAATAGCCAGGAGCAGCTTTACCACCAAAAATAAATGTGCGGGGTGTGATTTCAATGTTGGGGTTATCTTTAATCCGCTTGTAGAGCGTAATGATGTGCAGCACGTTTAGGTGTTGGCGCTTATACTCATGCAATCGCTTCACTTGCACATCAAACAGTGATTCGGGATTCACTTCAATCCCGTGGTTTTCCTTGATATAAGTCGCCAAATATCCCTTAATATCTTGCTTGGTTTGTCGCCATTCTCGACGAAACTCAGCATCTTCGATAAAGGCTTCGAGTTGCTTGAGGTCTTCTAGATGACTAATCCAATCTGCCCCTATTTTGCGAGTAATCAAGTTAGCTAGTAAGGGATTACTCACTACTATCCAACGGCGTGGTGTGACTCCATTGGTTTTGTTGCTGAATTTCTCTGGCCAAAGTTCGTGGAAATCGCCCAGTACATCACGCTTGAGTAACTCTGTATGTAGGGCTGCAACACCATTAATCGCATGAGAACCCACACTGGCTAGGTTTGCCATGCGGACATACTTTTCACCACTCTCATCAATTAACGATAGCCGTGCTAGGCGATCGCTATCGTTGGGATATTTTGCCCGCACTTGACCTAAGAAACGCTGGTTAATTTCATAGATAATTTGCAGATGTCTGGGCAGTAAATTCTTAAATAGGCTTAAAGTCCACTTTTCTAAAGCCTCTGGTAACAGCGTATGGTTAGTGTAACCAAAGGTGTTTTGCGTGATTTGCCAAGCCTGATCCCACTCTATTTCATACTCATCGACTAACAGCCGCATCAATTCCGCTACACCGATGGATGGGTGGGTGTCATTGAGTTGCACCGCAAAGGACTGATGAAATGTCTCTAAGCTCTCACCTTTTTGCAAGTGCAGCCGAATCATGTCTTGCAAAGAACAAGAAACAAAGAAATACTGTTGTTCTAACCGCAGTTCTTTGCCTTTCATCAATTCATCATTCGGATAGAGAACTTTGGTAATATTTTCGGAAACTACCTTTCTGTTGACAGCACCATAGTAGTCACCAACGTTAAACGCTTGGAATTCAAAAGACTCAGGAGCTTCAGCTTTCCACAGCCTTAAGGTATTGACAGTGTTGACGTTATAACCTGAGATGGGTGTATCGTAGGGAACACCCTTCACCACTTTATCGGGAATCCAACGTACGCGATAACGGCACTTTTCATCATAATAAGCTTCGGTGCGCCCGCCAAACTTAACTTCTATAGTTTCTTCGAGCCGAGGAATTTCCCAAGGGTTGCCTAAGTGTAGCCATTTATCTGTAATTTCCACTTGCCAACCATCGCGGATTTCTTGGTCAAAGATGCCAAATTCGTAGCGAATTCCATAGCCAATGGCGGGAATTTCTAAAGTTGACAGGGAGTCCATATAACAGGCTGCAAGGCGACCTAGGCCACCATTACCTAGTCCTGGTTCTTCTTCAATTTCCCGTAATTGGACAAAATCTAGCCCGGATTCCTCGACTACTTGACGCACTAGATCGTAAATTCCCAAATTGATCAAGTTATTACTCAAGTGCGGCCCTAAGAGAAATTCGGCTGAGAGATAACTGACAACTTTGACACCTTTTTTTGTATAGACTTCAGTGGTTTTGAACCAGCGTTGCAACATGCGATCGCGGACTGTGTAAGCTAACGCCATGTAATAATCATTGGGCGTGGCTGTAGCCGGAACTTTACCTTGGATGTAAAAAAGATTATCAGCCAAGGCGCGTTTGATGGTTTCTTTACTTAACCCGGTGCGATCGTCTTCAAATTCACATTGAAATACTGGAACTTGCTCAAATGTGGTCATAATTATTTCCTATCGAGAATAGAGAGTAAGCAAATCAGAACTCCTGACTTAGCACTCAGCCCTAAGTCCTCACAGTTGGTTCTCGTCCCGTTAGTTCTCAAAGCTGAACTACTTCTTCAGCCAGAGTAATGAAACAAGCAAGTACTGATTGGGTATCAAGGTTATGTTTGGCGGAATTTGGCTCGTAGCTTACTCAATAAACTCTTGGGATTGCACCTTGAGTACCTGTACCGGAAAGTTGCACCACAATGCGAGAACCATCGGTAAAGCCAATGCGAATACCCTGTTTATGACTAATGCTGCCATTAACAGGGTCGGTATAACTTAAGTCATCGTTATTCTACGGCTTTGTTTTCTGAAGGAAAAAAAAGACACACTTTTCTTTAGATGCGGTGGTAATTAACACTGTGTGCAACTTTTTCTCGAAAATAAGTCGCACATAGCGTTAATTATGGTGAAGAAATGCCTACGCCTCTCTCGGATAATTGCTGACTCATCCGATTTTTGACAACTCGTGCAGGTACACCTACGGCCACAGAGAATGGCGGAATATCTTTGGTGACAACTGCACCTGCGCCAATCACACTGCCTTCACCAATCGTTACACCATCTAATACTGTCACTCCATGTCCCAACCAACAATCATCTTCAATGACAATTCCTTGACGAGTAATGCCTTGAGATTTAATTGGTTCTAGAGGATTAGAAAAATTATGATTGTTAGCATATATGCCTGAGTGGGCGGCAATTAGACAGCGCTTGCCAATGGTAATATCTCCTGGCCCCGCAATACATACATCAGGGCCAATAAAGGTTTCTTCGTCGATGTAGATGGATGTGTTGTCTAAACAGCCAATATCAACGTTACGTTCTATAGCCACCCCATGACTTAAATAAATTTGATTATTTGAGTGTCCTTGAGCATCGATTCTCACACCTTTAAAAATATGCGCTCTTTTACCGATGCTAATTTTATCTGCTCCCAGAAATTCCACACCATTTTGTATATAAACTGAGCTATCCAACTGAGCAAAAATAATGCGATATAACCAACTCCGGAGTTTTGTGCCGAGGGCAAGAGTGGGAATATCCCCTAACAATGTGATGAGCAGTAATTCTTTGAAGCGTTGGGATTTGGAAAAATGTTTTTGGTTACTCATGACTGCTTATCTCTGAGACGAGTTTATGTTAGCTGAATTGAAGATGGATATTTTTTGGTAGTGCTGCTGATCGGGAATTAGTCAAGTTATGTTTCGGTGAAAAATTTAGACAAATATTGTCGAACTAAGGCGCTATTTTTCGCCTAAAAATAGCAGTAAACAGCTATATTTGCGGAATGTCCAGTTCTAGCGATCGCCGGAGATAACTTATCTCCCGTTAATTACTTTTATCAATACCAACTTGTTGCGTAGTCTCAATCTTGATGAAAGAAAGATACTATTATGCTGCTGAAATATTTTTCCAGCTAGTATGGCAAACTCAAACATCAGACTATTCAATAGTTTGATTCGCTGGATATACTCAGCAGAGAGCAGAGAACTAATCACAGATTTACAAGGCTTTGAATATATGCCTTTATGATGAAAATTGGTCTCTCATTCACCTACAATCTGCTATATTTACCCGCAAGTTGCTCTATGTAATTTTCTGAATGATGTTCAATGAAATAATTTCACAAGCACAAACTTTTTCCACACCAATATATATTTAATTGATAAACTCAAAATCGACTCTTGATTTTTGAGCAATCACAATACTATATTGCTGCCAATTGTGTTGTTATTCTTCAGCCAATTAAATTTTACTAAGGTGGAGTATCACCGACTTCAGCCATCACATTAAAATTTACCATCGGTGCAAACAAGTAAGCGCTTCCCCGGCTGCAATGGCGAATTTCTTGCAATGAATTTTTAGAGTATGGAGCTACGCTCATGTTGCACACAGATGATTTATAACTTAACCAAGTCACGATTTCATTTAGATGGGTGGCTTTTCATAATAATTGCCTCCCAGAATAACACATTTTATTTTTAATGTCTCACTCCCAAGTAGGAAGATAATCAAAATATAATTAATTGCCTGAAATTGGTAATTTAAACAACATTCGTTTGCGGATCAATAGCTGGATTCAAAATTTTATCTTGGTCATCAAAAGTACATTGAAACAATTCGCTGTTCGGGAGCATCCCAAAGGTGTAAAAACATATTTGGTCATGGCGATCTTCATGAAATGAAGCATAGAAATCGCCAAGTCTAGCTGCTGTAATTGCGACATTCCGCTTCGCTCCCTACCCTTCTCCTGACGGAGACGCTACGCGAACGGGAAGGCTAACGCCTACGCAATAACTAGTTCTCCTCATTTGGTCAATTGGCAAAATTGGGATGCTACCCGTTGTTCTATGTTGACTACACTAGAAAAAATTTAATTTTTTTTATAGAATCGTTGTCAGTCAAAAAACACATAGCAGGTCTGGAATTTAGTAAATGATAACTGCGCTACTATTGGGCAGTTATATCAACACAATTTAGAAAAAGCTGTTACCTTTTCTTCATAGAGAAACTGTCTAAATTGAACTAGATTGAGCGATAACCATAATCTCACAATTGTAAATCACCCGATCAGGTGAGCCAAATGGACGATGTGTCTGGAATATCCGCCATTATAAATTTTGAAATCTAGAGAAAATGCAAGTTCTTAGTAGGAATCCTCACAAGAAACCCAAATTTACAGACTAAGCTCCTTTCATTAACTGCCACACTGGTTAAAATTATGGTGGAAATTAAACAAATCGTCCAGCAAGCTTTTAGAACTGGTTATTTGAGTATCGCCGAGCAGAACCAGATACAAGTGTTACTACGGCAAGATTATGACTCAGAGGACTTGGATGCTTTTATTATTTTGCAGCGAGCGATCGCCTCTGGTGAGGTTCAAAAAGAGTTAAAGCATCGACAAGCCAATCCTACTAATCACAATTCTAATATAAAGCTTGCTTATAAGATAGCCGCAGAGTTGGCTTATGCAGCGGCTCAAACTCTAAAAATGCCAACAAACCCCCAAGATCAGCCTTCTTTGGGCAGTTAAATACTGCTACTCAGACATTAACCTCTCTGTGATGGGGGGAATGGGGAGTTGTTATGTGATACATGTCAATTATTAAATTTTGCTCACCAAGCAGATACTCAAGGAGAACACAGAACAATAACAAAGATGCTTGGTGCAAGATTTAGCCATAATTCTCGTGCAAGTTTTGAATACTTAACAAAGTCATCAGTACTTTACAAACACAGTATAAAGAATTGGCAACATTGCAGAAAGAAGGTAAACAATAACCATAGCTGAACTTGGAGAGTTGCTAACCTATGCAGCCAATTCGCACTTTTAATGTTTCCCCATCACTACCACCGCGCCTGGAACCACTGCGACGGCTGGCATATAACTTGCATTGGGATTGGAATGTTGAGACAAAAGATTTATTTCGCCGTTTAGATACAGATTTATGGGAATCTAGCCGCCATAACCCAGTGTTGATGCTGGGTACTATCTCCCAAGCGCGGCTGTTGGAGGTAGTGGAAGATGATGGCTTTTTAGCACAAATGGATCGCGCCGCCCGACAATTAGAAGATTATCTCCAAGAAGGAACTTGGTATCAGAAACAACGCAGTCAAAAGCCCAAAGAGTGTTATGCCTATTTTTCGGCAGAATTTGGCTTGGTTGACTGTTTACCTGTTTATTCTGGTGGCTTGGGCGTTCTCGCTGGTGATCACCTAAAATCAGCCAGTGACTTAGGATTACCTCTAGTTGGTGTAGGCTTGCTTTATCAACAAGGGTATTTTGCTCAATATCTCAACGCTGATGGCTGGCAACAAGAGCGCTACCCCATCAACGATTTTTATAATATGCCCTTGCATTTGGAACGCAATCCCGACGGTTCAGAATTGCAGATTGCCGTTGATTATCCGGGGCGTAAGGTGTACGCCAGAGTTTGGCGGGTACAGGTGGGAATGGTGCCTTTGTATATGTTAGACACCAACATCGAACCCAATAACCAATACGATCACGACATCACGGATCAGCTGTATGGTGGCGATATCGATATGCGTATCCACCAAGAAATCATGTTGGGGATCGGTGGTGTGCAGATGCTCAAAGCTCTGGGTTATGATGTCACTGCCTATCACATGAATGAAGGTCACGCTGCCTTCTCGGCTTTAGAGCGTATTCGGCTCTTAATTCAAGAAGAAGGGTTGAGCTATGCCCAAGCTAAACAGGTGGTGATGTCTAGCAACATCTTTACGACTCACACACCTGTACCTGCGGGGATTGATTTATTCCCTCCCGATAAGATTTTGTATTATCTGGGATATTATGCAGATATTTTTGGCTTGCCCAAAGAGCAATTTTTAGGATTAGGGCGAGAAAATACTGGCGATTTATCTGCACCGTTTAGTATGGCAGTACTGGCGTTGAAAATGGCGACGTTTTCTAACGGGGTGGCGCAGCTACATGGTGTGGTATCGCGGCAGATGTTTCAGGCATTGTGGAAGAAAGTTCCAGTCGAAGAAGTTCCAATCACCGCTATTACCAATGGTGTTCACGCTCGCAGTTGTGTGGCGAAATCAACGCAAGAATTGTACGATCGCTACTTAGGGCCAAACTGGTCGTCAGTACCACCAGAGAATCAACTGTGGGAGCGAATGGACGCAATTCCCGATGAGGAGTTGTGGCGCAATCACGAACGTTGCCGCTTGGATATGGTACTGTACGTGCGGGAGCATTTAGTTAAACATTTACGCGATCGCGGTGCTTCGGCTTCGGAAATTGCCCAAGCCCAAGAAGTATTAGACCCTTATGTTTTAACCATTGGCTTTGCCCGACGGTTTGCTACTTATAAACGTGCTACCCTGTGGATGCGCGATTTAGAACGCATTAAACACATCTTACTTGGTGATAAAAGCCGTAAAGTCCAATTTGTGATTGCTGGTAAAGCCCACCCCAAAGATATTCCTGGAAAAGAACTGATTCGTGATATCAATCACTTTATCCGCGAACACCATTTAGAAAAACAGGTTGTTTTTGTTCCTAACTACGATATTCATATCGCTCGGCTAATGGTAGCCGGGTGCGATATCTGGTTGAACACACCCCGTCGTCCACGAGAAGCTTCCGGTACTAGCGGGATGAAAGCCGCGATGAATGGATTGCCAAATTTAAGTGTGTTAGATGGTTGGTGGGATGAAGCTGATTTTGTCCGCACCGGTTGGGCGATTGGACACGGGGAAAATTATGAAGATCCCAATTATCAAGATGAAGTGGAAGCTAACGCTCTCTACGATTTGTTAGAGAAAGAAGTTGTGCCTCTATTTTATGACCACCGCGACGATGATGGTTTGCCCAGACCTTGGGTCGCTAAAATGAAAGATGCTATTCGCTTGAACTGTCCGTTCTTTAATACAGCGCGGATGGTGCGCGATTATGCTCAACGGGCTTATTTCCCAGCCAGCGATCGCTGTCATACTCTGATTGCTGATAATTACGCCCCAGCTAAGGAATTAGCTGCTTGGAAAGCTAAACTCAGCGACCACTGGTTTAACCTCATTATCAAAGATATTGATGTCTCAGTCGGTTCAGATATTAAGGTTAACCAAAGCGTTACTGTCAAAGCCAAAGTGGATTTAGCAACTTTGAGCAATGATGATGTACAAGTAGAGTTATATCAAGGTGCGATCGATGCTAACGGTGAAATCGTCAATGCGACACCAGTAGTCATGGATTACCAAGGCCAAGATTCTCAAGGGTTGAGTGTCTACACGGCAGATATTATCTACACTACCTCTGGTTTTCAAGGCTTGTCCCTGCGTGTATTACCCAAACACCCACACTTGTCTAATGCTTATGAACCAAGATTAATTGCTTGGGCGGAATAGAAGGCAAAAATATAAAGGCAAAAGGTAAAAGGTAAAAGGCAAAATATTCTTTTTTTACTTTTACCTTTTTACTTTTGACTTTTATTAGGGATGACAATGTAACCTGTGGTCCGATCGCCTAATACTAAGTTGCGTTGTTCTCCCCAATACCACCAGTGTGCAGCTACATAAGCACAGATTAAACTATCAAGTTTATCTTCAATTGCTTTGAGTGCTGCACCTGTGGAAGGTAAGAGATCAGATTGTTGAGCTTTGAGCTTTTGATTCAATTCGAGCTTAGGTTCGAGATTGGGTAAAATTTCCAGAATATATTGATAGAGTTTAATTAATTCTAGGCGGCGCTCATTGATGCGTCCTTTTTTATATTTAAGAATGCGTTCTAAACCAAATAAATGGACTATTGCAGGGTGAGGAAAAACTTCTATTTGATATCTGCCAAATTTTTTGGCTTCTATGGTTGGTGCATGAGCATAACCACGGGATTCTAATTCTAAGCCAAAGTTAATTGTCCGCGCTGCAAAAGGTAAGTTTTGATTTGCTGGATAACAGCCTGCGTGATATTTGCCAAAGTATTTATGACTGAGTTTATCTGGTAGGCGACTACCTGTAGCGTTAGGAATGAGAGTCGGTGCATCAACAGCAATAATGGCTGGTTCTTCTGGTTGTACCCAAGTATCTATCCAAGTTAAAATTTGGGCGATCGCATCTTGGCGATCTAAATCTATTAATTGCAACTTTCCGTCTATTAATTGTAAACAGCATAAGCCACTTGGTTGCGATTTCCAACCTAAATCAATCCCAATAAATTTCATCTATATCTAATTACTTGCAAATTAAAATCTACCCATCTCTAATTTTAATCCCATCGCGCTCAAACTCTGATATGGGTAACTTTTTTGTAAGGATGCATAATTATACGTCTTTTGCAATTAATTAAATATAATATTTATATTTATAAGTAAACAGAGAAATAAGTTTTAATTTATTTCTCTGCTTTATTTACTTAATTGATGGAAAAGACCAAAGATACTTTTCCTACTGATTCAAAATTTAAGTCTTCAAGAGGACTTCTCAAAATCTTATTAATCTTGAGTTTGAGAACCTTGTGTGCCATAACAACTTTGTCCAGGTAAACACTTGGCAAATGGTGTAACTGTAATGATACTACCTACAGCTAAACGTGCTATCGGTTGCGATACAACTACTGGCGATGACATTTCAGGTGATGTTTCTGCTGGTGATGATCCTTGACTTTGTTCTGGACTACGACCATAGTATCCACATCCGCCAGCTAAAAATTGCTGTTTTTCGGTAGATAAATCTACGAGTAAATCGGATGCAGTTGTTTGTAATAACATAATCTTGACCTCACTTAGTTGACATAGGTATGTATTAATTACCTATGCTTCTGTTATAAACTGATTGATTCCATTAGAAATTATTCTTTAGCTATAAAAAAATAAGTCAAAATTCTATCTTGAGATATTGCACAAAAAAGCTTCAGCTTATAATTACGTACTAAAAAAATATTTATTGATGATTTTTGCAGAAAGAATATAATTAACGTGCGCCACCAACAGAGACACACGTTAATTTATAGTTATCTGTAAAAAATTTAAGTTAATTCCAGTCGCCCACGATAGCCAGTAACAATACGGCTACCATCTTTGAGAATATGGATTTCGATTTGGTCACTAGCCCAAGTAATTTGGTCGGCTAAAGCTGGGTTAAAGACATTCACCCGTTGATTGCTAGAAGAAACTGGTGAATCGGGAGAATTAATCGCCAAAGATTCTACAAATGGCCCATCAATTAAAATATCTAACTGTTCTAATAATTCTTGCGAATCTGGAGGTGCAGATTCAGACTGGAGTTGCTTAAGGGTAAAACCGGAAAAAGACATAACATTTAAGCCAGCTGCTTTCAGTTTACGTGCTAAAGCGGCTAGTGCAGATGCTTGCCAAAAAGGTTCACCACCAGAAAAGGTTACGCCTGTGTTTTGTGGTTTACTCAGTATTTGTTCGGCTAGGGTATCAACAGAAATCAGTTGGTTAATTTCAAATGGCCAAGACTCAAGATTAAAGCAACCAGGACATTCACGACGACAACCTTGTACCCAGATAACAGCACGACAACCAGGGCCATTAACTTCTGACTCGTCAACATAACCCATAATGTTGAGATAGCCAAGGGGAATTTCTGGAAGTGTTGGTGATGGGCGAGTTGGTTGAGTTTCCATCTGTTTCCTCCTGTGCTTAAATTACCCAATAGTCTTGATGCTTTGATTTGAATTATGTGGCGCGATCGCTGTCAAAATCTTGATGAAAGCAATTATCGCTACAAGTTACTTGATGTGCTGCATTTGATTTGACTAAACCGCATCTAATTTTGGTTGTTACGCAGCAAATACCAAATGCAACAAAAATTGAACACTAAAAAAATGAAGAACTTGTGAGGATAGCGGGTCAAGACTGTGTATCACCAGAAAAACCTACAAGTCAACAGAAAAATGTTTATTCTTCACTGCTTACGCCTATTATCTATTTTTCATATCAACACCCACAAAACAATTAAATTTATCTTATGAGTATCTTGCTTATTGATTGGGGGAGTAACTTTCTTAAAATTTTATGTCCATCAAGAAGTCTTGGAAAAACACGAATTTTTTCTAATTGCGTTATATTTATTAATGATTTTTTAATTTTAAAAATATATTTTATTTTAACTTTGATTACAATATATCCTTAATAAAATATAAAATTATCTAGAAATTATGTATGATCAATCGATAAAAATTGTATTAATTGATGATCAACCTGAAGATTTAAATTTTTTATCTCAACTTCTTGAAGGTCAAAATTATCAGGTAGAAAAATTCACTGTGGCTAAACTGGCAATTGATGCAGTGCGAGAAACATTGCCTGATTTAATTTTACTTGACGTTCTCATGCCAGAAATGAATGGTTATGCAGTATGTCAATATCTCAAAGCTTATAAACAAACTCAAAATATTCCCATTATTTTTCTTAGTCCCATAGAAACTTTACAGGATAAAGAGAAATTCTTTAAATTACAGGCTTTTGACTATATTACTAAACCACTTTGTGCGCCAGAAATTTTAATTCGCGTGCAAAATTGCATTCATTTTCAAGGTCAGAAAAAGCCAGCTTTGTCTTATTTTCAGCAGCAAACGTTGGCGTTAACACCAAAAGAAGATAAATCCACAGAACAAACTCTCAAACTACTTAATATTAAGCTGCGTAATCATAATTTAGTATTAACAGAATTAGCTAAAAATCAGATATTGTATCAAGGTGATATCAAGGCAGCATTTGGAGAAATTACAGAAGCAGCTACTAAAAATTTGGAAATTGAACGAGCTAGTATCTGGTTATATAAGCAAAACGCAACTTTTATTGAGTGCATAGACTTATTTGAGCAAAGTCGTCATCAACATAGTGAAGGACGCACTTTAGCGGTAGTAGATTATCCGATTTATTTTCAAGCTTTGCAGCAAGAAGAAGTAATTGCTGTGGAGAATGTTCACACTGATCCTCGAACTCAAGAATTCTCTCAATCTTACTCAGCCTTGAACACTATTTCTATTCTCGATACACCAATTAGATTAGCGGGAAAGACCGTGGGAGTTTTGTGTTTGGAGATGGTAGGAGTATTGCATGAGTGGACATTAGAAGACCAAAATTTTGCTCGTTCTCTGACAAATTTAGCTTCTTTGGTACTGGAAGCACGGGAACGTCAACGAGCCGAAACTGCACATCGAGCGTCTGAAGCCAAGTTAGCATCTGCTTTTAAAGCTTCTCCTGACCCAATTATCTTATGTACATTGCCAGAAATTCGCTACATCGAAGTTAATGATAGTTTTTGTCGGCTATTTGGTTATGCTCGTCACCAAGTGATTGGTCATACTGACCAAGAATTACAGATTTGGGCTAATTGTCAAGAAAGTATTTTTCTCACCCAAATTCTGCAACAAACAAAATCTCTCCGCAACTATGAAGTTGATTTCCGTACTGCAAATGAAGAAATCAAAACAATGTTGTTCAGTGCAGAAATAATCGAAATTGATGGGCAAAAATATGTTTTAGGCACAGCTAAAGACATTACTGAACGTAAACAGGCAGAAAATGAAAGCAGGTTACTGCTGTTAACATCTCAAGCTATTACCCGTGCAGTTGATGTGAATAGTGCTTTAAAAGTAGTGCTGCGCTTAATTTGTCATTCCATTAACTGGGATTTTGGTGAAGCATGGCTACCTAACGATGATGGTACAGTTTTAGAACACAGCTTAGTTTGGCATGGAGAGGATATTAGATTAGAGCAATTCTCACTAGTTAGTCAAACTGTTAAATTTGTTTTGGGTCAGGGACTACCAGGAAGAATTTGGGAAACTAAACAACCAGAATGGATTGAAAATGTTTCTGCTGCTGAACAACCAGTGTTTTTGCGATCGCCCCAAGCGGCCAAAGTAGGATTAAAAGCAGCTTTTGGTGTGCCAATTTTAGCTGATGGTGAAGTATTAGCAGTTTTAGTATTTTTTAAACGCAGTGCAGCACTAATAGATAAGCGTTTGCTGATGTTAGTCGGGGCTGTTGCTACCCAGTTAGGCAGTTTGATTCAGCGTAAAATGATCGAAGCTGCCCATAGACAAAGTGAAGAACGTTTACAACTTGCTCTAGAAGCTAGTGATTTGGGCTTGTGGGATTGGAATCTCAGCACTGGTGAAATTTATAGTAACTTGCAGTGGAAAAAAATGCTGGGGTATGAAGAAAAGGGCGTTACAAATGTTTCGCAAGTTTTTGAGCAATGTATCCATCCAGAAGACTTAGCAACAGTCACTACTGCTTTAGAAACTCATTTTCAAGGTGTGAGTGCTGTTTATGAAGTTGAGTGTCGGATGCGCTGTGCTAATGGTGAATGGAAGTGGATTCAGTCTCGCGGGAAAATTGTCGAATGTGATGATTGGGGTCAGCCTTTGCGAATGACCGGAACTCATAAAGATATTACAGAACGCAAAACTTTAGAACGAGAATTGGCGCTGCGAGAAGCGCGGCTTAATGCCTTTTTTAGCAGTGTGCCTGTAGGGATGAATATACTAGATAAACAATTGCGGTATGTGCAGATTAATCAAGTTTTAGCGGAAATTCATAACTTGTCTCAAGCAGAACATATTGGCAAGACAATATATGAAGTTATCCCCCAAATTGCACCTTTAGTAGCAGTATTTTACAAACATGTCTTATTCACTGGAGAACGAATTCTCAATGTAGAAATTTGTACACCCAAGCCCAAGCAACCAGAAACACTAGGTTATTTTTTGGCTTCGTATTTTCCCATTCCTGGCGAAGATAACTGTATTTCTGGTGTGGGTACAGTTGTAGTAGACATTAGCGATCGCAAACTGGCGGAACTGGCTTTGCAAGCAAGTCAGTTGCGCTACCAAACATTAGCCGAGACTTCACCTGTGGGAATATACCATACCGATAAATTTGGTAATTGCGTTTATCTAAATCAGCGTTGGTGTGAAATTACTGGTTTAAATCAATCAGAAGCTATGGGTACTGGCTGGGCTAAGGCTTTGCATCCAGATGATCGCGATCGCGTTTTTGCTACGTGGTATGAAGCAACGGCAGCTAAATCTCTATATAAATGTGAGCATCGGTTTCTGCGTCCTGACGGTACAAGTGTTTGGGTGATTTGCCAAGCCATACCCGAAATTGACGAAAATGGAGAAATTACTGGACACATAGGGACAATTACAGATATTACTGAGAGTAAATTAGCAGAAGCAGCCTTAAGGGAGAGCGCCGAACGAGAAAAAGCGATCGCCCAAGTAATTCAAAGAATGCGTCAGACTTTAGATTTAAATACAATCTTTGCCGCCACCACTGAAGAATTAAGACAAATACTTAATTGCGATCGAGTGGTTGTCTATCGTTTCAATGCCGATTGGAGTGGTGAATTTGTCTCAGAATCAATGAACGAAGGTTGGATTTCTCTAATGTTAGAACAGAGAACTGATCCCATCGTGACCAACAATGCTTTAGAAGATGGTCGATGTCTAGAAAAGATTTTAGAAAGTGCAGCTTATCCAATTCAAGATACTTATCTGCAAGCAAACCAAGGTGGTGTTTATAATCAAGATGCCAGTTTTCGTTGTGTTGCAGATATTTACAAAGCCGAGTTTGATTCTTGTTATATAGACTTATTAGAACGCTTCCAAGCAAAAGCTTATATTATTGTGCCAATTTTTTGCGGTAGCCAACTATGGGGATTACTAGCCAGTTATCAAAACTCTAGTCCTCGGCAATGGAAAACCGGAGAAATTAACATTGTCGTTCAAATTGGTAATCATTTAGGAGTTGCTTTACAACAAGCCGAACTGTTAGCACAAACCCAAAGACAATCACAAGCATTACAAGCAGCGGTGATTACTGCTGATGCTGCTAACAAAGCTAAAAGCGAATTTCTTGCCAATATGAGTCACGAATTACGCACACCACTGAACGCAATTCTTGGCTTTACGCAAATTATGAGCTATGACCATGAACTGTCAAAAGAACATCAACAGAACCTAGCAATTATCAATCGTGCAGGCGAACATCTGCTCAACTTAATCAACGACATCTTAGAAATGTCTAAAATTGAAGCAGGCAAAACCACATTAAACATCAGTAGTTTTAACTTAATTTCTTTATTAGAAAACCTCGAAGAAATGTTGCGTTTGCGTGCAGAGTCCAAAGGTTTACAACTGCGATTTGAATATGCACCACAGCTACCGCAATATGTGCAAACAGACGAGAACAAACTACGACAAGTTTTACTCAACCTTTTAGGCAATGCAATTAAATTTACCTCTACAGGCAGTGTAATTCTGCGTGTCAAATTAGCAGATCAAATAACTCAAGCACAAACAGACACAGCAATTATTCCCTACTCCTTATTCCCCACTCCCCATTCCCTGATTTTTGAGGTACAAGATACAGGTGTTGGCATTTCTCCACAAGAAATTGGCTTGTTGTTTAAAGCCTTTGGACAAACGGAAATCGGTCGCAAGTCTCAACAAGGAACTGGACTAGGTTTAGCCATTAGTCGGAAATATGTGCAATTGATGGGGGGTGATATAACTGTCCGCAGTCAAGAAGGTATTGGTAGTATTTTCACTTTTCAGATTGATATTGGTTTTGCCTCCACTAGTCAAGAGCCAGTTAGACAAATTCAACGCCGAGTTCTGGGTTTAGCACCAGAACAAACAGAGTATCGAATTTTGGTTGTCGATGATGTTTTAGAAAACCGTTTAGTATTGGTTAAATTGCTGCAAATCAAGGGTTTTGCAGTACGTGAAGCCGCAAATGGTCAGGAAGCTATAACTCTGTGGCAAGTATGGCAACCACATCTAATTTTTATGGATATGCGTATGCCTGTTATGGATGGCTATGCCGCTACAAAAGTGATTAAAACGAGAAATGAAGCAGCAGTTTTTTCTCATGTTCATCCTATTATTATTGCTATAACTGCTCATGCTTTTGAGGAACAAAGACAAGCTATCATCTCAGCAGGCTGTGATGATTTAATTAACAAGCCTTTCCGAGAAGAAGAAATATTCACAAAGATTCGCCAATATTTAGATGTCAAATATATTTATCAGGAAGAAAATCAACAAATTATTCATGCAATGCAGCCAAATTATCAGCCTCAGATTATCCATGAAGATTTATTGTCTTGGTTATCTCAAATTCCAGATAAATGGCTGGCAAATTTACACAATGCTGCGGCTCAATGCAGTGATGATCTAATTTTAGAATTAATGTCAGATATTCCTATCAAAAATATAATTTTTCAACAATATTTAACCGATTTAGCTCATAATTTCCAGTTTGAAAAAATTATGAATTTAACCAAAAACTATGATAAACAAGATAGTTAGCTACTGATACTTGATCTAATTTCATTACCATAATTTAATTAATTGCTTGCTTTGTAAAAACAAATCAAATCTGTGAATATCTTTTTCACTTTCAAAAGCAGCAACTGGTAAATAATGAAATTGACCTTTAGTCATGTACAAAAAATAATAGTCTGCCTTTTTTGTGACTTGAATAAAGTGTGAGTAATTAAGTTTAACAATACTGCCATCTTCATAAAATACGGCAAAAAAGTTTTCATCAATTTCACAGTAGCGATTTTGAAAGTTTAATGTAGAATTGCGCTTTTGTACTTGAAAAAACAAAGGTACAGATACAAAGTATGCCATTAAAGCGACAAAATATATCAACCACCAATCAAAGCGATTTTGTAAGACAGAAAATATAATATTTATTAGTAATAAAATTGCTAGAAGGATAAAGGTAATCTTCATCCGCCTGTAATAGTCAACAGTTAACAATGAACGTAATTCTTTTGGTGTAATTTGAAAAGTTTTAGTTTTGATGTGCATTATATTTAAATTATTGGGAGTAAAATTTGAGAATTGCGATCGCCACCACAATTTACTGTCAGTGTGATAACCTGAGCATTGCGTAAATCATCACTATTTAGCACTGCGCCATTACCAGAATTCATGGCGTAGGCAGGAAAACATGCCGCACTTAAACTCAAACGTAAGGCGTTACCTTTGGCAATGCGTACACAAGTTGTTTGCAGTTGAATCTTCATCGGGACAGCAGTTATTGGTGGACAATGTATGTACCCCTGAGTCAAATTATATACTTTGCCATCAGGCTGCACTTGTGATAATACCGCAGATAAATCATAACTAGGTTGATCGGCACTGCAATCAATTTCTATTACTACATCTCCTAATAAATGCAAGTCTTCTGTAAGGGGTTGAGTAGTATAAGTTAACACATCTGAACGGCAATCAAGATGCGATCGCTCAAATACACCCGCTGGTAATCCGGCATGTCCGCCTAAAGATGGCGCTGGTCGCCAAGGGTCGTGGACTAAAACGTCCTGAGTGCTGGGTGCTGAGTTTTGAGGAGCCAGCCGCGTGGGCGGGTTTCCCGACTTGAGCGGACTGGCGTTGCTGAGTATTCCTGAGTCTTCGCGGATGCTGGCAAGTCCTGTGGTTGACAGAAAATAAGATTTCTGGTTAGCTGTATTTAAACTGGGGAAAGTCCGCCAAATATTACTTCCCATTTCAAACAGGCAAATCGACGACTCCTGCAATAAGCCTGTATCTATATCTTTCAAAAACTGATCAAACCAGCGAATTTGCATTCTATCTACCGGACTAGCCGCTTTCGCCCCAAAGTCTACTTCACCAACTTTCCGACCCCAAGGTAAATGCGCCCACGGCCCGACTAATAAATGTTGGGCTGTGATGCTCCGCGCTGCGATATCTTTGTATAAATTCAACGTGCCACGCAGGTAAGTATCAAACCATCCCCCAATATGAAACATTGGCAAATCAACAGCTTGCAAGTGGCGCTTGGGAGAAAGTTCTTCCCAATAAGTATCTGTTTGGGGATGCGCTGCCCATTCATGATAAAACGACTCAGGGGCAAGTTGTTGCAGAATTTCGGGATTATTTACAGGCAAGTTGCGAGCCGTAGTCAACAAAGCTTGATAAGCTGGTTGATCATTGCATAGACGCGCCGTTTCTGTAGCTAATTGAATCGCCCAAGCAATATTAGTTTGCAGACAGAATGCGCCGCCTTCATAAGCCCAATCTGTATACAAATCATAACCAATCATCGCCGGACAAATCGTTTTTAAAGCGCTGGGTTTAGCCGCAGCAGCGTAGAGTTGCGTCATTCCCTGATAGGAAAAACCATACATCCCGACTTTGCCATTACTCCCAGGTAAATGTGCTGCCCAATATATGCTATCTTCACCATCAGCAATTTCATGAGCAAATAACTTAAATTCCCCTGCGGAAGTACCTCGTCCACGGACATCTTGAATCACGACAATATAACCGTGGGCAGCATACCAACGGGGATGAGCATAAACAACAGTAGAGGCGATCGCTCTCCCATAAGGTTGTCGCATTAATAATACCGGAAAATTCTCTGCTGCATCAGGGCGATAGATATCTGCATCTAGCCTCACACCATCGCGGGTATACATAGATGCAGTTTGTTTAGGCAGAACTTTGTACATATATAACCACAGATGAGCAAGATAAAATAACGCAGATTATGAGATGTACCTATTGGGGGAATTATATCTGAATCTATGATATGACTTACCGTGCTAATTTCAGCAATTAGATGTATGTTAGATATTTTGTTGAATGTTTTAATGTAACTAAGGTGCTGGTAATAAATTCCAGCCTGAAATTTGTGCAAGTTAATTATTTTTAGGTAAATAGAAATTATCCTATGGAAAATACAGAAAGTACATTATTTGATAGAATCTTTCGTGATAGTAATGGCAATATTGTAATTGCCCAACCGCCAAACCCACCGCTGATTCTCTGGGTAGTAGCAAGTTTACTAACTTTAATTTTTCAGAGTGGCACAATCAATGCAGTGTTGCAGATACTTGCCAATGGTGCTTTATTTACTTGGGCATGGCTAGAATTATTTCAAGGCGTTAATTATTTTCGTAGAGCATTAGGTTTAATTGTACTGATTGGGTTGATTGCATTCCAAATTCAGTAGTTATTTGCTCAAACGGCATTTAGTAATCTGTAGAGTGGGCATTCACTAATATATTTTAGGTTTGCCCACCTACATATAGGACAAAAATTAAATCAAACTACTATAGTAAATAGCTACAAGTTGAGATATCGAAATCAAAAATTAAACAGTCTGTTCTGTTTTTTCGACTTCTGTAACTACTTTCTGGCCAATTTTTGATTCAGTACCAGCTAAAAGGCGCTCTATGTTACTGCGGTGGCGGATAATTACATAAAATCCCCCCACAATCCCAAATAAAATATAGGGTAATGGTTGATGAAAAATAGCCATGAAAATCGAAACAGCGATCGCACCAGTAATCGAACTCAACGATACAATTCTGGAAATAGCCACAACCACGGCAAATACTCCCAAAGTTGCTAAACCAACTTGCCAACTCATCGCCAATAATATTCCTAAACTAGTAGCCACAGATTTACCACCTGTAAAGCCTAGAAAAATTGATTTACTGTGTCCTAAAATAGCAGCTAACCCAACTAAAGTTACCATCCAGGGTTGCCATAATTTCAAATCTAAATTTGCAGGGATAAATTCTGAAGTCGCAGCATAGTTGAATAAAGCATAAACTAGGGCGATCGCTAATACTCCTTTCAAACAATCAATCCCTAAAACGAAGGCTCCCGGAACTTTACCCAAGGTTCTTAGTACATTAGTCGCGCCAGTTGAACCTGAACCCACTGCCCGAATATCAATACCTTTTAACTGTTTAACAGCAATATAGCCAGTGGGAAAAGAACCCAGCAAGTAAGCTACTACCAAAATAGCTCCACACAAACTTAACCAAATAGCCATAAACAATCCAAACAAGTCAAGAGTTCGTAGTCAATAGTGTAAGGATTTTTGAGTGTTGACTAGTTTTAAATCACTGGAAAAACAATTAGTCACTGTACAACAAGAATGGACGTAACTGGATTCGAACCAGTGACCTCTACGATGTCAACGTAGCGCTCTAACCAACTGAGCTATACGTCCTTAACCACACAATTGTCTATATTAGCCTATATTTATCCAGCTAGTCAAGACTTAGGATATTTTTTTATAAATCATCTTGTGTTCTAGCCGTAGCTAACTCAGCGGCTAATTGTAGTGCGGCTTTCATACTAGTAGAGTCAGCAATTCCTTTACCTGCAATATCAAATGCTGTACCGTGGTCGGGTGAAGTCCGCACAAATGGCAAACCAATAGAAGTATTAACAGCCCGATCAAAGGCCATAAGTTTCACAGGTATCAAGCCTTGGTCGTGGTAAAGTGCCAAGTAAGCATCGGCTGGATTATTTATAGCAGAGTTGCCATACCAAGCTTGACCTGGTTTCACCCACATTGTATCGGGAGGAATTGGCCCCTCTAAGTGCAGATGAGGGCGTTTTTGCTGTTCTTGGTTCATCCAGGGAATGAGCCAATCGATTTCTTCTGTTCCTAGTTGTCCTTGTTCGCCACTGTGGGGATTTAAGCCAGCGATCGCAATTCGCGGTTTGCTAATGCCAAAATCGAGCTGCAAGCACTCTATTAACAAATCTAGTTTTTTGGTTAATAACTGGGGTGTCAGCGCGTCTGCTACTTGACGCAGGGGAATATGTGTCGTTGCTAACAAGGTGCGGAGTGTCCAACCAGTGTAAGGCGATCGCGCTACAAATAACATCCCATATCGTTCTACACCAGATTTTTCTGCCAAAAGTTCTGTTTGTCCAGGATAGTTATATCCTGCGGCTTTCCAGGCAGATTTAGCGATGGGTGCCGTAACTATACCATCAAATTCACCTGCTAATGTTTGGGTGATCGCATATTCCATATAAGCAAAACTCGCCGCACCACTCCCTGCATTACCAACACCTGTGACAATCTCATCAAAATTTTGATTTAATTGCACATCCACAACTTTTAAGCTATCAGGATTCGCTAACGCTACTAAATTACCTGATAAATTTAACTCGTCATAAGTCTGCACCAGCCAGTCTCGATTTCCTACGACTGTGACATCACAATTTTGACTAACTTCTGGATCTGCCAAAGCTTTTAAAATTACTTCTGTGCCAATTCCTGCGGGATCTCCCAAAGTCAGTGCTAACCGCGGACGACTTTCTTTGTGTGGTTTTACTATTAAGTTTTGCTCACTGTGATTCATAGGACTACTTTATCTGGATTTGGTACAAATTTCGCTTGATCCCTCAGCCCTAGGGATTAACCATCAAACTAGTTTAAAATTATTTACACAGGTCTAATTCAACAGTAGCTGTTGACCAACTTCAAGTCTAATGGCAACAGACAGCCCAAAATATATGCAATCTCAAGGTTAGGCTTTAGAATTATTACAAACCTTCACAAAGGAGAACAATAATAATGGGTGGCGAAATTTTCAACGCAGCTTTTTTGGCTTTCGGTTTAATCTTCGTTGGTTGGGCTTTAGGCGCTTTATTGCTAAAAATTCAGGGTGCTGAAGAATAATCCTTCTGGAGTCTGACAAAATAGCGTGTCCGGACAACGGACAACGCTGTTTCCATAATTCTCTAGTATTAAATAACTTCTAAGAAAAGTGTAAACTTTTGTTTACAGAGATAATTCTGTTAAGATTCTTTTCATAAAACTTTAAGATTTAATACAAACCCTCATGACATTACTAATAGTCGGTGCCACTGGCACCTTGGGAAGACAAGTGGCTCGTCGTGCGATCGATGAGGGGTATAAAGTACGTTGTCTGGTTCGGAGTAGTAAAAAAGCGGCATTTCTCAAAGAGTGGGGTGCAGAACTTGTCCTAGGAGATTTGTGTTATCCCGAAACTCTTCCAGGCGCATTAGAAGGAGTCACTACAATTATTGACGCGGCAACATCCCGTGCTACTGATTCTTTAACTATCAAACAGGTAGACTGGGAAGGCCAAGTAGCATTAATGCAAGCGGCAAAAGCTGCGGGTGTAGAGCGTTTTGTCTTCTTTTCGATAATTGATGCCGATAAATACCCAGAAGTACCGCTGATGGAAATCAAGCGATGTACAGAACTATTTTTAGCTGAGTCTGGATTAAATTACACAATCTTACGTTTAGCTGGCTTCATGCAAGGGTTAATCGGTCAATATGGCATTCCGATTTTAGAAGGACAACCAGTTTGGGTAACTGGTGAGTCATCCCCCATCGCCTACATGGATACTCAAGATATTGCTAAATTTGCTGTGCGAGCTTTGAGTGTGCCAGAAACACAAAAACAAGCTTTCCCGATAGTGGGAACTCGTGCTTGGAGTGCAGAAGAAATTATTAGCTTGTGTGAGCGCTTGTCGGGGAAAGATGCCAAAGTCACCCGGATGCCCTTAAACTTATTGCGTGCTGTGCGCGGTTTTGTCCGCTTCTTTCAGTGGGGATGGAATGTGGCAGACAGACTGGCGTTTACAGAAGTTTTGGCTAGTGGTAAGCCATTAAATGCCCAAATGGATGAGGTATACCAAGTTTTTGGCTTAGACCAAAGAGAAACAGCTACCCTTGAAAGTTACTTACAAGAGTATTTCAGTAGAATTATGAAAAAGCTCAAAGAGCTAAATTACGAAAAAACCAAGACCAAAAAGGAAAAAAACAAACGTTCTCCGTTTAAGAAGGTCAATAGTCAATAGTCAATGGTCAAGGGTCAATCATCAATAGTGCTGAGTAATGTATACACTTTACGCCTGCCTTCTTTTTGACTTTTGCTCACAGACTCAAAATATGTAAGGATTACATAGTACAAAGCATCGCTAAAAGTTTGGATATTTGAATGTGCCGAAAGCAGGCATTATCTACAATGATTTAAAGCCGATAGCCAGTCGCGTCGCTATCGAATTAGAAGAGAAACTCACCGCTGCTGGTTGGGATGTATGTGTCACAAGTAGCATCGGTGGGATATTGGGCTACGCTAATCCAGATAGTCCTATATGCCACACTCCCATTGACGGTTTGACACCCCCAGGTTTTGACTCAGATATGAAGTTTGCTGTTGTACTTGGGGGAGATGGTACTGTTTTAGCTGCGTCTCGTCAGGTTGCGCCGCTGGGAATTCCTCTTTTGACGGTGAATACTGGTCACATGGGGTTTTTGACAGAAGCTTATCTCAATCAACTGCCTCAAGCTCTTGAACAAGCAATGGTAGGTGAGTATGAAATTGAAGAACGGGCAATGCTGACTGTGAAGGTATTGCGCGGGGAGTCAGTACTATGGGAAGCCTTGTGCTTAAACGAAATGGTGCTGCATCGGGAACCATTGACCTGTATGTGCCATTTTGAAATTGCTATTGGTCGGCACGCGCCAGTAGATATTGCCGCTGATGGCATAATTGTTTCTACACCTACTGGTTCTACGGCTTATTCACTCAGTGCAGGCGGCCCGGTAGTCACTCCTGGTATCTCAGCTTTACAGTTAGTGCCGATTTGCCCTCACTCTTTAGCTTCTAGAGCGTTGGTGTTCCCAGATACAGAGACAGTAAATATTTATCCGGTAAATATTCCGCGTTTGGTGATGGTGGTAGATGGTAATGGCGGATGTTATGTGTTCTCGGAAGATCGGGTATATTTAGAGCGATCGCAATATAGTGTCCGATTTATTCGTTTACAACCACCAGAATTTTTCCGCATCTTGCGCGAAAAACTCGGATGGGGTCTTCCGCATATAGCCAAACCCACTTCTGTGGAGTTACCGTAATGGTCAAACGTCAATAGTCAAAATTGTTTCTTTGTTTTTTCCCGAATTGCTAGTTTATAAATAGAATTGGAAAACAAAGTTATAGCAAAGTGCTGAATAAAAAGAAATATTGATTTTTGACTCTTGACTGTTGACCATTGACCATTGACTTTTGACTTAATTTATGACAGTTGCTCACAGTCCCTGTGTTTTGGTGATTGAAACTGATGAAAGCCTTGCAACTCAGCTATCTTCTGATTTGCAAGAAGCTGGTTATGATGCGATTTTGGCTCATGATGCAGCCAGTGGTTTGCAATACAGTCGTGATTGTCAACCTGCTTTAATTGTTCTAGACCGGATGCTGGCGGGAGAATCAGGACTTTCGTTATGTAAAAATATTAGAAGTTCAGGAATGCGTTCTCCAGTGTTGGTCTTGATGGCTAGAGATACCGTGGATGACCGTGTAGCTTGTCTAGAAGCGGGAGCCGATGATTATATTCTTAAACCTTACCGCCCAGAAGAATTTTTAAAGCTAATTCGCCTTTATTTAAAACCTGATATTGATACAACAGAGCAGTTACGCTTTGGGGATTTAGTTTTAGATATCTCAACCCGCCGCGCTATCCATAATGGACGGGTAATTGATTTGACAATGAAAGAATTTGAGTTATTAAAGTTTTTAATGGAACATCCCCGTGAGGTATTAACCCGCGAACAAATATTAGAAAATGTTTGGGGTTATGATTTTATGGGTGAGTCAAATGTGATTGAGGTGTATATTCGTTATTTACGCCTCAAAATTGAAGATGAAGGGCAAAAACGCCTGATTCAAACGGTGCGGGGTGTGGGATATGTTTTGCGAGAGTCTTAGTACGGGATTGATTTTTTAACGCAAAGGTGTTTCTCTGGGTTCGGCTGATTTCATCCGTTCCTCACCAATTTCGGCCTTAGCTTCGGCAATGATATCTTCCCAGGTTTCGCTAACTTCTGCGATCGCTTCTTTGCTTTTTTCGTAGAACAAGATTCCTTTTTTGACAACCGCTTTGGCTACTGGTCTACCAACACCAGCTACTACTGGCAACAATACAGGCACAAGCACAACTCCAACAATACCTGTAATTCCTAGTCCTTCGGCTAAATCTCCAAGGTCTGGTAAAAGTTTTACTGACATATTATGTTCACCTCCCTGGTTTTACCTCAGTTTATTTTAATTCTTTTTCGTTAGTAATTAGGTAAACAAGCTTCAGACTGCAAAGTAATGTAACGTGTATTTGATAAGAATTGAGGTTATTTGGCTAAAGTTGAACTAAGCTTTCTCGGCTTGATCTGCAATATATTTATCGAGTAAAAATTGCTTGAGGTGTGGTTGTTCCAAATTAATCCCCAGTTCACTAGCTCTTTGAGTGATTTGTTCATAAGTTAAACCTTCATTCACAGCAGTGGCTATTAAGGCGATACCACCTGCTCTTGCTCCCGCCGCACAATGAATCAAAATTGGTTTAGGTAAGTTTTCAATCTTTTCAATGGCTAACTCTGTTAGTTCTTGATTTGCTTGTGAAGGTTTTAATGGGATATTGGCGTATTCTAGTCCGGCTTCTTCTGCTTGTTGTTGCTCATCATTTAAAAAACCTGCTTCTTCAGGGGAACGTAGGTTTAGCACAGACTTAAAACCTTCTTGTGCTAACTGCTGTAATTCTTCAGGAGTTACTTGTCCCCCAGTACTCAGATTTTCACTCACTTTTTTGCTGTTACTCATATTAGTCCGGTATATTTATGGGTTTAACGTAGTATAAGAATGAATATGTAAAAAAGCTAGGGTAATTACACAAAATATTCAACCTATTTTACTCAGTCCTGATATGGCAGGTTACAGGTTACAGAGTTAAAAGTCTTTTGCTTCATTTACTGATGTCCTCACAACCTTAGTTATTGCTATAAAAGGTTGGTTTTCATCGATAACTAGCTATATTTACCTTGAGCAAGTCAACTACAAAAAATAAAATTTCTATCTTAAGATAGATGCAAAAAAAAATATTTAAAATTGTATTTTTATAAACAGCTTTAAGTATAAAAATTACTTAAAGTATGGCAACATATTTTTGAGTTAAAGCTGACAGCTTCAGGGGTAAGTTGCCACACTAATTATAGGGCAGGCATTTAATATCAAGCTAGTTTTGCTACTTGAATTAAATTTCAGTATTCTGCCAGAAACAAACATCAGGGTACAAAGATAAGCATAGTGTGAGCAGTGAAGGATGAATCAAGTATCTACCGTATCGATCGCTCAGATAACAGATATACATCTGTTTGCCTCAGAAAGCCATCAACTACTGGGAATGCCTACCATTGAGTCATTTAAGGTAGTGCTGGAGCGATTAAAGGAGTTAAAATCGGAAATTGATTTACTATTATTAACCGGAGATTTATCTGGGGATGGTACTTCTGATTCTTATGAACATCTGCAAAGTTTAATTCATCAGTTACAAATACCTACTTACTGGCTACCAGGAAATCATGACTGTGCGATCGCTATGAATGAAATTCTGAATGTAGGAATGATTTCCCGGCGCAAGTCTTTCCAGCGCGGTAATTGGAATTTTATCTTACTGAATTCGGCTGTACCTGGACGTGTACATGGTCATCTGACAACTAATACTCTAAGTTGGCTGGACTCGGAATTAGCAAAACTAGGTAATAACCCAACATTGATAGCGTTTCATCATCCACCTTTTTTAGTGAATTCTGCATGGCTTGATAGCAGTGGCCTGAAAAATCCCGAAGAATTATTTGCAGTGATCGATCGCTATCCACAAGTTAAATTAGTTTTATTTGGTCATATTCATCAACAATTCCAACGCCAGCGCCACAACGTCGGCTATTTAGGAACTCCCTCAACTTGTATTCAGTTTCGTTCTCATAGTCCCACTTTTGCTATTGACGAAAAATCTCCAGGATTTCGACTGCTGAAACTATACCCCAGTGGTAGTTGGGAAACATCGATAGAACGAGTTCCCTATTTTCATCCACTGGAGTTAGCAGCAACAGGATACTAAAGAAAGTCAAAAGTTAAAAGTCAAAAGTTAAAAGTCAAATCCCTATTTACTCGGCGTTCAGCACTCAGCACTTAACTTCATCGGCAAAACTTGCCCACCGGACAAAGTAAAATGGCCCGGCGACGGAACCCCAGATATGTTCGTCGGTTTCTGGGTCGCGTCCTCTGTCAAGGCTGATAAATTTCTCGCCGTCGATTTCAAATTCGCTATCTAAGTAAGTTCTTTGACCTTTACGAAACACAATACAGCCTTTCCCTGGTTCTACAGTACCTTTGAAGCTATTACCAGTCCATTCGACAATCATGTTACAGCCTGGTAATTTTTCTAAGTCATCGGCTGTGAGGGTTTTGAGGAGTTCTAGGTTACGGGATGCACCGTAAAATTTTTCTTCTTGTTTAACAGTGTAGTTTTCAATTTGAATGCGATCGCCTACATTCACCAACTTTAACACCCGCAAGCGATAGGGGTCATTCAGGGTATAGTCATAAGCTTGTTCTACAAAAAAACTTACCCCTGATAACAAGTCCAAAGGTAAGGGACGCATACACACGCGGATATGTGCATAAAACGGGGGATTTTCAAAAGCCTGAGCTTGGTTGCTAAAATCAGCCGCCATCCATCGAGCTAAGGTAGTAATATCTGTAGAGCTTGTCATTTATAGATTATCTTTCGTTGTTTAAAAATCTCTTTGAGTATTTTAATGAAGTATGAAGTCTGAAGTCTAAAGTATGAAATTTTGTGAAGCAGAACTATGAATTATTTGTAAATGCTTGATGTTACTTCAACCCTAATGTTGCAACAAATCTATTAGCGTCTGGAGAATTTTTAGAAAAATGTCGTCATTATTGAGCTAGTAACTAATTCTCGTCCAATTTTGGTAAGGTAAAGTATTTATGCTCAGGCGCTTATGTACGATCGCAATTTTTTCTATATTATTAAATAACTCTTTCACACTGGCTGCACCTAAAGACCCTAACCAAGCAGATAAATTTCCCCCCAGTCCCTTAGAAATTACTACACCTGATCCTCTGGTGCGAAGTTCTGCAAATAAAGAACCGTTAACTCTGGTAGAACAAATACAGTTAAACACTGCATTGAATGAATTAAATCAACAAGCAACGGCGACATTGCAAGCTGGAGATAAGGTAACGGCGTGGGAAATTTGGAACCGCGAAATCCGTTTGCGGCGTTATTTGGGTACAATACCCGAAATTCAAGCATTATCTAGGGTAGGTGCGATCGCGTGGAATCAAAACGACCGTCAAGAATTATTTTATATAAATCAAAGATTGCAAGCAATTCAAAAACAGGCGTTATCGCCAAAAACCATTGCTAAACAAGGCGTAAATGTAGAATTATTGCAGGCTTTAGGTGAAGCTTATCAAAATGTGCGATCGCCTAAAAATGCTTTGGAAGTTTACAATCAAATTTTGACAGCGGTACGCCAGCAACAAGATAAAACCGCAGAGTTATCAACCCTGCAAATAATTGCAGAATTAAACTTAGCTTGGTTCGATTATCCTCAAGCTGCCGCCACATATCAAGAATTATTTAACATAGCTACCGCTGGAGGCGATCGCACCAGTGAACTAACATATCTAAAACAGTTAGCTTATATTTACCAGCAAGGCAAACAACCGCAACAGGCTATCGATACATTAAATAAGTTAGCTTTACTGTATACTGACCCAGAAAATATTCTCAAAATACCACAATTAAAATTAGCGATCGCAGCTAATTATGAATCTTTAGCCAAAGAAAACCCTAACCTCATTCAAGAAGCTTTTAATAACTATCAACAAGCTTATACAACTGCTTGGGAATCACAGCAATTTGTTATAGCTGCGGAAGCTTTACAAAAGTTAATTGCCCTCTATCGTTCCCAAGGACAAATCGACGCAGCATTACAAACAAGTCAAATTCTCATCGAGACCCAAGCAAAAACTTCTAACTCTTATGGCTTAATGCAAGCTTATGATCAAATTGGGCAAATTTACCTACAACAAAAAGACTATCCTCAAGCACTCTCAGCCTTTCAACAAGGCTTACAACTAGCTCAACAACTTAAACATGAGGAATCTTACTTTGCCCAACAAATTGAAAAAATCTCCAAAGAATCTGGTCAATAATCATTTGTCAACTTTTATTACCATTGACCCCTTCGGGGTGACGCTCCTAACGTCGCTAACGCTGCGCTAACCCCAGTTGCTCATTGGGGAAACCCCCTACAGCCCTTTGGGCATCCTACGGCGGGCGTTAGCCTCTCCCTTTGCGATAAGACCGCGCTGGCTCACTATTGACCTTTGATTCCGATTAAACATCTTCTAATTCTAATTGAGCTACTGTTACAGCATTAAAGGCAAAGGCCACTACCAAAGGCATTGGACATCTAAGTATAAAGGTGCTTGCGACAGCTACAACCGTACCAATTACGGCTGACATTGACCAAATTCTTTCTTCAAAGGTGAGTCCTTTTTCTGCTTTAATTCCTCTCAACACATGAGATGGAATTGGTTCTGGCATTACTCCGCCTGGAGGAAATGCCCAATAATTATTCCGCCGTTCAACAAATAATTCTGTCCAGCCATTTTCTTGGCACCAAGTCTCAATCCATTCCAGAGAATAATGTTTCATCATTTGTGTAATGCTGCTTACGAATTTTGTGTAGTTGCTGAATATAAACTGATAGGTTTCTAACTAACAAGTGGCAATAGAAATAATCCGACTGTTAGAGAAGGCTAAAAAGCCTATTTTGTAACCTCTTTAACTTTCACCTTCCTCCTATCTTTTTATACGTGCCAAGCAACTATTATGAAACTCAAGTTAATTCTCCTCTTGTGCAGGTAGCCAAGCATTCCAGACAGATAATCAATATGCTCAAGCAACGCTGACTAATCACCTTAATAAGAAGACTAACAGGGGATAATTAAGGTTAACAGCAAAAGTTAATAAACTTTACTTAGAAAATCCATCATAAAGAAATGTAAATAACTCTATTTATAGATGAATAAAGTTGAATAAGAATCAGGCTTTCTCAACAAGAAAGTGTGGGTTTCCGAATCTCCCATTACTTTATCTACCACTCATCCTGATATCTTGACTTCTGAATTCTATTTAATAAGAATATTTATATCGCAAAATCCAATTTATAAAATCAAGAATTGTAAATATAAAAGTGAGCAGATGCTGTAGTGAATATTAGTAGTTTCTAGATACTCACTCGCAACCAAGCTGGATATCTTATGTCTCATGAATAATTTAGCGATCGCCTGACTTAAGTTACAAAATGTTAAGCTAAGGTAATCTACAATACTTAAAAAAACAATATGTTTTGGCTAACAGGATTAACATTACTTTTAGGAATTTTCTTATTTTGCCTGATTCGCCTGAGCAAAAATCACTACACAGTAATAACTATTCTTACCCTCTTGCTCCTGCCTTCTGCCTTCTGGCTCCTGCCTCTTAACGCCCTTGCAGTAGACTGGACTCATCCCTTGTCATTTAGTAATGCAGAGTTAGCGAGACGAGATTTTTCGGGACAAACTTTGCAAGCTGCGGAATTTTCTAACGCGAATATGGAGATGGCTAACTTTACAGGTGCTGACTTGCGTGGAGCCGTCATGAGTGCTTCAGTAATGACTAAAGCCAATCTTCACCATGCTGATTTAACCAATGCGATGGTCGATCAGGTAAACTTAACAGGGGCTGATTTAAGCGATGCCGTTTTGAAAGAAGCCTTGTTACTTCGCGCCCTGTTTACAGATGTAAATATTCAAGGTGCAGACTTCACTGATGCAGTTTTGGATAAAGCGCAAATCAAAGAACTGTGCAGTCAAGCTAGTGGAGTAAATTCCAAAACTGGCGTAGAAACTCGTGAATCTTTAGGATGTCGATGAAGCGTGTTGGTGTAATTGGTGGTGGGCAACTAGCCTGGATGATGGGAGATGCAGCGCAAAAACTAGGAGTAGAATTAATTGTACAGACTCCTAGTAAATTTGATCCGGCTGTAGCTATTGCCCAAGATACAGTTTTTGCGGCAATTGATGATGCAAAAGCCACAGAAATTTTAGCTCAAAAAAGTGATGTCATCACCTTTGAAAATGAATTTGTTGACCTCGATGCTTTATCTTTATTAGCTAATCAAGGTGTTTGCTTCCGTCCGAGATTAGAAGCCTTATCGCCGTTATTAGATAAATATCATCAGCGTTGTTATTTGCGAGATTTAGGCTTACCTGTTCCGCAATTTTTTGCCGTAGATGATGTAGAGAATTTAGCCTCTCAGCTAGAAGCTTTAAGTTTTCCTGTTGTTTTAAAATCTCGCCGTCATGGTTACGACGGACAAGGCACATTTATTATCCAAGATTTAGCAAGTTTACAGCAAAAGTTAGCTCAAATAGCAAATCAATCACAGTTTTTAATTGAAGAATTTATACCATTTGAACGGGAACTAGCGGTAATTGCCGCCCGTTCTGTAAATGGTGAAGTTGTCATCTATCCAGTGGTAGAAACCCAACAAGAACAGCAAGTATGTCGGCGAGTTATAGCCCCTGCGGATATTACACTTAATCAAATAGAACAAAGTCAAGCGATCGCCCATACTTTATTAAATAGCCTAGAAGCCGTGGGCGTTTTTGGTATAGAACTATTTCTCACCAAAGATGGCCAAGTCCTAGTCAACGAAATAGCCCCCCGTACCCACAATTCGGGACATTTCTCCATCGATGCTTGCGAAACTTCCCAATTTGCACAACACCTTAGAGCCGTGTGTGGTCTACCTTTGGGCAACCCTAGTTTACACTGTCCAATGGCGATAATGGTTAACCTACTAGGATATGAAAATTCCGAGAGTGACTATCAAACCCAGCGCCAACAATTAGCCGCCATCCCCCAAGCGACAGTTCACTGGTACAACAAAACCGCATCTCGTCCTGGGCGGAAATTGGGACACGTCACGGTTTTGCTAGATGAATATAACCCAGCAGCGGCAAATAATCTCGCCCACGCCCTCGAATCTATCTGGTATCCCAGTTAAATTGGTCAGAGAATTTTTATATTGAACACAAAAGTTGTTTGAGAAAGCTATAATGAGTTAGTTGCACTGCGACGTTGGTGACTGCCATCAAGTTTTTTGATCTATGTCTTTAAAGAAAAGGGAACCAACAGTTATCGTGGCAGTAGACCGGGCATGTACCCGGAAACTTTAAACGAGCAACATCGGTACCCACCTGGTTTAACCAGGTCATAAACTTAGGTAAAACGGCGTTGCGGTGAACTTATAAATTTTTAGCTCCCAAATTTTAACTAAATTTGGGAGCTTTAGTTATGGGCATCTAGAAAAATATAAAAAATTATTATTTATTTCTAATATTTTAGTCTAATTATGATACAAAGCTTTAACTAAGAATGGGGGGTATGCAGGTGGAAGATTTTTTTAATTCTTTTCTATCAGACAATTTTATTCCACATGGGCATTGTTACTTATGGCAGCCAGGGTTAGTATGGTTACACATTTTGTCAGATTCGATAATTGCTTTCTCTTATTATTCCATTCCGCTGATGCTGGTATATTTTGTCCGAAAAAGACAAGATATACCATTTAAAAATATTTTTATTTTATTCGGTGCTTTTATTATTTCTTGTGGCACTACTCATTTAATCGAAATTTGGACACTTTGGCATCCTTACTATTGGTTATCTGGAAGTATAAAAGCACTGACAGCGATTATTTCTTTTTACACTGCATTAACATTAATACCTTTAGTTCCACAAGCACTGGCTTTACCAAGTCCAGCCCAAATGGAAGCAGCAAATCAGGCGTTACAAATTGAAATTACAGAACGTAAGTTAGTAGAAAATGAGTTACGCCAATACAAAGAACGTTTAGAAGAACTGGTAGAACAACGGACTGCTGAACTAGCCACAGCAAATAAACAACTACAAATGGAGATTGTGCAACGCCAAAATTCTCAAGAAAGAATGAGTAAATTATTGCAAGACTTAAAAAATACTAATCAAGAATTGAATGACTTTGCTTATATAGTTTCCCACGATTTAAAAGCTCCATTAAGAGGAATTGGTTTATTATCTGAATGGTTATTAAATGACTATGCAGATAAATTTGATGAAGAAGGTAAAGGCTTAGTTAATAGACTTATCAACAGGGTTAAGAAGTTACAAAATTTGATTGATGGCATTTTAGAATATTCAAGAGTTGGGAGAATTAGAGAAGACAAAATTCAAATTGATTTAAATGATTTGGTGAGAGATGTAATTGAAACTCTTGCACCAAACAAGAATATTCAAATCGAAATAACTAAGCCTTTACCTATAATTTATGGGGAAAAGGTTAAACTTGAACAAGTATTTCAGAATTTACTGAGTAATGCCATCAAATTTATAGATAAACCTCAAGGACAAATTCTAGTTGATTGCACAGAGGAAGATGATTATTGGCAAATTAGTGTGACTGATAATGGAATTGGTATAGAAGAAAAATATTTTACAAAAATATTCCAGATTTTTCAAAAATTATCTACTACAGACGATTCAGAAAGTACGGGAATCGGTTTATCTATCGTCAAAAAAATTGTTGAAATGTATGGTGGTAGTATTTGGTTGGAATCTACAGTTAATCAAGGTAGTACATTTTTTTTTACTATAAAAAAAACGTTGCAAATTCAACCAATGCAAGAAGTTGAGAAATATATTTAGCTTAATTGACTGCGGAACTTGTTAATACTAATAGTTAATAAAACAACCGCAAAAGCAACTAATGCCATAACATTAATCCATAATACATCTAAACCAACTCCCTTGAGTAAAATGCCTCTGACAATGGCGATGTAATGACGTAGGGGGTTGAGTAGAGACAAAACTTGAAAAAAAGGTGGCATGGCTTCGATTGGTGCGATCGCACCAGAAGTCTGTACCATTGGTAAATTAATAAAAAAAGATGTAAGTACAACTTGTTGTTGCGATCGGCAAATAGTCGCCAACATAATCCCTAAACTAATCCCGACAAACACATACATACTCGACAAGGCAAAAAACAGCAGAAAGTTACCCCGAAATGGTAAGTGGAATACTACTGTTGCTAAAGTTAAAGCAAGTAAAACATCTCCTAATAATAAAACAGCTAAAGGCACAATTTTCGACAATAAAATCTGCCAGTTAGCAGCCGGAGTCATCAATAATTGTTCTAATGTCCCCGTATCTTTTTCCCGTACAACGGTGATTGCAGAAACTAATGTGCCAATTAATGTGAGAACTAAACCCATAACTCCAGGTACAAAAAACCAGCTACTAATTAATCCGGGGTTGTAAAGAAAGACAACTTCTGGGGAAATTGGGGGACTCACTCTCGCTTGAGTTAAATGCAAGTTATATTGCTGAATAATTTGATTCATATAATTACCCGCAATTCCGGCTGTATTGGCATTTACTGCATCAATAAATACCTGAATTTCTGCTGTTTTTTGTGTAAGTTGACGGGAGAAATCAGGGGGGATGATCACTCCAACATCTAGCTTGCCTTCTTCCACTTGCCGACTTAAATCTTTTTCACTACTTGGTACAGATTCAAGTGTAAAAATTCGATTGGATGTCATGGCTGAAACTAATTCACGACTGGCGCTGACGTTGGCATAATCGATGACACCTAATCTTAAGTTATGCACGTCAGGATTGAGGATAAATCCATATAGCAATAGTTGAACTGTAGGCGGAACAATGAGTAAAACGATTAATTGCTTGTTGCGTAAGATTTGATTGATTTCTTTTCTGACTAATGCCCAAAATGGGCTATTGAATAATCGTTGGAGAAGTTTCATAATTTTAACGAATTACAGAGGCATAAAGATAAAGATTAATTAGGTAATTGCATTCGGCTTAAAACTCGGCGCGATACGTTAAAGAAGAATAAACCCAAGATTGTCAACATGACTAAATCAAACCAAACTCCGGCAAAGCCTGTACCACGTACAAAGGCATCACGAGTAATATCAATGTAATAACGCGCTGGCACTATGTTAGGTGCTAATGAGAGAGGGAAAGGAATGTTATTGAGGGGATAAATAAAACCTGATAATAATAATGATGTGATAAACCCAACGAGCGAAACGCCTTGAACGGCAGCATTTTGGTTACTACTACGTACTCCTAAAAGTAACCCGAATAGTACACTATCCATTAAGAATAGTAAAGTTCCAATTAATAAAGTTATGGGATTGCCTACTATACCAATTTGGAAAATAATTGAGCCTAATATCATGACTATTAAGGTTTCAATTATGGCAATTAACAAGTAGGCTAATCCTTTACCAAGTAAGAGTTCAGTGGCGCTAATATTGGAAGCGTAGACTTGAATAATTGTACCTTTTTCTTTTTCTCTGACCATTGCGATCGCAGCCAGCAAGGAAGGAAAAATCCACAGCACAACACCATACACTCCCGGCACAATATAAAGTGATTCTAATCTGCCTGGATTAAACCATAAACGCATTCTAGCTGTAATACTATTAGTTGGTGGCAATAATCCATGCTCCTGCATGAAAAAGTTTGTAACTCTTTGAATGCTATTTCTAATTACTCGCGCATTATTCACATCAGTTGCATCAATTAAAACTTGTACTCTTGTATTTTTACCTGCTTGAATATCACGGCTAAATTCAGGGGGGATAATCACGGCAGCTTTAGCAATTCCTTTATCTATGGCATCGCGTATAGGATTACCACCCGACCATTGTTTTGGGATAAATTGATTGGTGGCGTATAATCTCTCAATATAGCTATTGCTGAGGTTTGTGTGATTAAAATCTTGGACAATTAAAGGGATATCTTTACTTTCTAATCGGATAGCAAAACCAAAAATAATTAGGGTGATAAATGGTAAGATAAAGGCTAAGGCTAAAGTGAGGTGATCGCGGCGGAATTGAGCTATTTCTTTAATACATTGGGCGATGATTCTTTTCATTTTTTAAACGCAAAGGTGTGGGGAGGTAAACGCAAAGGGGCGCGGAGTTTTTAGGTTTGAGAACGTTCTACTATGCCAATAAAGGCATCTTCTAAAGAGAAGGGTATGGGGCGGAGAGAATAAACTTGAATTTGATTGGCTTTTAATAGTTGCGTTATTTGGTTGATTTCCTGTTCGGGGTTGTCGAGAACAACGTGTAAACTATTGGCAAAAATCGAGATACGCCAAGAATCAAAGTGTTGTTTGAGTAATTTGGAAGCTGTTTGATTTTGGTTGACGATGATTTCGATTAATTGTCCTGGTTGGGAGGCTTTGATGGAACTGGGTGAACCTTCGGCGACAGTTTCTCCTGCAACCATAAAACTCATGCGGTTACACTGTTCGGCTTCTTCTAAATAGTGAGTTGTAACTAAAATGGCTGTTCCGTTACGGGCGAAGTCATTAATTAATTTCCAAAATTGGCGACGCGCTAAAGGATCTACCCCTGATGTGGGTTCATCTAAAAATAAGATATCTGGTTCGTGCATCACGGAAGCACCGAAAGCTACTCGCTGTTTCCAACCTCCAGGTAATTGTCCAGTAACGAGATTTTCTTGTCCTTCTAAGCCACAGGTAGCTATCACCCAATCAATTTTTTCCCGCCGAAGTTTGCGCGGTACGCCGTAAACTCCGCTATAAAATTCGAGGTTTTGCAGAATGGTTAAGTCGTCATAGAGGGTAAATTTTTGACTCATGTAACCAATGCGTCGCCTTAAGTCTGCACTTCGCAGATTTCCTGTTTCACCACCCAGAGAAATTTCTCCACCGCTGGCTTCTAACAGTCCGCACAACATTTTAATTGTGGTGGTTTTTCCCGCACCGTTAGCACCCAATAACCCAAATATTTCACCGTAGCGCACCTCAACGTTGACATCTTTGACAGCTTGGAATTTGCCAAAAACCCGACTCAGGTTGTGGGCGTATATCGCTATTTCTGAGTGCTGAGTATTTAATAATCCTTCCCCTACACCCCTAAACCCCTGCACCCCTGCATCCCAACTCTCCACACCCCACGCCCCACTTCCCCTTTTACGCGAACGAGGGAAAGGAAAAAATTGTGGTACAGAACCTTGTTGACGCAGGCGGGTGACGAAGACGTTTTCTAATGTGGGTTCGCCACGTTCAATGAGGGGTGTGGGTAAATCATGTTGTTGCAAGAGTTGGCGGACTTCTGTTTCTCCAGTGTCTAAATTGGGAACAAGGACATCCAAGCGATCGCCAAAAATCTGCACATCTATAATATTATTCTGTACAGTCTGGGAAAGTATCTCTTCTGTGGCTGTTAAATTTGCAGTTCGCACTTCTAAGCGATGCAAACCCAAGTTAGCGCGTAAATCTGCGGGTGTACCAATTTCATGAATTTGCCCAGTGTACATCAAAGCTACGCGGTGACAGCGTTCGGCTTCGTCGAGGTAAGGTGTCGCCACGACAATTGTCATCCCTTCGGCGGAAAGTTCAGCTAACACATCCCAAAATTCTCGCCGGGAAACGGGATCAACACCAGTGGTAGGTTCATCTAATAACAAAACTTCTGGTTGAGAAACTAAAGCACAACACAGCGCCAGCTTTTGTTTCATTCCGCCAGATAATTGTCCCGCCAAGCGATCGCCAAATTTATCTAAATTCATTAATTTTAAATATTTCTGGCGGCGTTGCACTAACAAATCATCTGCTACTTGCCGTAAACCTGCGGCATAACGTAAATTCTCATCAATACTCAAATCTAAATACAGGGAAAATTGTTGAGTAAGATATCCAGTCATTAACCGTGCATCTCGCGCAGGCTGTCCAAATATCTGCACTTCCCCTGCGGTTGCTTCCATCACACCGCCCAAGATGTGAAAGGTGCTAGTTTTACCCGCCCCATCAGGGCCAATTAGCCCAAACATTTCACCTTTCTGGACGCTGAAATCAATTCCTCGAACGGCGGCTAAGTTGCCGTAGTGCTTGTGTAAACCTTGTACTTTGATGGCGGTTGTGGTGGGGCTGGATGATGGTGGTGAGATCGTGAGTGGCTGTTTCATAATTTTTCACGCAGAGACGCAGAGGCGCAGAGAGAGTTTTAAGAGAGTTATTTGTTGAATAAACAAACTCTGATTTTTACCAGAGGTTTATTCTCTTCAGCCTCCGGCCTCCTGCCCCCTGCCTCCTGCCTTCAAATCAATCTCTGCATCAGCCGGCATCCCAATTTTGGCGCAGGGTATATCTGATTGGGCGTAGGGATTTTCGGGGTTAAAGCAACCATCTGGGTTTGTGACTTCGACGCGAATTCCGACTACTTGTCTGACTCGATCTTTTTGGAAATAAATATTCTCTGGTGTAAAGGAAGCTTGGGGATCAATGGCAATGACTTTGCCTTGTAAGGGTTTTTCTGGTGCAGAATCTAGGAGAATTTTTGTGGTTTGTCCTAAGCGCACTTTGCCAATATCGCCTTCGGGAATGAAACCGCGAAAATACAATGTTTTGGGGTCAACAATTGTCAAAATCTTTGTTTGGCTGTTAACTACTGCCCCTGGTTCGGCACTCCGGGCTGTAACTACGCCATCTATAGGGCTGAGGACGTTTAAATCTTTTTTAGAGTCGGCTATTTGGGTGAGGATTTGTTGTTTTGCGGCTTGGGTATCTTTGACTTTAGCTTGTGCAGATTTAACTTTAGCTTGTGCAGATTTCAATTGGGCATAACTTTGCTGCTGCTTTCTGAATAAAGCTGTTAACTGGGCGTTGCGAATATCAGGGTTGAAGCCTGTGGTTTTAGCTTGCGTTAGCGCCCCTTCAACTGCGCTTAACTGCTGACGTGCGGCGTTAACTGCGGCTTGTCTTGCTTCTAAGGTGGCTATGGTTGTATCGAGGGTGGTTTGGGCTTGGTCAAATTGTTGTTGATTAATAGCGCCTTCTTTGACTAGTTTGGCATAGCGATCGCGGTTAATTTGCGCTAAATTTACTTCTGCTGCGGCTTGTTTAACTTGGGCTTGTGCTTGCACTAACTGGGCTTTAGCGGCTGCAACGTTCGATTGTGCTTGTTCAATTCGTCCTTGGGTATCGCCTTGAGACTGGCGCACATTCAGTTTGGCTTCGTTAATTTGGCTGGTAATTTCTTGAATTTCTCTTTCTACTCGCTCAACATCAGAAATTGCTTGTTGTGCATCCGATTCAGCCGATGCTATCCTAGCTTCTGCACCACGCAATTGGTCTTGCAAGAGTTGGTCATCGCTGTCATCCATTGTGATTAATTCTTGTCCCTTTTTGACTGCTGTGCCTTCCCGCATGGCAATTGACTCAATTCTGCCAGAACGCTTTACCCCAATCTCAGTTTCATAACCCTCAATCCGACCGCTAACTTTCAGTATATTTATCGCACCTTGGGGTTGACTATGCCAGACTGCGTAACTAATACCACCTATGACTAGCAAACCTCCAACCAGTAAAGGAATTGGTTTCTTGCGTCGCTGTTGCTTGGATACTGGGACATTTGTAAGACTTTCCGGCGGGATTGGGGTAGTCTGAGTCATAGTAGCATCCTGGATTGTCAAAATATTTTGGTCATCATACTAGACTGTCCAGTATGATACGGCAAGAGATTAGCAAAAAAATTTACTTTTCATGCCTAACTCCTTTACTTCTCAACTGGAAACTGTGTTACCTGCAATTACGCAAAAACAAGAGCAAATCTTGCAAGGAGCGATTCGAGTATTTTTGCGAGAAGGTTACGCCAGAACCAGTATGGATAGAGTAAGTGCAGAAGCTGGAGTTGCTAAACAAACGATTTACAGTCACTTTCGAGATAAAGAAGGACTATTTAAAGCGTTGATGGAACGATTAACGCTCACTTGTTTTCAAAGTATTTTTTCTAACACAGAACTGCACGGCGAACCTGAAAGTTTATTGCGTCAGGTTGGTGAAACTTACTTAACAAAAGTTGCTGAAAATCCTGATTATTTGGCACTGTTGCGCTTGATTATTACGGAGGCACAAAACTTTCCTGAACTCGCCAAACTTTATAACCAAACAGTTGTACAACGCGGTCGGTTGTTGCTGAGTCAGTATTTTGCATCCCATCCCGAATTAGGTATTACCGATCCAGAAGCGATCGCCCATATTTTCATGGGTTCCCTAGTTTCTTACGTAATTATACAGGAAATGCTGTACGGCAAAGAACTCATGGACTTATCGCGCGATCGCCTGTTGGATAGTTTGATGAATTTGGTAATGAGCCAATCAAGGTAAAATAAGTAGCAAATAGCAGCTTTTCTGGAATTCATCCACTAAATTTGGTAGTCAATGTTGCAAATTTTAGCGATAACTAGCCATTCGCAAAGTTAACGCTAATAGTATGACTATGTATTTTTTAGCGGTATAAATATGCCTCAAACTTTTTACGTAAATCCTTTAACCGGAAATAGTAATAACTCTGGTAGCCAACAAGCGCCTTTTAAAACAATTACCCAAGCTCTGAAAGTTGCCACGCCAGACACTACAATTCAACTAACGGATGGAAATTACAGCGTCGCTAGTGGAGAAGTTTTTCCCCTCACCATTCCGTCTGGTGTGAAAGTAGTTGGTAACGAAGCTAACAAAGGCAGCAGTATTTTAATTGAAGGTAGTGGTACTTACCTCAGCCGGACTTTTGCTGCTCAAAACGTTACCTTTGTCATGCTAGATGGTGCTGCACTCAGGGGAGTGAGTGTGACAAACCCAGCCAGTCGTGGTAGTGGTGTCTGGGCGGAATCAACTACGCCGACTATTGCCAATTGCACCTTCAAAAATTGTAAACGTGAGGGAGTATTCGCTACTGGTGATGCTAACCCAGTAATTCAAGGTAATGTATTTACAGAAAATGCTGCCAATGGAATTGCGATCGCTAAAAATTCCCAAGGTCAAATTCAAGATAACACCTGCTTTAAAACAGGCTTTGGCATTGCTATTAGTGATACAGCCTCACCCACACTTTTAAATAACAAATTTACCGAAAATCGTTCTGGCATAGTAGTTTCTGGTAGCGCCCGCCCCGTACTACGCAACAATGTCAGTGAAAATAATACCGACGATGGTCTGACTGTAATTTCTACTGCCCTACCAGATTTAGGCAGTGCTTCCAGTCCTGGAGGTAATATTTTCCGCAATAACGCTAAATTCGATTTACAAAATGCCAGTTCTAATCAACTGATTTCCGTTGGTAATCAAATTGACCCTAGCAAAGTCAGCGGTAATATCCAGTTTGCCAGCACACCCGTTCCTACACCTACTCCTGTACCGACACCTACTCCTGTACCGACACCTACTCCTGTACCGACACCTACACCTACACCGACCCCTGTACCGACACCGACCCCTGTACCGACACCGACACCTACACCGACACCTACTCCTGTACCAACCCCAGTTCCCACACCGACCCCTGTACCGACCCCAACACCCACACCCAGCCCTATAGATTTAACCGATATTGCTAATCATTGGGCAGTGGGCTTTATTCGGGAATTAGTCAAACAAGGTATAGTTAACGGTTTTCCAGACCGCACCTTTAAACCAGATGCAACGATGACCAGGGCGCAGTATGCAGCATTAATTGTCAAAGCTTTTGCACCATCATCTAAACGTGCAGCAGCCCAATTTAAAGATGTATCCGCCAGCTTCTGGGCATCTAAAGTAATTCAGCAAGCATATCAAGGTCAATTTCTCTCTGGATTCCCTGATAATACATTCCGCCCTAACCAAAATATTCAGCGTGTGCAAGTTCTGGTTTCTTTGGTCAATGGACTCGAACTAGGCACAGATGGGAATGTCGCCAACGCGATCAAAATTTTCGATGACCAAGCTAAAATTCCTGACTATGCCAAAGATGAAGTAGCAAAAGCTATAGACAAGGGAATTATCGTCAATCATCCTAACTTGAAGCAACTCAACCCTACCCGCGATGCGACACGGGCGGAAGTAGCGGTGATGGTTTATCAAGCTTTGGTTGATGCTGGCCGTGTAGCGGCGATTAATTCGCAATATATTGTGAATGGTTGATTAAACAACACAGGGGTGTAAGGGTGTAGGGGTGTAAAGTAAGAAAAGTATTGAGTTTTGAAAAACACTAATCCCTAGCCCCTCATCCCTGTTTGATTCACGCAGTCTATGATGTTTTATGCCTGAACAAAAGCCTTTAAATCCTTGGGACTACAAACCTTGGTGGTGTCAGCCTTGGTCTATAATCTTGACAACTATAATTTTGATTAGTGGAAGCTGGTTACTATTTAAAATTATTTGGCTAACAATTCTGGTGTCCATTCCTGTACTGACTTGGATGAGCTTTTTTGTATTTATTTGGCCACAATTGATGATTCGTAGTGGAATTTTGGAATCGTATCAAAAGGAGAATTGGGAATAGGGGCGTAAGGGTTTTGCTTAGATATATACCTCACACCCCTAAATATCACATTGATTGATGATTAATCACCGTTAACACCATTAGCGTTTTGAGAATTTGCTGATTCTGGTTTTTGGTACTTACCGGGGTATTTATGCTGAAAATACGCTTCCAATACTTGTAAAACCATTGGCCCGCAGACTGTACCACCATGATCCCCGGAATTTTCGCCAAAGGCGACAACGGTAATTTCTGGGCGATCGCTTGGGGCATAAGCACCAAACCAAGTATGATTAGGCCGACCCACACCGGCTTCGGCTGTACCACTCTTACCGGATGATGGGGCGATGGTTGGCAGATTTAAGCGTTTCCCTGTACCTTCAGTAATTACCTTCCGTAGTCCATCCCGCAGAACGTTAATAGTTGACTGGTTCATATCTAAAGATTCACGCCAGCTTTTTGCTTCTTCGTTGTCTTTCAACAAATGAGGCTTCACACGATACCCACCATTAGCGGGAACAGAAAACATAATTGCTGATTGTAGTGGTGTCACTTGCAAAGCGCCTTGACCAATGGACATATTAATTGTGTCGCCCACAGTCCAAGGAATTTTCCAAGCTTTTTGTTTCCAATTTTCATCGGGAACCAAACCCCTAGATTCTTCACTGGGGAACTCAATTCCAGTTTTTTGACCGAAACCGTACTTCTGCGCCCATGCAATTAAAGTCGGGCCACCAACACCTTTACCAACTTGATAAAAGAATGTATCACTACTCATAGCGATCGCCCTAGGAAATCCCAAAGGCCCAAACCCTGCATGATTCCATTCCCCAAAAGTCACACCACCAACAGTCAAGGAACCATAGGTTTGCAGCACTGTTCCAGGGGAAAACTTACCCGACTCCAAGCCAGCCGTTGTGGTGACAATTTTGAAAGTACTTGCGGGAGGAAAAGCACTTAAAGCCCGGTTTACTAAAGGATGGTCTTTACCTTGTACACTTTCCCAATCTTTTTGCGAGAGTTTTTGCTTAGAAAAAATATTTGGGTCAAACCCAGGATGAGATACCATCGCTAAAACTGCACCATTTCTGGGATCAAGGGCGACAATTGCACCTTGATACTTACCTAAAGCTTTGTCTGCTGCTTTTTGTAGTTCCCAATCTATCGTTAAATGTAAATCTCTACCTGATTTGGCTTGTTTTTCTCCCAAAATACGGATTGGGCGACCTGCACCATCCACTTCCACCTGCTGACCACCCCATTCGCCGCGTAAAGTCTTCTCATAGGCCTTTTCTATGCCCATCTGACCAATGACATCACCCAGACGGTAGCCTTCTTTTTGCTTATCTTTCAACTGATCAGGTGTCAGTTCTCTTGTATAACCTAGTACATGAGCTAATTCTTGACCATGTGGATAGTAGCGCACCGCATCGGTGTTAATTTCTACATCTTTTAGTTCATTTTCATACTCTTTTAAAGCTGTAATTTGGGCTTCGCTGACATCACGCGCAATCCGAATCAGGGAAGCAGAGTTAGCACCAGCTGCATCTAGCTTATGTTCCATTTCTTCTTGTGGGATACCCAGAATTTGGGATAATCTTGGCCCCACCACCGACCAAGATGGCTTAGTATGTGCCAGCGGCCATAAGTATACAGAATGGGGATATCGGGTAGTGGCTAACAGCTTACCATTGCGGTCAAAAATATTACCTCGTTCTGGTTGTTTCAGAATGGTGCGGACACGGTTAGATTCGGCACGTTTCCGCAGTTGAGATCCTTCCACGATTTGTAAATATGCTAACCGTGCTTCAATCCCCGCCAGCGTCAATAAAGTGAATCCAATCAAGAAGATTGACTGTATACCACGTCCAACAGTCCGTGTATCTTTTCTGCTATTCGGTAAAGATGATGGAAATAAAGCCATAGAACAAATAATTTTAGATTTTAGATTTTAGATTGAATAATATTCCCACTACCGACTCCAACTCCTAAGAGTATAGAAATTCTGCAATTCAGATGCTTGGTATAGAATGCCCGAATCTTACACTTGATATTAAGCTTGTAACAATCGCAAACGTATATTCCCGATCTGGGGTTTTTGGCGGATACAATAAACCAAAGTGTTATTTAAGTCTGCTTAATAGGCTACATTCACGGAAAATCAGGTTAAATCACAGCATTCTACTGAGGATTATGGCTCAATCTGTTGTGCAGAATCAGAGGGGGATTACGTCGTTTCAGCCACTCGATGTGGAACTACGTAACGTGTTTAAGTTTTTCAAGCAAGAACCAGCCGTACATGGAATAGATTTAGATGTCCGCAAAGGAGAATTTTTTAGTATTTTAGGCCCCTCCGGTTGTGGTAAGACCACAACATTACGTTTAATTGCGGGATTTGAATCAGCGGATGCAGGTAAAGTACTGATTCAAGGTCAGTCTATGACTAATGTTCCGCCTTATCGCCGCCCAGTCAATACTGTATTTCAAAGTTACGCGCTGTTCAATCACTTGAATGTCTGGGATAACATCGCCTTTGGACTGCACTTAAAAAAAATTCGCAAATCAGAAATCGAAAGTCGAGTTACAGAAGCCTTAAAACTCGTCAAAATGGAAAGTTTGCGATCGCGCTTTCCCAATCAACTTTCTGGTGGTCAACAGCAGAGGGTAGCATTAGCTAGGGCGTTAGTGAATCATCCGACTGTTGTGCTGTTAGATGAACCTTTAGGCGCTTTAGATTTAAAGCTGCGTAAAGAAATGCAAGTTGAATTATCAAACCTGCATAAAAAGTTAGGCTTAACCTTTATTTTAGTTACTCACGACCAAGAAGAAGCATTGTCTTTGAGCGATCGCATTGCGGTGATGAATCAAGGCAAAATTGAGCAAATTGGTACTCCCAGCGAAATTTACGAACGTCCCCAAACAGCTTTTGTGGCTGATTTTATTGGTGATACTAATTTATTTAGTGGTGAAATTGCTGCTGTCGAAGCTGATTGTATACAAGTTGTCACCAAAACCGGACTGAAAATCATAGTTACCCGCTATGAAGACACACCAATAGAATTGTCTCAATCAGTAGTGGTAAGTGTGCGCCCAGAAAAAATCCAACTATCACTATATCCGCCTAATTTACCAAGTAATTCCTTTGAAGGCAGACTAGTTAACGTTATGTATTTGGGAACCCATGTTACTTATGTGGTGGAATTAACTAATGGGATAAATATCAGCGTTTTGCAACCTAATACCTTTGGTAATTTGCCAGACAGAGACACACCAATTTACGTTTTATGGGCAGAAAGTGATTGTTTGGCTATTAGTCAATAGTCAATGGTCAATGGTCAATAGTCCATGTTTATACAGATGCGATGTCTAGCAAGTATTTTAAAGAATTACGGGTTTATAAATTATCAGAAAAATTATCTGATGAAATTTGGCAAATAGTTAATGAATGGGATATGTTTGCCAAAAATACAATGGGTACACAAATGGTACGTTCAGCAGATAGTATTGGGGCAAATATAGCAGAGGGAGTTGGCAGAGGTAGTTATCAAGATAATAAACGCTTTGTCAGAATGGCAAGAGGCTCGCTGAATGAAACTCAACATTGGCTAAGAAGAGCATATTGCCGTAATTTATTAACAGTTGAACAAGTAGAAACACTCAAACGTATGATTAACGAACTAGCACCACAATTAAACGCTTACCTCAAATCAATCGGCAATATACCTGAAAATTAATTAAGTATGCCATTTTTAAACTACTCTCTATTGACTCTTGACTCTTGACTAATGACAAGAAGAAACTTTTTACAAAAAATAGCAGCATTTTCTAGCTTATCTTTAACTGGTTGTGGTTGGAAATTAGCTAATGTCCGTGCGGCTACAAAATCTACTCATAGTGACAAATTATATCTTTATACTTGGACACAATATTCCGACAAAAAATTACTCCAAACTTTTAGTACCCAAACAGGGCTGCAAGTGCTTGTAGATCCTTATGATTCTAATGAAGTGATGTTAGCCAAACTCTTAGCTGGAGGTGGTGGTGCTTACAGTGTAATTTACCCTTCTGACTATATGGTACAGAAGATGGTAGAGAAAAATTTATTAATCGAATTAAATCATAATCGCTTAATTGGTTTAGATAATTTATTTCCGCAATTTAAAAATCCTAGTTATGACTCCAATAATCGTTATAGTTTACCATTCAATTGGGGAACTACAGGGTTAATTTACAATTCTGAAGTTCTGCAAACAGCGCCAGAAGATTGGGATTATCTCTGGCAAAATCAGTCCATACTCAACAAGCGGATGACCTTACTCAATGATGTACGGGAGGTGATGGGTGCAGTATTAAGAATGTTAGGTTATTCTTACAACTCTAAAGAGGAAGAGGAACTGAAACAAGCATATAACAAATTACAGCAATTAAAACCTGCGATCGCCTCCTTTGATACTGATGCTTGGCAAAACCAAATTCTGGCGGGAGATTTGCTATTAGCGATGTGTTACTCAGCCGATGCTATTCGGGTGATTAAAGAAAATCCTAAATTTAAATATGTGATTCCTCGCAGTGGTTCTTCCTTATGGACTGATACAATTGTCGTACCCAACAGCGCCCCAAATATTGATGGTGCTTATGCTTGGATTAACTTTGTTTTGCAACCTGAAGTTGCAGCAATGATTAGTCAAAATTTGAATATTTCTACTCCTAATGGTGCTGGATTTGAACAATTACCCAAAAAACTTCAAGATAATAAAAATTTATTTCCTGAAGCCGCCCTTTTAGAAAAGTGTGAACGGATTACTCCTCTGGGTGACTTTGAGGAAGTTTATGAGCGCTACTGGACTCAATTAACTAGCGGTTAAGACAAATAAAACAAAGGCTTATAAGTTTCCCAAGTCAAATTTTAAACTTGTATTCATAAGAAATATGTCTTCTTCAATTAATCATACCGATGAGATTCCCAACATTGAAAAATTACATCGGCCTACATTTAACTTTCTACAACCCTTAGTCTTACTAGCCCCGGCAGGTATTTGGTTACTATTATTACTAGTACTACCAGCATTGATAATTTTTCAGCTAAGTTTAGTTCCCAATATTAGACCTGGAGATTTAGTCAATCCCAGTAGTTTAGAGAATTATATACGGATATTTGACCCGCTTTATTTGCATGTTATTTTGCGATCGCTCTGGTTAGCCTTGGGTACAACTATAATTTGTTTAATTTTAGGTTTTCCGGTTGCTTATTGGTTAGCACAAATCGCTCCAAAAAAATGGCGTAATTTACTATTATTAGCTTTTGTTTTACCTTTATGGACTTCTTCTCTACTCCGTTCTTACGCTTGGATTACAATTTTGCGTCGAACTGGTTTATTAAATAGTATTCTGAGTAATTTAGGCTTACCAACTTTAGACTTACTTAACCGCATTCCTGCTGTATTCATTGGTATGAGTTACAGCTTATTGCCCTACATGGTTTTAATTTTATATGCTTCTCTAGAAAAATTAGACAAACGCTTACTAGAAGCTGCTGCTGATTTAGGTGCAAATCCTGTCGAGACTTTTTGGAAAGTAACCGTACCCCAAGTTTCACCAGGAATAACGGCTGGTTCAATTCTCGTCTTTATTACAGGTTTAGGAGATTTTATTGACCCAGAACTCTTGGGTGGCTCTTCGAGTATGACAGCAGCGCGGTTAGTTTACAACCAATTCCTGGGAGTTACTCAAAATTGGGGTTTTGGTTCCGCATTGAGTATGTCATTAATTTTAGCGGTGAGTGTAGCGATCGCCTTTTTAATTAAATTTGGTGAACCAACACCAAGCCGATAAACTAAATCTATAGACATTTAACCCAAATTTACACAGCTATGAATATTGCTCCAACTCAAGCTCTAACTTTAGAAGAGTTTCTCAAGCTGCCAGAAACTAAGCCGAGCTTGGAATATATTAATGGAGAAATTATACCTAAATCAATACCAAAAGGGAGACATAGCCGTTTACAAGGTAAACTATGTAGTGCAGTCAATGAAATTGCTGAAAAGCCAAAAATTGCTTACGCATTTCCTGAATTACGGTGTAGTTTTGGTAATCGCTCAATTGTACCAGATGTAGCAGTGTTTCAATGGCGCAGAATACCGTTAACTATTAATGGAGAAGTACCAGATAACTTTGAACTACCACCAGACTGGACAATAGAGATTCTCTCCCCAGAACAAAAACCAAACAAAGTAATTGGTAATATTTTATATTGTTTAAAATTTGGTAGTCGTTTGGGATGGTTTCTTGATCCTGATGACCTGAGTGTTCTTGTCTTTTTACCAGAACAGCAACCAGAGTTATTTCAAGGAGAAGATACTTTACCCATTCTACCAGAAATTGAACTAAGACTAACTGTTAATCAAATTTTTAGTTGGTTAAAAATGGGCGGTTAGATAAAATTAATTTCTTTCATAGAGAAAGGAAATAGGAAACAGGATGAAAATTTGCGCCATCCTATTCTATCTTTCCAAAAGTTTAACAAGTTAATTCCATTAACAAATTATTTGCCACATCTTTTTTCTTAATTAAAGATGAAATTGTAGAGAGTAATTCATGTTCTAAATAAGGCTTAGTTAAGTAGGCTTTAGCACCAAGTTCTTGAGCCAATTGACGATGTTTTTCAGCACTACGAGACGATAAAATTACTACAGGAAGTTTACCAATCTTTGGGGTTTGTTGAATACTGGTTAATAGTTCAAATCCATTCATTCGGGGCATTTCCAAATCGGAAATAATCACTTGAATATCTGGATATTTTTGTAGCTGTTCTAGAGCTTCTATACCATTTTGTGCTTGAATTACTTGATAGCCATCTCGCTGCAAAGTCAGAGAGAGAGTTTGTCTCAAACTAATAGCATCATCCACTACTAAAACTACCTTTGGGGCTTGATAAATAGCTTCTACTGGCTCAGATAATGGTATTTCTTGAGCATTTGAGTTACTAGATATAGATTCTTCAGATATTGGCAAAGCGGCTTGATGAGGTGTAACCATTGGTAGCACTGTAAGTTCAGGCGCGGCTTGTATATTGTAAGACTCTAACAGTAGAGCGCCATCAATCACTAAAATGAGATTACCATTAGCAGAACTACTACAACCGTAAACATATTTTGGTGGCGCGATCGCATTTCCCAATGGTCTAATTACTAGTTCTTGTTCACCAATTATTTGGTCAACTTCTAATCCAAAAATACTCTGATTACACCTGAGTATTAACACAGGATTATTCATCAATCTTGTGTCAAGAGTAGTTTGTATATTATTGAAGCTATTACTCTTAACAGAAGAACAGTTATAAGCTATTAATTCAGAAAGTGGATGTAAGTTGATTAAAGTTTCATCTTGGTCTGTATTCCAGTGTAAAACTTTTTTACCTTCAAATTCCCTAATTTGTTGCGGGGCTGGAATGACAATTTTTTCCACACTATCTAGCAATAGTGCATAAACAACGCCTCCCGCTTGAACTAGCATCAATTGATCAGTAGTCATAGAAAAAGGTATTTTGAGTGTGAATTTTGTACCTTGGTGCGGTAAAGTTTGGACTGAAATCGAACCATGAAGCGCTTCCATTTGAGAACGCACAATATCCAATCCTATACCGCGTCCGGAAATTTTACTCACATGTTCAACCGTAGATAATCCCGGCGCAAACATCAAATCTAATAATTCTGATTTACTTTCATTAGATGTAGCAAGATTCATCTCAATAGCTTTTTTCTGAATGCTTTCCAGATTTAATCCTTGTCCATCATCTTGAACTTCAATAATAGTTTGGCTACTTTGATGATATGCTCGGATTGTAATTAAACCTTGTTCTGGCTTACCCTGTTCCCGACGTACTTGGGGAGATTCTATCCCGTGATCAAAAGCATTGCGTACTAGATGTAATAGTGGATCATACAGTTTTTCGGCGATCGCTTTATCAACTAGCACCTCTGTACCAGTGAGTTGTAATTTTACATTTTTATGATAAAGATTGGCTAACTTCTTGACCATTGAAGGAAAACGATGCAAGATATCACCTAAAGGTAACATCCTGGCTTCTACCAAGTTATCAATAATAGTAAAAACTAAATTTTGCTTTTGATCACTTACTTGAGTGGCTTGTTTAATAATTAAATCCAGAGATTCTGTAGTTTCTTGTAGTTGTAGAGTTTCTTCTAGTGCTGCGTGTAGTGATAAATTAAATTCTGTGTATACATCCATTTCCAGTGAGTCAAATTCCACTGCTGCAAAATTTTGTATGGATTGATTAGTAATATTTGGCAACTGTAGTGGTAAATCTTTTAACTGATTTAATAATATTTGATGTCTACCAAGCTGCTTTGATAATTGTTCAACTACTTCTTGTAGTTGTTCATCATGAAGGGTGCGTTTCTTTTGATGAATTAGCAATTCGCCTGCTAGGTAATTGAGGTTTCTTAATCCCTCAACATCAACACGGACAAATGAAGCTTGGCGTGAATGTTGAGTTTTGTTCAGATGAATATTTTCATCTTCTAGCTTATTAATCTTACTTTCTGTTTCTGTGACTAGCTCTAAACTTGGTTGTTCTTTAACTTGTTCAGTAATTTTAACTAATTGTTCATTTTGAATATTTCCATCTGCCGTTTCTCCTCCCCAGATAGATTCTAAAAAGTTATCTGTCTCAGCAAAAATAGGTTTTGATATTTCATCAACAACTAAAATACTTTGTAATCTTGGATGATCTAACCAATTCTTTTCTTGACTATTGACAGGTGGATAATTTTTATATTCTTTGGCTAATATCAGAATTTGTTTTTGCAATTTTCTGGTTAAAAGAATATAGCTCTCACTTTTATCATTGCTATACTCAAATTTAGCAACTGCAAGTAACACAATTAAAATAATTCCGTGGCGATACAAGCAAAGACTATAACTGTCTTCTTGATTCTGCACAAAATTTAAAAATTCTTTTAACCAGTTTTCAATATAATTTATTTGATTCTCTGTATCTAACTTGGGAATGAGTAGAGATAAATTAAGTTCTTGCTTAGGTATCTGTCTCTGATGCTGAAACCAACTCAAAATATATTGAACTAACTTGAGATAAAATTTAGCTGTTGTTGGCTGAATCTGTTGATGATTGTGGTTGCTAGAGATAGTTAAAAATTGGTAAAATTCTTCCGCAGTTTTGAGTAAATGGCAAGTAGGTGAATTATCTTGAACGTCTGGAGATAAATGTTCTGGTTTAACTAGTTGTGTGAGATTTTGCCAAGCTGGAGATATTATATCAACACAAGTGCGATCGCCTGATAATACTGCTGTCTGTACTGCTTGTAAATCTTGCAGCGTCAGTTTCGCAATTTGCTGAACTTCAGCAGGGTTGGCTTGCAGCGCAGCCATAATTGTTTGCGCGAATTCTGCTAATCCACGTAAATCTAGAGATTGTGCCAAGCCAAGAAATACTTCTGCTTGGGAGGTTAAAAACTCTCTAAATTCTTCATCATTGGGAGGATGATTAATAGTTGCACTAATATTTTCAATGCGTTGTTGGACTCCTACTTCAAAGATTGACCGAACAACATCAAATCCTAATTCTTGAGAAGTTGGAATGTAATTATCCGTACCAAAAGCATCACCAAGTTTTTCTTGTAACTGTGTAAAAATATCAGTTGCTCTTTCAATAATTTCTTCAACATTAATGGCACTGCTGGTTAATTCTGCGGTTAAGGCTAGACGCAAACACTCATAAGATTTAAGTAAGAGTGTATGTAAATCAGCATCAATAATTATATCTGGATTATATAAAGCTTTAAATACATCTTCTAGAGAGTGGGCAATTATTTGAATTGCTTCTAGTCCAACAGTAGCAGCACCGCCTTTGAGTGTATGCGTTGCCCGCATTAAAGCATGAACTTTATTCTTTCTATTACCATCCTCTTCTGCAAAACCTATAAGCTCTTGCTCAATTGTTTGTAACAATTCTGGGGCTTCTGATAGAAAATAAACATAACCTTGTTCGCGGATTTCAGCATCTGTAATCATAATTGGGAAATGGAGAATGGTGGATGGAGATTTGGGAGTTGGGAGTGGTAAATCATCAAAACTGCCTACTCCCTTATCCCTATTACTTAATTAACTTTGAACTTACTTGCAGTTGTTAATAGTTCTTGTGCCATCCCTAATAAATCTTGGAAAATGGCAGCAATTTCTTGAGATTCAGCAAAGGTTTTGTTAGCAATTTCTGCAACATCTTGCATTGAGTGAGTAACAGTTTCAGACTGACCCATTTGTGTTTGAGTAGCTGCGGTAATTTGCTGGATTAATTGGCTAATTTCAGCAGTTGCCGAAACAATGGCATTCAAGTTTTGTCGGGTTTCGCTGACTAGATTTGTACCTTCTACAACTTGCTGAATACCTGTTTCCATTGCTACTGCAACTTCTCCAGTTTCTGCTTGAATTTCTTGAACTAATTTTTCAATTTCAATTGTTGCTGCTGCTGATTGACGAGATAAAGAACGGACTTCATCAGCTACTACTGCAAAGCCTTTACCATATTCACCAGCACGGGTTGCTTCAATGGCTGCATTTAGTGCTAAAACGTTAGTTTGGGTGGCAAAATTGCTAATCAAATTTACTACTTTTGAGATTTTCTGTGAAGATTCACTCAACCGCTTAATCTTCTTGCTGGTTTGAGCAACAGTTTCACGAATTGCTTCAATGGCTTTAACAGTTTGGTTCATAGCTGTATCACCAGACTCTACCGTTTGGTTAGCTTTTTGTACCGCTACTTGCACCAATTGGGCGTTAGCTACCACTGCTTGAGTGGAATCTACCATTTGTTGAATATCGCCCAAAGCAGAGGTAATTTCTTCAGACTGTTGTTGTGCTAAATTGTTTAATCCAGCAAGAGAAGCATTACTATTGGCAGAAGTTTGCGCTACTTGTTGAGATGCTGTTTGGACGTGAATTACTATTTGCCGCAGTGCTTGTAGAGTATTGTTGTAAGCATCGGCAATAGTGCCTAGTTCGTCTTCTGTGATGGGCGCACGGACGGTTAAATCACCATCTAAAGCAGGCCGAAGTGCCATTAACAGTTGAATAGATCTTTGTTGCAATAATTCTTTGGCGGCTTTTTCTCGTGCAGCTGCTTCTGCTAATTGTGCTGACTGCGCCTGTAGTTGTTGCAAATATTCAGTCTGTTGTAATGCTAATCCTAATTGATCACCAATCCGGGCTAACAAGCTGACTTGTGATTCTTCCCATTCACGAGTGCTTGAATTTTGATAAGCTGCCAATAAACCCCATAATTTTTCACCAAAGAAAATAGGAACAATTACATAAGCTCTAACTTCAAATTGCTCTAAAATTTCGATGTGGCATTGAGAATGATCTACCTGGTAAATGTCATTGACGACAAAGTTTTCACCTTTGGCGTATCGTCCCCCTTGAGTTTCTTGGAGATGCGTATCTTCCCAGACTGTTTTAATATCTAGTCCTACAAGTTTGACCCAATTGTGACCAACTGACTCAGCAATAAACTCACCACTCCAGTCAGAATTGAAGCGATACACAGCGATGCGATCGCATCGTAATAATTGCCGAACTTCTTGAGTTGTAATTTTGAAGATTTCATCTACGTCTATAGATTGTCTAATTCGGTTAACTATCTTAGTAAAAGCTTTTTCTTGTTCAGCTATCTGAGTTAACTTTTCAGATTTAACTCGCACTTGTTCTAAATGCTCTATTTGTGATTTAGCTATGGTAAATTGCAAGGCTATCTGATTTAAAAAGTTGACTTCCCAAGGGTGCCATTCACGGCTTCCAGAGTTTTGATAAGCTGCTAACAAACCCCATAATTGTTCACCAAAAAAGATAGGGACAATAATATAAGCTTTAGCTTCAAATTGTTCTAAAATTTCGATATGACAGGAAGCTAGACCAATTTTATAGATATCATTAACTACAAAATTTTCACCTCTAACATATCGACCTCCTTGAGTTTCTTGCAGATAAGTATCGTCTAAAACTGTTTTGATATTTGGCCCTACCAATTTTACCCAATTGCTACCTACTGACTCAGCAACAAACTCACCGCCCCAGTCTGGATTGAAACGATAAACAGCAACGCGATCGCATCTTAATGATTGTCTAACTTCTTGGGTAGTTGTTTTAAAAACACTTTCTACATCTTGAGATTGGCGAATACGGTTGACTATCTTGGTTAAAGCTTTTTCTTGTTGGGCAATTTGGACTAATTGTTGCGATTGCACTTGCATTTGTTCGAGATACTCTGCATGGGAAATCGCTACACCAAACTGCAAGCCAATTTGCTCTAAAAAGTTAGCTTCCCACTCTTGCCAATTACGAGTACCAGAATTTTGATAAGCTGCTAACAAACCCCACAATTTTTCTCCGGCAAATACAGGAACTATCACATAAGCTTTGACTTCAAACTGTTCTAAAATTTCGATATGGCATTGAAAATGACCTACCTGATAAATATCATTAACAACAAAGCTTTCATGGTGGCGATAACGTCCGCCTTGAGTTTCTTGTAAATGGGTATCTTCCCAAACAGTTTTAATACCTGGCCCTACTAATTTTACCCAACCATGCCCAACTGATTCGGCGACAAATTCCCCACTCCAATCAGAATTAAAGCGGTATACACCGACGCGATCGCAGCGTAATAACTGCCTAATTTCTTGAGTAGTGGTTTGAAAAATCTTTTCAATATCGGATACTTGAATAATCTTATCAATAACTTTCGCTACTGATTTTTTAGCCTGAGTTCTCAGTTGTAATTCTCTATGGAATTCAAAACTGTGTAATTTATATGCTAACTCTGTGGTAACTTGAGCTAAAAAAGTAATTTCTGTTTCCTGCCATTGTCTGATATAAGAACAAGTATTAACAGCAAGTAATCCCCAGACTTTATCTTCAAGTACAATTGGTAAACTTAAACTCGCTTTAATTTGATATTTATCAAGTAATTGTTTTTGATAAGGTGTAACTTGGATTTGGTCGATATCGTCAATTGCTACAGATTCTAAATAATCTTGATTGTTATGCAAACCAAACAGCATTCCTGGAAGATTTTCACCTAACATAGGTGTCCAACCTAGAGTTCTCGATTCGGCTAAGATAGTGCCAGAATCGATAGAAGTAAACTGATAAATTAAGACGCGATCGCAATTAAATTTTTCTCTAACTTGATTTACTGTAACTTTAAGCAATGTATCTATATTTGTGCTTTGACGCATCAAATTGGTTACAGATTGCAGTTGCTGCCGCCACATTTTAAATTCTTGAGCAACTGTATTGACTGTAGTTAATTCATTATTCTGAATCTTTGTAGTTATCTCATTAGTATATTGATTTTCTATTCCTTCTACTTCAGTGAGTATGTGTTCATGCCCTTCTTGACCGTTATGATATGTAAATGTCATTTTAAATTACCTCTCTTCCCTTATTAAATTATTTGTCGATTTCCGCTTTTACTTGTACTTGTGGTAAAGATTCAAATCTCAATCTCAATTAATGCTCACCCACATAGGAGATTTAACAATCGCTACTGCATCTAAATTAAGAACCATTTCTTCAACAGCATTGATAAAGTAACCTTGGAGAAAAGCTGAAATTTTAGGTGAAAATAAATCAGCAGATGATTGCTTCATTTGCTGAGATTCTAACCACTCAATATCCATCATATTTCTGACTAAAAATCCGAGATTTTTGCCATCAACTTCCAAAATGATGGCCATCATTTTGGAAAGAAAATTAACTCCTCGCAAAAGTGATGGATAACCTAGCATCTCCTCTAAGTCAACTAACCAAAGCATTTCACCCCGCCAGTTATAGATACCTAGAACGCAACTAGGCATTTGTGGTACACCACATATATCTACCAATGAGACCTGTAAAACTTCGGCAATGTGTTGTAATGAGATGACAGCCTTATCATTACTACCTAAAGTAAAACTTAAAAATTTTTGCTGAGTTTCCAAGATTAATTTGCCCTTTAATTAGTGAGATATTTTTATTTAATTCAAATTAATCAAAATATTGAGCAATAACTTGAATTACATACTTAACGCTCTTACGGAAGTAATTGCTTCAGTGTTTTCACTAATTCCTCTTTATCAATTGGCTTAGATAAATAAGCCTCTGCGCCTAACATATTGCCCCACATTTTATCTACATCACTATTTTTAGTTGAACAAAAAACAACAGGTATTTTTTTAGTTTCGGTATTAGCTTTTAGCTCCCGACAAATTTCAAACCCACTTTTTCCTGGCAAAATTACATCTAGAAATATTACATCTGGTTTAGCTCTTTGTATCTTGTCTTGAGCTTCTTCACTACTTGTTGCACTAATTACCGAATAACCAGCTTGTTGCAAATAGCGGCTGAGTATTTCCATATCTGTTAAACCATCTTCAACAACTAAAATAGTATTCATAGAAATTTCCTACTAAATTAACTTACAAATAAAAACAAAAACTTCAAATATATATGCACTGAGATATCTGAGTTTTTTCTTTATTTAATTTTGATTGATTATTTTTATAAATGTTATAGAAAAAACACTTACTTTTAAATTTTTTACAAAAAAATCTAGAAAAAATTAACGCTTTCTCAAAATATAGAGAAAGTGACATAGTTTAAACAAACTTTAGTTTGTTTAAACTACTAGACCAAGCTGGATAAATATCTATTTATATCTTTTGTAACTAGTTACTAGCAATTTTCATCAGAGTAACAATCTGTAGTCGATAACTAATGTCCTAAAGATATCTCTAAACTAGATGTATTCTGATTGGTGGATGGTGTAACTTTTGAAGGTGTTTGGACTTGCAGGTATTTACGTATCACACTCATGACTTTATCCGCAGCGACAGGTTTAGTCAAAAAATCGGTAGAACCAACAACTTTAGCGCGGACTCTATCTAATAAACCATCATTGCCTGTTAAGATAATCACAGGTGTATTAGCAAAAGTAGATACTCGTCGTAACTGAGTACAAATTTCGTAACCACTTGCAACTGGCATAATTAAATCTAAAAAAATTAGATCTGGTTTATTTTGAATGAGAGTTGGGAGTGCTTGGATGGGGTCTTGAATTTTGATAAATCTTAAGCCATGAGAAGTCACAATATCCTCTAGCATTTTACAGACTTGGGGACTATCGTCTACACAGGCTACCAATGGAATATCAGATTTTTTGGTTTGTGCGGAAACAGATGTACTATCAACTTCAGCAGACAATAAAGGTAAGTCTGGTACTTCTATTAATTCAATAATGCCTTTGAGAATATAGGGAAGTAATGAACGGGTGACAGGTAGAACATTCTGCTTCATTTTTGCAGCTAAATCTCGCAGTGTTTGTTTACCATTCATCAAATTGACGAAGTTATTGTAAACAGATGGACTTACCTGTTGTTGGAGTTGTTCTGGTCTCCTGAGAATTGGTGCTAAGTCGGGAGAAAAGTTTGCCAAGCCTGCTTCTGACCAACTTTTCCACGAGTCTTGCATCTGTTTAACAGATAAATCTGCACTAGTGAAACTCATTGGTGTTTCTAAAATGGTATCTTGGTTGCGATCGCAACTAAACGCAACAAAATCTGTATGCTGGGCTAGATCAAATAGCAATTCAGTAATTGTACTTTCTACAATCGCTTGAATTTGTTCTCTTTGAATTTTTTGCCTTTTGTATAGAATTTCTAACAGGCGATAATCCCAATAATTAACTACGAAATCTTGCTGGCGAAACTGAATTTTATCCAGATCAATTTGTGGACAATATTGTGCCATGTATCTTCGCCAGCGCCGAAAAGGATGAGTACCGCCTACTGCCCAAACTATCCGCCCTAGGCGATAATAAAAAGACCAATTTTGTCCTTTAGCACTTTTAATATTCAGCTGACCATTGTATTGTAGCTGAGTGCAAGTTTTAAATTCATTAATTATGTTAATTGATACCATTAGTTCCGGTTGGGTGAGTCATACATTTTCATCTGATGCACAAGTTAGCTTACCAAAACCCACATTAGCCATAGAGTCCTTATCCAGCACTTAGAAGCTTGTAAAATTGTTTGCAACCTTCGTTTTTATATGGCTATTTTATAGATATTGATATCTCGCCTTCGTTCAGCAAAATAGAATAGAGTCAGAAAAAAAGTAAAAGAAAATTTTATATTAGTAAAAAACTTATCTAATACAAACTTTTCGCTAGTTATTACCCAACTAAGCTAATTTTTTATTTAAAAGTTGAATTGCTATATTTCAACAATAAAATCTTATTAATATTATCTTAAACAACTTTAATTCCAGAAATAACCGTGTAAATCCTGATTTTAAAATTATCAAGCAACTTATCAAGATAATGGTTTTATTAGTTAAATTATGTAACGGAGATATTTTGTATTATTCATGTTAAGATTATTTAACAGTTCTTGATTAATAAATTGGATAAATAAATCTATTTACTCATGACACATCTTAATTTTAGTAAGTAGAAAAATTATTTGGCAAAAATTGAAAACTGTTTGCCTTTATGAAAAAAAAGAGTTTTAGAGTTTTAGTACAATCATCTATAGGCTTAGTTTTTTGAGTTGGAAATTTTAACTTTAGAAAGCTGTCTCTCCTATCCATAGCAGTCACTAAAATTCGATAGGGAGAGACAGTTAATATTTATGCCAAACTATCACTTAATCCTGAAATACCATAATATTACCGGAATAGCAGGCAACCCAAACTTCTCTTGTTTGTGGGTCGTAAGTAATTCCAATAGGATTAGCACCAACAGTAATCTTTTGTATGACTTTCATATCATTAGTGCGAACTTTACTAATTGTGTTATCGCTGTAGTTAACAACATAAAGCCGTTGTCCATCATCAGATAACACCATACTGCGTGGTGCATTACCTGTGGAAACTTTACCTATTAACTTACCTTGTGGTAACTGAATTTTGGCGATTTTGCCTTCCCCATTTAAAGAAGCATAGAGATATTTACCAGTTGGGTCTATATTTAAATGTCTTGGTGCATTACCAATATTTTTCAGCCATTTGACTGAAAAGTTTTTTAAGTCAACTGAAGCAATATCATAAGAACCCATAACAGCTACATAAGCCTTATCTGCAACTGCATCTATTGCTATACCACGAGGATAAGGGCCAAGGGGGATTCTTTTGATTTCCTTATTTTTGGCAGTATCTACAACACTCAAATCCCAAGAACACCAATTACTAACGAGTACCAAACCTTCATTATTAGATGTAGCCACAAATTTAGGTACAGACCCGACTTGAACAACGTGGTCAATTTCTAAAGAGTCAGTGTTTATCCGATACAAAAAACTCTTATCCGTTTTTTGCGAGGGATTACATTTATCACTACCAGGATTATTAAATCCTATCCCATACATTTGGTAGTTAGAAATCCAGGCGTACTTACCATCTTGAGAAAAACTAGCTTCAACAGGTGCGCCTTGATAATTACCTTTAAATTTAGAGTAACCAAATTTTGATAAATCAACTTTATCAGGAATGACTTTGACTAATTTATGTTGGCGATTGTATACAGTTATTGTGTGGTTGTACATCATATTTTGGGCAAAAAATAACCCATTGCCTGAATGTACAATAGATTTTGGGGAAATTCTGCCAGAAATAGTCTTCTTGATTGTCATTTTACTAGAATGACTGGGGGCAGTTTTCTGAATATTATCTTTTTGGGCAGAAGTGTCTAATGGGAAATTTTCACTTACGAGTTGAGTTAAATCAGACTCAGACGCAGATGCTATTAATGTTTTTTCTATGTTTGAATTTTCTAATTGTGGAGTCTGATTTTTAACTAGAGAATTGTCATTGGTGGGTTGATTAGTATCATTGGCGAATTTTATAGAATTAGCTTTTGGCGATGGTTTGGTTTGTTCTTTGATGGGATTTTTGAGTTGTTTAGATTTATCTGGAATTAGAGAATTTTGATGTGCAGGTTGAGGAGTTGGGGAAGCAGATTTAATAGATTTAGATTTCATGACTGCGAATGTTTTTGGCCCAACAATCCCATCAGTGATCAGTCCATGAGCTTTTTGGAATTTCAGCACAGCTATTTCTGTGGCTGCATCAAAAGACCCTGTAATTGATTGTTCTAGATATCCAGATGCTTGCAGTTGTTGCTGAATCAACTTCACCTCTGCACTGATATCACCTCTGCGTAACAGTGAAATCTGAGGCGATCGCACTTTTGGTGAACTAACTACAGCAGGTGTGGTAGGCTGAGACGGTGCCGCAGCTTGCTGAGGTTTAGCAGATTCTATTGCTGTTAATGTCCGAGCATCAACAATTCCATTAGCAAATAGGCCGTAAGCTTTCTGAAATTTAATCACTGCTTCTTCCGTCGCAGCGTTAAAATCTCCGGTGATGGGTTGGTCAAAATATCCTGCTGCTTGCAATTTCCGCTGAATTGACATCACTTCATAACTCAGATCACCCCTTTGTAAAACTACCTGAGAAGTAAGAGGTTGTGACTTTTTCGGAGTACTTTTAGTTACAGAAGGTTTTGTTTTAACAACAGATGCAGTCGCCGTTCCCAAACCAGATTCTAGTACAGCCAATGTCTGAGAACCAACCACCCCATCAGCTTTTAATCCATGTGCTTTTTGAAATTTGATGATAGCAGCCTCTGTCACAGGGCCAAAATATCCAGTTACAGGTTGTTTGAAATATCCTGCTGCTTGTAGTTTTTGTTGTAGCGATGCGACTTGTGAATTTTTTTCGCCTTTTTTTAGCGCCTGCGCCGGGTTACTCCAACCCAAAGAACTAATCCCAAAAGCACAAGAAATAAATAGCATAAACGCTCCACGTCCTTCTGCTACCCAACTTAGTTCTGGATAACATAAATCAGAATCGGCAATATTTTCCTGTTCTGTTTCGTAGATTTCAGCTAAATGCAGGTAAGCGAGTGTATCCATAGTTAAAGAATACCCAAGATTAAGTAAAAGTTAAGATATTTTGCCGCCATAGGAACTGAAAAACTTTTGAGATGCTTAGACACCATTGATTTTACTTACAATCAAGTATCATATAACACTTTTTACAACTATGCTAATGCCAGCTTACAAAAGATAAAAGTCTTGAGGTTAACTGCGTATATTTACATCAACGCTTCTGAATTCTGAGTAACGAGGAGCATAACTATAATTTTACTAAGAACTTCAATATCTTGATGGCTGATGCGCTGAGATTCCTGGTAAACTCGGCACACTACGCAGATCTACTCATTACCCATCATTCCTAACACAGCAACTACGAAGAGAGGGAAAATGCCAATTTCCTATATTTGGCACAGCCGTAATACTGATAGAACATACTAAGCTTTTAATTTAGTTGAACTAGTAATAATGTTACAAAATTCTGTACTTCGTATCTCTGTATGTATTAGTCTTGGTGCATTACCAGGCGCACTCTCACGCTATTATCTCGGTTTGTGGTTTACGCAGTTTTTTGGTCAAGAATTCCCTTACAGTACACTGATAATTAATATCAGTGGATGTTTTGTTATGGGTTTTTTGACGATGCTGGCGCTGGGAAGATTAATTGCAATTCATCCTGAGATTCGGCTATTAGTAACTACAGGTTTTTTAGGGTCTTACACCACTTTTTCAACTTATGAATTAGATGTAGTGAAGTTGCTGCAACAAAATAGATTAGAACTTAGTTTTGTGTACTGGTTGATTAGTCCTTTATTATCACTGCTCAGTCTTCTACTAGGCAATACTATAGCTAAATTTATTGAGAGAAAAAAAGAATATTAACTCATCAAAATATCTAGACAATCACTTAGTATTTAGAAGTCAATCAATCAATTCATAGCAGATTTGCTAAAAAAATACCCATTTCTATGCTCATAAATCCCAAGATTGGAGTACTAACCCAGTAAAGTAAAGTAGCTTTATAGTTTCTAGTGCGTAAGAGGTTAGAGGTATCGAGGGCATAAGTTGAAAATGTTGTATAAGAGCCTAAAAATCCTACTGCTATTAATAAAGATAGATTAGAAGGGATTGCTAACTTAGATACAAGGGTAGCAAAAAAGCCCATCAAAAAAGCTCCTGTCACATTAATAAATAAGGTTCCATAGGGAAATGCTATGCCGAACCAGCGCCCAAATAATATAGTTAGATAGTAGCGACTTAACGCACCAGGAATGGCTCCTACACTAATTAACAGAGGAACTTCAATTATAGAGTTCATATAAGTAGATAGCTAAATATATTGAATGGAATAGTCTGAAAATTAGCCAAAATGTAGAATTAAGTTGTTCACTAGAGTTATAGTGCTAGACTCGACTGATATTGTTTAAACATATAAAATTTTTGCAGTAATTTGTATCAACTTTCAACACCGAATGCGATGAGGAGCTAATATTAAGGTATAAGAAACCTGTGATAACAAGGTAAAAAATGTCAATCAATCGCATTAAGTTTTATTGCAATGCTCAAGTTTTGATCCCGTAGATTCACAAATATATCAAAATTAACTTCTGAAGATAATAGCATAGCTAGTTCAGATGTGAGTGTGGGGAGAGGGAAAGAGATATTTTTAGGCTTTGTGGTGAGCATTAATGTCCAGATATTTATTCAATAATTGATGACTGGAATTTTGCCCAGAAGTCTCATCAATTAAAGTGTATTGGCTCAAGTTTTAGCTGAACTAGCAATTTATACCAATTCGTAATTCGTAATTAAGAAAATCAAATATGGTATGGTTTTCGGGGTTTGAATGTGTTGCCTCGTTTTAGAAAATTGGTATTACCCGCTTTATCCTCTACGCAAACAAAGGTGAAGACAATAGCAGGTGTTTTTTTTCCATATCAGCGTTCCTCTATACGGAAGCTTAAAATTATGACAAGTAAATTCCGCGATCGCCATGAAGCTGGCAAAATGTTAGCCAAAAGACTAACAGCATATACTAACTATGAAAATTTGTTAGTGTTAGGTTTGCCCCGTGGTGGTGTACCAGTAGCATATCAAATCGCCGACAGCCTTAATGCACCACTAGATATATGTTTGGTGAGAAAACTGGGCGTACCCGATCAGGAAGAACTGGCGATGGGTGCAATTGCTCCAGGTGGTGTACGAGTGTTAAATTACGATGTCGTCAACAGTTTAGAGATTGATAGCCGCACAATTGACGAAGTTACAACTAAAGAATTGCGGGAATTAAAACGACGCAATATCGCTTATCGAGGCGATAGACCCCTACCAGAAATCAAAAATCATATTGTGATTTTAGTCGATGATGGTATCGCTACAGGTTCAACCATGCGTGCGGCTATTGCCATAGTTAAACAACAACAACCCCAACGGCTAGTTGTGGCTGTACCAGTTGCAGCACCGATAACTTACGAACAGTTGCAAGCTGAAGTTGACGAAGTAGTTTGTTTAGTTATGCCAGAGTCATTGTATGCGATCGGTCTTTGGTATGAAGACTTTTCGCAAACAACTGATGTAGAAGTAAGGTCTTTACTTGCACAATCGTCAGTTATTAATCATCCAGATAAAACTTACGTATAAAAACAGCACAACAAAGGGTAAGTGCAATTACACCTGAATAACAAAAAAGCTGATCTAAATTAATCATCAGGGTGAAGTTATGAAAACTACATTACTACTCAACGTTGAAGAACAAATTGTCATTGTCGAACTGGCAAAAGCTAGACTTAAAGGAGAATTGGTTGTTCCGACTGGTGCTGAAGGGCTTGTATTGTTTGCACATGGTAGTGCTAGTAGTCGTTACAGTACCCGCAACCACTATCTCGCTCATGTACTACGTCAGGAAGCTAAACTAGCGACTTTGTTGATAGACATACTTACCAAAGAAGAAGAAGCCATAGACCAGCGCACCAAACATTTTCGCAGTGATATTAGCTTTCTGAGCGATCGCTTAGTGGCTGTCACAGACTGGTTGTTAGCAAATCCTTTGACTCGTCATCTCAAACTTGGTTATTTTGGTGCAGATACAGGTGCTAGTGCAGCCTTGTTGGCAGCTGCAACACGTCCAATGGCTGTAAAAGCGATTGTTTCCCGTAGTGGACAAACTGATTTAGTCAGTGAAGCCATAGCTTGTGTACACACCCCAACTTTGTTAATTGTTGGTGGTAATGACTTGCCCATCATAGCGATGAATGAAGATGCACTGGCAAATATTCCCGCATTCAACAAGCAACTAGAGATTATTGCTGGAGCAACTCATCAGTTTAGCGAACCTGGAACCTTAGAAGAAGTAGCAAGATTGGCGAGTCAATGGTTTAAACACTATCTCAAATCACCTGATTCAGGGTTAATAGATTTACAAAGTATGTCGCTGAATTAGCTTGTAGATTGACCCCACAGATAAATCTGGGGGTTTTTACCTTGTGAAACTATTGGTCAGTATTTTTTATCTGCGATTATGCACAGATCTTTTTGACGCTCTCAAGCTGCTGGGCTTGCTCCCACCAAGTCCGCAGTTTGGGAGTGTGAGCCGTAATGACTTCGTATTCTGGAGTTTGAGCCAGGTAGATAAAAATGGGAATCAGGTAGAAATCGGCAATACTCAGTTGGCTACTAAGCAGATATGGGCTACCAACAGCGATCGCTTCAATTGCTTGTATGGCTTTTTGTGCAGGTGCAACAGCATTTTTGATTTTATCTTCGTCTGGCTGTCCGCCCCGAATTGGCACAATCAGGCGTTGAATGACAATTGTTCCGATCGCACTAGGATAGAAATAGTTATCAATAATTGTGATAATTTGACGCATCCGCGCCTGAAGTAGTGGTTCAGATGGACTGAACTGCTGATTAGCAAAGACTGTATTTAGGTAGTCAGTAATTGCTGGAGTTTCGTATACTACCTCTGCATCTATCTCCAGTGTTGGGACTTTCCCAAAAGGATTTTTGGCTAGGTACTCTGGTGATTGATTTTCGCCTGTGAAGATATCAATTTCTTTGAGGGTATAGTCTACACTTGCTTCCTCAAGCAGCAACCGGACAGTACGAACATAAGTACTGAGGGGAGTTCCGTAAACAGTGAGCTTTGCCATAATTTTAGATTTTTGAGCAAAAATCCCATAAAGACAAAGATACTTTATCAACAAATGCGATCGCTCTGATTTATTTAGCTTTTATTTTATTTATTTCAGCATAAACTTATCTTTTTTTCAGTTTATTCTTATCTTGATTTAATGTTTATTTAGGTAGTTAAAATACTTAAAATTAATCAATGTACATCGTAAGTTTCAAATCAAGCAAATGAAATGAATCAACAATGTACATTGATTGTGTAATCCTAAATTAATTTTTAGGAATAACTCAGAACAAGCACCACATAACATCTTACAAATTAAGTAAGATTATTATGTCTATTTACTGAAAGCATCCTTAATGTTATCAACAGTGCGTTCAATAGCATTCTTGGTATTGTCTACGGCTTTCTCTGTTCGAGCCGCATCTCCTTCGGCTCTTTTCTCAATAGTGTTTCTATCACTCTTAGCTTTGCGCTCAATAAAGTTACCGCTATTATCTGTTGCGTCCTCAACTTTACTAGCATTTTTATTGGCGGTGCGCTCAACTTTATTTGCGGTATCTCGAATAAAATTCTTGGCGCGTCCAGCATCTTCACGGGCTTTTTCTTGAACTTTATCGCCTGCGTCTGACGATGCAATCAAGTTGACAGAGGGAGCCGCCATCGCTGAATTATTGGTGAAAAATCCACCTTGCCAAATAAAAGCGATCGCAGATACACAAATAACTGTTGTAGCTATCCAACTTCTAATAGCAGAAAGCCGTTTCATTAACATAGAATACCTTCTCTTTGAGATTTAGTATTCTTAGATTTACTTGATTTTTCCACTGTGCCAAATCGTGCTAGAGACAGAGGTTTTTTCATCAAAAGTTATTAGATAAATTCGCTCTTTTAACAGAGTGACAACTTCTACCAATGACTGCTTTAGATGAGCTTGCTTGCGTCCACCTCATGCCAGACAATATATTAAAGCTGCGATCGCCTTCACAAATCTCTACAACCAAGCGATCACCCTAGTACACCGATATCACAACCAAGCGATCATACTAATAAACTTCATCATGTGTTCCAATAGATTCTAAAAGAATGGCTTGTGTTTCTTCATATTCAACAAATTTAAAAATAATTCTTAAGTCATATCCCAAACTACTTGCATCAGAATCTTTCAGATCACCTTTTAATTTATGGGTTTTTAATTTAGAGTTAAAGGGGTCTATCCTTAATATAGTTAAGTTTTATTGGAGATTTGTAGCAATATTTGGTTGTTTTTTGACATTAGGTAAAGCAGCCTCTTTCTTCTTTATTTTGTAAGGAAAATGGGAAGAGCAATTGCGTTATAAGATGTCTGGTATAATCCTTACAAGTTTGTTTTTTTCTGCTTTATCCTAATTTTTGTCCAGTCTATAGGAGCAATCAAATCGTGTCAATTTTGTCTGCCCCTCCTGCTCGTTCTTTTATCCATTCACCTTCGGTTGGTTCTGAAAATTCAGCCTTCGTTACACTAGACTTAATTGATACCCATCTCGATTCTCTTTACTCTCAGCAACTCATACTCGGCTACAATCTTGTCGTTATCATGGACGAAGATCAAGAAGCCGATGAGCTTATTTCGTCATCACAAGCTCGCTCAGTAACACATTCTCTGTTCCCTTATTTGTTTGCTCGCATTCAAATGCCTCTTAATTCCCAAATGAATATTCTGGACTTTATGCTTCGGTTAGACTTCGCACAGATATCTTAATTATTAACTATCAAATATTTTAGCCATTAGTTGATCGTATGCGCCTACGATTAAATCCATTATGACTTCACGGGCTGAGTCTTCTCCTTCAGGGGCTGGTGTTATGCTCATCGCCGTAATAGTATCGTCTTTCGCCTCGAACACGATCACGGGTTTGTCAGAATTAATTCCGCCTGTATACTGCATTTGGTAATCTACATCTTCTCCTATTAGATAGGATAACTCCGATATATACATTTCTACTTGGTGAGGGTCTGTTGTCACTATTTTGCCTTCCACTATTTGGCCTTCTTGGATACCTCCCACAACTTCATCCGTCAGCTTTACAATACCTTGTCCCCGCCGTCCGTGGTTTTTAATAGTCTCTCTTGCTACAAGTATGCGGAACGTAACCTTTTTCTTTGATTCCTTCACCAATTCGCATATCTCCGCAACTAGTGCTCGCATTTTGTTGACAGATCCCCCACCTACCGCCGTCTCCGATATTGCTATCGTTATCTCCTCTTTCTCGGAAGCGTTGATATAACTTATCACCGCTTGTTTAAACTGCTCCTGCTGCGCTTTCTTTTGTTTCCCCTCGAACGCCACTTTTTGGGACGTATATTCCTTTTGTTCCTTTGGCCTGTGTTTGAGTATATCGTTGAGATGATCTGTGGCCTCTTCTTCAGACTGTGGTTTTGGAATTTTAATATTTTCTATAACATCTCCGCTTAACTTTTCAATCAAGTCAGCTATTAGTGATCCACCTCGTTCAAGGCTGAACATCACTTGAGATCCCTTCACCGCCTCCACTAAACCGAGAATCGCTTTTCTTTCCTCTTCAATAAACGGTCGGTATATCGCCCCTTGGTAGGAGCTATATGTTTTATCTCCACCTCGTATGGTGCTAACTGCATTGCTTCGTATTTTTGCGTCATGCGATGTCAGATCTTTTTGCGTTTCTAATCGTTTCTTATTGCTAGAGTCATCGATATCAAAAGTTCCGATTTCTCCATCATGTTTGAACTTAGGTGATCGTTCATTTTTTAATGTCTCAGGTGGTTTTGCCTTTGCCCCCTTATAATAGATAATATAAGCCAAATCATAAAGTTCTTCAAAGTTTTTTCGGTGCTTAATAACTTCTTGTTTTGTTTTAATATCTATCTCACTTGGATCTTTCTTGTCATCTTCTTTGATTATTTCATATAATTGATAGAATAAGTGTTCACAATCTTTTTCATAAGCTTCTTGTACATCAGAAAGGCGAAAACCAGTTTTTTTATTTACAGTATTGTAAAAGGACTTGTCTTGTGCAGTTTGAGTTGATGGAAGTTTTGATCGAAGTTCCATCTCGTCTATTGTCTGTTCATTCTCTTCCCTTTTTATTAATTTCCATTCTTTGTTGATGAGTTTAAAAATAGCTCGCTGAACTAATCCTTGCCGATATTTTATATCGGGTGAAGTATATTTGCTGACACTTGGCGCTAATTTTCTAGTCTCATCTTTTTCATACTCTGCTTTCTTACCCATCACATCCGCTTCTCTCTCCAACCCCTCATCATTATTTATCTGTAATCCTTTCATCTGCATTGTCGGTTTAACTCTTCCCTGCATCTGCTGAACTACGTGCCATGCTTCATGGGGTAGATGTTCCTCTTGTCCAGGGGCGACATGAATCTCCGTCCCTTGGGTGTAAGCTAATGCTTGTAATTGGGCAGGTTTGGGCGAATTATAATGAACCTTGACATCATCTAGGGAATAGCCTGATAGATTTTCCACCCCTGCTTTGAGTTCATCGGGTAATCCGGTTTGATTGGGATGCGATTTCTCAGTTGATTCTGGGCTGTTACCGTTCATTTCGCCTTTCGCTTGGATAGCCTCATCAGGTGATGCAGACATATAACCTTCTGCCACACGCTGCATTATCGGCTGACTCTGCATATATCCTGCTTGCAAAGGTGCGTTAATTTGTTGCACAACATTTGGGGCGACTTTTTCCGCCTCTTGTTCATATTTATCCCCAGGTTCACCAATCATCAACTTCATCTGAACTCGTGGCGGTGGTGGTGGTTGATATCCTGGCGGGAAGATTGAGATGTGGGACAACCTAGACAAACTCGACTCAAAGGACAATTCTTGCTTTTGTATTTCTGGATTTTGATTTAAATCTGGTTCAGGTAAAGATTCAACTTTAAATGGACGCGGTGCAAATGGATTAGAAGTTGATGAATCAGCAGGTTGTTTACCAGTTTTTTGTACTCGTTTGTACATAATTCTCTCCTTTGATTTCCGTCATCTCAAAAAGTCAAACTTCAGAAAACTCTTTTTTTGCTTCAGAAATACAAGGGATGAGCATTTTGCTCATCCCACAAATATGCCAGCTGATTTTTTTAATGTTTTATATACGTACAAACACTTATGTGATTTAATCTCCTATGTCCTTGATAGATGCGTCAAGCAGTTTTTACAAGCAGTTATAAATACATATATTTGTACATATATTGCGTTGCTAAATGTTCATATAGCCACCATCAACCACTAAATCTGCCGCAGTCATGTAACATGACTCATCACTAGCTAGGAAAACTACCGCCGCCGCAATTTCTTCTGGTTTACCAAAGCGTCCCAAAGGTACGGTTTGCTTAATATAATTGCCAAAATTTTCTAGTGCTTCTGGTGATAAGCCCATTTTGGTTTGAAAATTAGTAGGAATTAAACCAGGACTAATCGCATTGACTCTAATTAGGCGATCGCCTAATTCTGCCGCTAAATTACGCGCAAATGAACGCACAGCCGCTTTTGTCGCACAATACACACTGCCCATCGCCATACCTTTTTCATTGACTGAGGAAGCATTTAAAATGACACTAGCGCCTGGATTCAGTAAACCAGAGAGCTTCTGTACAGTGAAAAAGATACCCTTAACATTGATATCAAATTGATTATCATACAAGGTTTCGTCGATCACTTCTAATGGTGCAAAAAATCCGATTCCGGCGTTAGCAAACAAAATATCCAGCCCGCCAAATTCTGATTTTACTCGTGCTGCTAAATTATCCAGTTGAGAAAGCGATCGCACATCCGCCAGTACCGGAATTACCTGAGAACCCAGTTCTTGGGCTGCGGTTTGCAAACGTCCTTCATCTTGTCCGGTAATAATTACCCGCGCCCCTTCTGTCACAAACTGTTTCGCAGTCTCAAACCCAATCCCCGATGTCCCTCCGGTAATCACAGCGGTTTTATTATGCAGGCGCGTCATCAAAATACCTCCTGGTAGAAAAACAATTGCTTGACTTTAACATTAATGTCAAGGTTTACCGTGAGATCAGTTATCAAGGATTTCACTCTCATGCTTTACCCACAGCATTTAACTAAATACACAAAAGAACACGCAGATATATTAGCAGCATTGGTTTGTGGAGTGTTGTTATTTTTTGGCTGGTTCGCCTTGCATCTAGGTTGGCTGGGATGGGCAATACTGTTGTTAAGCACGGCTTATGTGATTGGTGGTTACGAAAGCGCCCGTGAGGGAATAACTACATTAATTAAAGAGAAAGAACTTGATGTAGATTTGCTGATGATTGTGGCGGCGCTTGGTGCAGCTAGTTTAGGTTTATGGCGTAGAGAATATCACCTAATTATTGATGGGGCAATTTTAATTCTCATCTTTGCGATTAGCGGTGCGTTAGAAGGTTATGCAATGGGGCGGACGGAAAGGAGTATCCGCAGTTTGATGAGTTTAACACCCGATACAGCCAGGGTTCTGCATCAAGGACAGGAACAGATGTTACCCATCAGTCAATTAAAAGTAGGAGATGAAATAGTTGTCAAACCCGGAGAGTTAATTCCCACCGATGGCATAATTGTCTCTGGTTACAGCACCATTAATCAAGCGGCGATTACTGGGGAATCTTTACCTGTAGAGAAAACAGTAGGCGAGGAGGTTTTTGCTGGGACACTCAACGGTTATGGGGCGCTGAAGTTAAAAATTCACAAACCAGCAGCGAGCAATTTGATTCAGCGAGTGATTCAGTTAGTGGAAGAAGCGCAAGAATCAGCACCACCTTCTCAAGAATTCATCGCCAAATTTGAACGGGTATATGCCAAGGTAATTGTTGTAGCTGGGATATTACTGGCTATTTTACCGCCATTTATTTTGGCGTGGGACTGGGAAACGACGATTTATCGGGCTTTAACTTTTTTAGTAGTGGCTTCTCCTTGTGCTTTGATGGCAGCAATTATGCCAGCATTATTATCAGGCATTGCCAATGGTGCGAGACAGGGGATTTTGTTCAAAAATGGCGCACAGTTAGAGAACATAGGTAAAGTCAGAGCGATCGCAATTGATAAAACTGGTACTTTAACTACAGGACAAGTGCAAGTATCTCAGGTAATTGCAACTGATGAATATACACAAGTAGATGTGTTAACAACAGCAGCAGCATTAGAATACTTTTCTGAACATCCCATTGCTAAAGCCGTTGTTCAAGCAGCCAGTGATTTAAACTGGGAACATGGTACAGATGTCCAAGCGATACCCGGACAAGGTATTGTGGGGATGCTCAACAACCAAAACATTACACTGGGAAATGCAGCTTTTGTTCAACAATATGTGACAAAGTTACCGCAAAAACTCCAAAATTTAGCTCATAGTTGGGAATATGAGGGAAAAACTGTGGTTTGGGTAGCCCAAAATACACAAGTAATAGGAGCGATCGCCATTGCAGATATGATTAGACCAGAAGCCGCCGCCACCATTCGCCATCTGCGTCAGCTAGGTGTAGAACAAATCGTCATGATTACTGGAGATAACCAGCGTACAGCCCAAACTGTCGCCCAAGCAGTCGGTATCACCCAGGTATACGCAGGACTTTTACCAGAAGATAAACTCAACCTCATCCGCAGCTTGCAGAAACAATATCACACTGTAGCAATGGTAGGCGATGGAATTAATGATGCACCAGCTTTAGCTCAAGCAACGGTAGGAATAGCAATGGGTGGTGCGGGTAGTGATGTCGCACTAGAAACCGCAGATATTGTTTTAATAGCAGACAGACTAGAAAAAATAGTCGTCGCAATGGAACTAGGTAGGCGATCGCAATCTATCATTAAACAAAACATCACCTTTGCCCTCACATCAATTATTTTGCTAATGTTGGCGAACTTTTTGGGGAATATTAACCTACCCATCGGTGTAATTGGCCATGAAGGCTCTACAGTGTTAGTTACCCTTAACGGCTTGCGACTACTGAGAAGATTTTAACCAAACCCTAAGGAGCCAGGAAAAAATCAGTTGAACAATTAGGTTATTGTTCTTGGCTCGATCTGATAGTTCCACTCACCATGAAAAGTGTGCTGCTCAATTGCAAGATTAAAAATCAATACAGTTTAAGTTAGAGATTTTGTCAAAAGGCGACCATCCAAAACCAGGCTAAGTTGTCCATTGGCAAGAACGCTAGTGCCTTGGATATAAGGAGCAACTGGGATTGTTTCACCTAGAGGATGGATTGTAGAGGATTGCTTGCCGATGATGTAATCTACTTCTACAGCACATAGTTTGTCTAAGTAACGAAATACTAATAACGGCTTATCCTGCTTGAAAGCATTTAGTGTATCTGTACTGTAAGTGGTGACTGGGCTGGGAAGGTAGTTAGGAGAAACCAGCACATCAGTCAGTAAATGGATAGGGACGAGCATTTCTGTTGTTGGATTCTCGTAATCGCCACTCCTGAAGCCGCTGATGTCAGAAGACTGCAAAAATAACATACGTCCCGCTTGAGTTTGGAGAATTTGTTCGGACTGGGATAAACAAATCTGCTCTACGGAATCGGCAACAAACGCATAGAATCTGGAGTCAGCTTGGCAGACAATAAGTTGAGCAATTTTTTGCTCAAGTGGAATTTGCAGCGAGAAGGCTGTACCATGACCAGCTTTAGACTTCAATACTATTCTTCCTTGAATAGCTGTTAATTGCTTGCAAACTTCAGTTAATTCTGATCCTAACTCTATGGCAGCACGATCGCATAAAACAGATGAAACCTCTGGTTCAAGTATTAATTCAGTCAGTTGAGTTGTTTGTAGAATATCCCCTGGTTTTGTCAGGGCAAATCCTTGGGCTAAAGCCTGTTGATAAATTTGAGATAAGTTAAGTCCTGCGCCATCATCACAACCATCGATAATTAGTTGATTTCCCTGCTGGTAAATTTGAAATTCAATAATCCCGTTGCTATTTTTACCTAACTGTTGGCGTGTTTGGGAAGATTCTATACTTTGCTCTAGTAAATAGCAACTTATATGCAACAGCAGGACACGGAGGCGATCGCTAAACGCGCGATCGACTTGGATATCACTAATTTGTAAATGTAGCCTGGCAGACTTATCTTGTAGAGCTTGTAACTGCGACCACAGCCGATGCAATGGTTCTAAGGCTACTTTTAAAGAAATGTTTGTAACTTTTTCGACTAAATCGGCAGAACGGTTAAGTAACTTTTCCTGCTGTATGAGTTCTTGTTTGAGTTGGTGGCGATCGTTATTCAGGGAATGAACAGTTGATGCCACCTGAGACGCTTGGGCCAAAATAGATTGCAGAGTACTGTTCAATTGCTGAGAGCGAGAAGCAGCTAGAGGAGAAAGAGTATCTGAAATTGCTGCTAAACGTCCCGACCATTCCTGTAGATTGTCCAACAGGCGTTGTAATCGTTTAACTTGTCGAAGCAACTGCCCGATGGTATGTTGCTGTTGTTCTTCGTGACAAGCTTGCTGATTATAGTTAATTAGTAATGTTGCAATCAGTGCGTTTAGTTGTTCGAGATGCTGATTATTGATTGGTGTGGCGGCTGGAATACTAGTTGCAATAACGGTGGGAATGTATTCTTGCAAAGAGAGTGTATGGCGATCGCTCAAAGATTTAACTAGGGATGCTTCAGATATTTCAGCAGGCAAGAAAAAATCTCCCAACCAAGCCTGAAAATCTTCCTCCTCCAGGTTTGCTAGTTCCCCTACCTTGATAGGAAGCTGCTCGGTATCTACGCGATCAAAGCTACTAAGCTGGGGGCTAGTTTCACTTATTAGTTCCCTGTCAAAACTTTCCTTATCTTTAACCATAACTTGCTCTGGTAGAGATGCAGAAGATTCCACCTCGCCCAAGGAATCGTTAAACTGAATAACTGGTTGATGTCCCGATGTCTCAAAGTTTGTTTCCTGGGAATCGCCAAACTCTGCTTGCAAACGAGCAACAATGGCAGACATCCGCTCCAGAATTTCTACTTCCTCAATTTTCGAGGCTGTTAAAAATGACATCAGTAGCATCTGTAGGCAATCTAATCCTTCCGACAACAGAGAGGCGATTGTGCCGTCAATAGTTGCCCGATACTGATGCAAAAGCTGAAAAATCTCTTCTAGTGCAGCCGCAACTATCGCAATCGTATCTAACTCGGCTGCTATAGCAATCGAATGTAGAGAGCCAGCAGCTTCCATGAGAGCCAAAGCTGTACCGGGGTTACTGTCTTTTGTATAGTTAGGCAACTCCTGCTCCAAGAACAGTAACAAATCGATCGCTTCTTCTAGAAAGCGATCGTCGTTCTGCGGTTGGGGGACAAAATCGGTACTCATGAACGCAACTCTCAGTTTGTATGGGGTTTGTGACAATTCTATGGCTTGGATATTGTTTGGAGGGTACAAGCAGCAATCTGGGCGATCGCTCTAAATTGCTCCTGGATTTGCGCGATTGACTCCAGCCCCGCACTGATTTGGCGATCGCATGGTTCGATAGCAGAAGCAACGTCTTTTGTTGCTACTTGAAGTTCTTGGAGCCATTCCTCTATATTTACGGTGCTTTCGCGGGCTTGACGAGCGAGAATTTCTACCTGTTCGGCAGCAGCCAGCAAACTTAGTTCCTTCTCGCTAGCTTTTGTTGCTTCGATGGCTGTATTTAGGGACAAAATCTGAATTTTGCTACTCAAGCCTTCCACCAGGCCAACAAAGCCAGAAGCTTGCTGACAAAATTCACCAAGGTATTGCAGCTGTTTATTTGTAAAAGCAACAGTATCTTGAATAGACATTAAATACTCGCGCTCTAGCTCGGCAATTTTTGCTCCTTCTTCTACAGCCTCGCTCACCTGTTGCAATGGCACTAGTAACTGTGAGCGATCAAAAGATTCAAGCTGTTGAGCAGGTGGAGCTACTATTTCAGCCGAATGCAAGTTAATTGTCAACATCATTGCTACCTGTTGCAGCAAACTGCGCTCTGCTTCCTGCCATTGTCGGGGTGCAAGGCAATGCTGAATAACTAACAAACCCCAAGGCTGTTGTTTGACAATCAAGGGCAAGCACAGACTCGCTTGCACCTGAAAGCGTTGCCAAAATTGCTGTTGGCGCGGTGTTAATTCTAATACTTCATTTAGTTTGTTGAGTAAGTGTTGTCCATTACTAACATCGGTAGTAACAAACAAATTTATCGGTAGGGATTGGTTGAGCAAGGATGTCCAACCCGGTTGTATAGCTTCAGCGATCGCCCGACTGCGATTATCTTCTTCAAAACGATAAATCAGGACGCGATCGGCGTTAAGAACATCTCTCAGGGCAGTGACTGTAGCTTCCAAAAGTGCGGTTTGACCTTTTGCCTGCTGCATTTGCCGAGCAATTGCCGCCAGTTGTTCTCGCTGGAACTGAAAAGCTCTTTGCACATTGTCATCATTGTCACTGGTTGAATCCTGAGCCAAAGCTTGGATAAAAGCTTCGATTTGACTTACCTTGTGCTGCAATTGAGCGACCTTTGGCCCCTTAGCAGATTGAAAGACTGCTTTAAGTACAGCCACATTAGCCAAAATTTCTTCTATCTGGATTTGATTTTCAACAGGCTGGGTTTCAAAATTAGGATCTAAGGTTGCGATCGTCACAGAAAACTCCTTGGCAGCATCAAGTCAAATAAAAAAGCAGGGGGGCAGAGGAGCAGGGGGGCAGGGGGGCAGGGGGAAAAATCAAGCCACTTGCGGGTGTTAGCGGAGCGGAACGAAGTTCGGTTTCAACCAACGGGGAAAAGGAGTAAGGCAGCTTTCACGCCACTTGTGGGTGAGGTTTGTACCTTTAAGTTCCCCCTGCCTCTTATCAGTGGGTTTGCCATTGCAATGTCTGGGCGATCGCTTTGGTGTCTAAAATCCAGCGATCGCCTGGCAGAATACCTCGAACAAAATTTAGTAGTTTGTTGGGCGAAAAGTCGGTTGGTGCTGATTGTGCTTGCTGTAAATCTTGCCACTCTACATCGTAAACATGAGCGACCAAAAACCCGACTACCTGATTTTGAAGCTCAACAACCAGAACTATTGGTTTTTCTGGTCGTGATTGCCGCTTAAAAAGCGGTGCATAACCAAGCAAATGTTCTAAGTCAACCAGCCGCAGCATCTGTCCTTGCCAATTATAGAAACCTAAAATCCAACTTGGTAAGGCCGGGGCTGGGGAAATTTCTTGACTAGCAATATGAATCATGTCCACTACTGAGTGGAATGGTATTAATCCACTTCCTTGATTCCCTAACGAAAAACGCAGAAATCTTTGCCGTTGTTCGCATGGTGTCAATCCAGGAGCCAAGGTTGGGGTTGTTCCGGCGGGCAACCCCAACTTATCAGCCAATATCTGGTTCATACCTAGAAGCAGGACTTTGAGTGGTTCTTCGTTTGGTGCTACAGACAAAACAGCCATGTGGCTAACAAAGTTTAATTCCGCCACTTGCCGATAAGACCACGGCACAGGACGCACAACTTCTAAAGGAATATCGATTAAAGCAGGGGGCTTATCCACAGGAATGCCACAAAGTTCTCCAGTCCGCGTTTGAGTCAGAAGTAAAAAGCGTCCTGAAGTGTCATCCGCAGAGAGAATTTGGTGCGTCTGTTGGGTTTGTACTTGCGGAATTAACTTCTGGCGCAAGTCCACAATCGTAATAGTTTGCGCTCCCAGATCGACCATCCCGATACCGCTTTCAACCGTACTGCTAATAGGAGGACAAGCAATCACCTTAAGAACTGCACCAACTGGCAGGGCAAATAAATAGTCTGCGATCGCAAAAACAACGACTCGTAATGAGTCGCTCTCGCTGACAGATCCAGATAATCGCTTAAACGGAAAGGGAGTGTTAAGCATAGGAAGTTACGGATGGGGGCTAAGGGCTATGAACCAGTTCAGCGATGGTCGCTAGGAAGTTTTGTTCGGAATAGGGTTTGGTTAGGTAAGCTTTCGCACCTAGAGCTAAAGCTAATTGGCGGTGCTTCTGGCCGCTACGGGTAGTTAGCATCACCACAGGAATCCCGGACAAACGCTCGTCTTGGCGATGGTGTTCTAAAAATTCAAATCCATTCATCCGTGGCATTTCAATGTCACAAATTACTAGATTGACATTACCGTGTTGAAGCATTTGCGCGATCCCCTCTCGACCATCGCCTGCTTGCAACACTTGATAATCGGCTTTCTGGAGCGTCTGCACCAAACTTTGCCTTTGGACAACCGAATCTTCTACCACTAACACTGTCACTCGATTGAGTTGAGCAACGGCTGTATTAACTTCTATTGGCTGTTGCTGCGGTTGTATTATAGTTAGCTCGGATTGCTGCCCCTCCAGGGTAAGAACAGGCTCAGGCGCGGGCAATAGTTTAGTTGCAAGACTTGATGCTGGGGAAGTCGGCATCATATCTGTCTCCCAGGTTTGCCGAACTAACTCCAACGGGTCAATGGTTAGGGTGAGGCTACCATTTCCCAACACGCTGTAGCCTTGGATGTAGCTAGGTAAAGTCACGACTCTGCCGAGGGATTTAATTACTAATTCCTGCTCGACTAAAATCTGATCGACTTGCAAACACAGGTATTGCTGCTCTGTTTGCAACAGCAGCAGAGGTTCAACGGTGTTCCGTTGTTTGACTGGAAAAGGACTGAGGGTTAAATTGTGGTCTTGGGTGAATAAAGGATATTTGTAATCCAGCAAATTGGCAAGCGGGCGGATGGGAACTAGTTGCTGATTTTGCCCTTCTCCCCACTGCCAGAATTTTTGCATACCTTGACCGTGTAAAGATTGCTGGACTTGAATCTGGTCTGGTTGCGGTAATAAAACCTGGCTAATTCCTTCAGATAACAAGGCATAAGTAATACCTTGAGATTGACAAACGAGCAAACGTGCTGTTGTTAAGCTCAGAGGCAATTGCAAGGTAAAGGTGGTTCCCTGCCCTGAAAGCGATCGCACCACAATCGAACCTTGTAAAGCTTGTAATTGTGTGCGAACGACATCTAAGCCGATACCGCGGCCAGATAACTCACCAACCTGGTTAGCGGTAGAAAAGCCTGGTTCAAATAATAACTCTGCCAGTTGGTCTTCGGAGGCGTAGGCGGCTTGTTCCGGAGTCAGCAGGTGTTTTTCTATACCTCGCTGACGAATCGATTCCCAGTTAAAGCCTCGACCATCATCCCGTACCTCAATAGTAGTGCGGTTGCCTTGATGATAAGCTTGAATTGTAATTGTTCCGGTTTCTGGTTTACCCTGCTGTCTCCGGGTTTCTACTGATTCAATGCCGTGATCGAAGGCATTACGAATCATGTGCAGCAAGGGATCGTACAGCTGCTCGGAAATGGCTTTATCTACCAGTACCTTCGTACCGCCAAGCTTGAGTTCCACAGGCTTATGATAAGTTGCTACCATCTGTTGCAAGAGGCGGGGTAAGCGATTTAACACTGTTCCCAGTGGCACCATTCTCGCTTGCAGTAAATCCTCCTGCGCTCCTGAAAGCAGTTGCTTGCGCTTTCCGAGACTAAAGCGAGATTGCTGAACTAAAGTATTAAAAGTCTCAATCCGTTCTCCTAACTGCACCATGTCTTCTGTCAGATTTTGCAGGAGAATGTGCAACTCGCTATAGCTATCCATTTCTAAGGCATCAAAATTAGATTGTGCCTGGGTAGTTGGGGAAGCAGGGACAATTGAGCAGCGTGGGTATCGCTGCTTTGCGCGTTCGGGAAGCAGTTGTCGATCAGACCAAGTAGAAACTTTACTCAGTTGTTGTTGACAGTGCAAAAACTGTAGTAAAGTCTCTTGAGCAGCTTTGTGGATGTGATTAGATTGCAGGTTTTGTTGGTTTTCGTTGATGAGCAATTCCCCAATCGTGTGACTGAGGCGATCGAGTTGTTCGATCGCTACCCGGATACTGGGAAGTGATGCCGATGACTGAGTCTGGAGGCTTGGTGCTGGTGGTGGAGAAGCCGGCCGATCTGAGTCTGAGTAGCGGCAGGATGTCTCTGGATCTCCTGTCCAAATTGATTGTAAAATCCGATCTATGGCAGAGGGGGCTACTACCGCATCCTGAGAAATTGGTTCCAATACCTCCGGTGCTTTCGGTACGGAGTTATCAGTTCGCTTCGGGAAAAACGACCAAATTGATTCTGATTCGCTGGCGCTGAGAAGGGGGGATGGCTGATTCTCAGTTGTAGCCGTTTGTGTTGGTTGAGTAGCTATGGAAACTGGCTGTTCTTGCGGTTCTGGGACAGGAGTAGTTAGCATTGCCCATTCTCGCAATTGTGGAGATATCTCTCCTCCTTGAATGCGATCGCCTGCCAGTACTGCTGCTTGAGCCGCTTTAAAATTGTCTAAAGCCACCTGAGCGATTTGCAGTACTTTGTCTGGATGCTGATTGAGCGCCTTTAGGGTCGCTTGGGCAATTTCTTCCAATCCAGATAAGCCATAAGATGCTGCTAGTTCGACAAAAAATTCTGCTTGAGAGTTGAGTGTTGTTTGAATTTGTTGTGGATCTTGGCTTTGAATGTCAGCTTCTAGCTGGTGCAAATCCTGGGTTACACTCCCCGAAAAGATTGACTCTACCACATCAAAGCCAAGTTCTTCCGAACTGGGAAGCGGTGCCTCACGACCAAAAAAGTCGCCTAGTTTATGCTGGAGTTGGGCGAAGATTGAGGCAGTTTTATCAAGTATTTCTGCCTCATTGTAGGATAAGCCCATCAAGGTTGCACTCAAGGGAGTTCGCAGACACTCATAAGCATCTAGAAGCAAAGCACCCAATTCTGGATCGATTTCCAATTCTTGAGGGTATAACGCCTGGAATACATCTTCTAAATGATGGGCAATTGTCTTAATCGTTTCCTGTCCAACACTGGCAGCACTCCCTTTGAGAGTGTGGGCGCTTCGCATCAAGGCGTGAACTTTTTCTGTGGTTTTTTCATCAAGTAAACCGATGAGACTTTGCTCGATGGTTTGCAACAACTCTGCCGCTTCAGCCAGAAAAGCCTGCTCTAACTGCTGTTGATTACTGTAATCGGTGTTCATAACAGTTTTGCGAGATTAGTCAACTTTGAACTGGCTAACGCTGGTTTCCAGTTGTTGTGAAGTCATCCGTAGTTCCTCAAAAGACTCGGAAATGTGGATGGCACTTTGCGAAGTCTTGCGAGCGATCGCCGAAACATCCATCATCGCTTCTGTCAACATCTGAGATTGCTGACTTTGAGTGGAAACTGCTTGGGTAATTCCTTGCACCAGTCCACCAATTTCGTTGGTAGCTGCCACGATCGCACTCAGGGAATGACGAGTCTCATCGATTAAGTTCGAGCCTTGGACAACTTGGGTAATCCCTACTTCCATTGCTTCGGTAACTTCGTTGGTTCCACTTTGAATTTCTTGCACGAGTCGCTCAATTTCTGTGGTAGCACTCGCTGACTGATAAGCCAGGGAACGAACTTCATCTGCAACCACCGCAAAGCCTTTGCCGTATTCTCCAGCACGGGTAGCCTCAATCGCCGCATTGAGAGCCAGTAAGTTAGTTTGAGTGGCAAAGTTTTCAATCAAACTCACTACTTTCGAGATTTTCTGAGAAGCTTCACCGAGGCGTTTAATCTTCTTCGCTGTTTCGGATACAGTTTCCCGAATCTCCAAAATACCTTCTACCGTTCTTTCCATCAGCGAATCGCCAGCTTGGACGGTTTTATTAGCTTCTTGAACCGCCTGTCCTACTCTTTGGGCATCAACAGCAACTACCTGGGTGGAAGTTACCATCATTTGTAATTGTTCCAAAGCACGTTCGAGCCGTTCTGCTTGCTGTTGAGCTTGGTTAGATAGTTTTACTACTGAGGTAGTGTTATTGCTGGAATTTTCACTCACCTTGCTGGCAGCAATCTGCACTTGTCGCACTAAATCCCGCAAGCTTTGGATCGTAGTATTGTAACCATCAGCGATTGTGCCAATTTCATCTTCAGATAAGGGAGCGCGAACGGTGAGATCGCCCCTGAAGGATGGTTCCAAAGCCATGAGAACGCGTATTGCTCCTTGTTGGAGTTTTTCCCGGGCAGTACGTTCGCGCTCTGCTGCTTCTGCTAGTTGCTGCTCTTGAGTACGCACCTGTTTGAGGTATTCTGCAAGATTGAGGGCAATACCAATCTGGACGCTGGCTTGGTTGAGAACATCCTCCTCAGATTGCTCCCACTGGCGCGATGCGCTATTTTGATAAACTCCCATCAGCCCCCATAACCGATCTTCTTGAAAAATCGGCGCAATCATGTAGGCTTTAGTTCCCCATGTTTCTAACAATTGAATGTGGCATTCGTCATGACCGACACTATATATATTGTCAACCCGCAAGCTTTCTTTGCGGGCATAACGCCCGCCTTTGTTGTACTGGAGAAACGTATCTCTAACTCTGGCAAGGCTAGTTCCCACAAGCTTCGGCCAATCTCCAGTCACAGACTCAACTACAAATTCTCCAGACCAGTCAGGCTCAAAACGGTAAACTCCAACTCGATCTACTTTCAGCAGTTGCCGAAGTTCGTGGGTGGCAAACTGGACAAATTCTAGAACATCACCATGAGTTTGGGCCATCTCTGTTAACCGACTTGGCAAGCGATAGGAAAATCTGGCGTTTGCTACTTCCCGTTCCGCCAGTTTGATCAGTTCCTCATTCTTATTTAAGGTTTGTTGTAAGTATTGCGATTGCTGGACGGCTACCCCAAACTGCGTACCGATTTTCGCTACCAAGTTGATTTCATTATCTTGCCATTGCCGCGGCCCGTCATTCTGATATGCTCCTAACAAACCCCAAAGCTTGTTTCCGGCAATAATCGGGGTGATGATATAAGCTCTAATCTGGAATTGTTCGAGAATTTTTATGTGGCACTGGGCATGACCAGAAGTGTAAATGTCATTGATGACAAAGCTCTCGTTGTGGCGATAGCGTCCACCTTGGGTTTGTTGTAGGTGTTCGTCTTCCCATACAGTCCTGATATCGGGGCCAACCAAAGCTACCCATTCACGACTTACGGATTCGGCAATAAACTCCCCACCCCAATCTGGATTGAAGCGATACACTGCAAGCCGATCGCATTCCAGGTGCGATCGCAATTCTGGTAAGGCGTTGCGGAAAATCGTATCTAGCTCTTGAACTTGGCGGATTTTTTCTGAGAGCCTTGTCAATGCTCGTTCCCCTTCTGCGGTTCGCGCTAACTCTGCATTCTTGTTTTTGAGCTGTTCGATATACTTAATCTGCTGCAAGCCTATACCCATTTGCACAGCTACTTTTCGCAACAGTTGCACATCCTTGGATTTCCACTGCCGAGACCCGCTATTTTGGTATGCTCCTAAAAAGCCCCAAAGTTTGCTGCCCTTAAAGATAGGAGCAATCATGTAAGCTTTGGCCTGGATTTTTTCTAATATCTCTAGGTAGCACGGAACGTGCCCGACAGTGTAAATATCATCGACAACAAAGGTTTCATGATTGCGATAGCGTCCGCCCTGAGTTTCTTGTAAGTGGTCGTCCATCCAAATCGTTTTGATGTCGGAACCAGCTAAAGACAACCATTTATCTTTTACGGATTCAGCAATAAACTCCACACTCCAGTCGGAATTAAAGCGAAATACTGCTAGGCGATCGCATTGTAGTTGTTTGCGTAAACTTGGCAGCACATTCTCGAAAATTGTGTCTGTATCCTGTGCCTGACGGATTTTTTCTACCATCGCCGTCAGCACTTGTTCCTCTTCTGCTGTTCGCGCTAACTCAGCATTCTTCGTTTTCAATTCTTCAATGTACTCGGCTTGCTGCACGCTTAAACCCAACTGAATGCCCAATTTGGTCAGCAATCGCACCTCCTCGGAATTCCACTGGCGCGGGCTGCTATTTTGGTAAGCTCCTAGCAAACCCCAAAGTTTGTTGCCAGCAAAAATAGGTGCGATGGTGTAGGCTTTAGCCTGGAACTGCTCTAACAAGTCGATGTGGCACTGGGCATGACCAACAGTATAGATGTCATTGACGACAAAAGTTTCATTGTTGCGATAGCGTCCGCCTTGGGTTTGCTGTAGGTGTTCGTCTTCCCATACGGTTTTGATATCAGGGCCAACCAGAGACACCCAGTCGCTTCCTACAGATTCAGCGATAAATTCACCACCCCAATCTGGATTGAAGCGATATATTGCTAGGCGATCGCATTTTAACAACTGCCGCAATTCTGCCAAAGTAGTGCGGTAAATTGTTTCTGGCTGTTGGGAATGAAGCATTCTCTCCGTCATTCGGGCGATCGCGTTTTCTACTTCAGCTACTTGGGTCATTTCTAGATTTTTTAACCGTAGCTGTTCGATATATTCAGCTTGCTGGAGGGCAATACTCAACGATTCGCCGATTTGCAACAAAGCGCCAGTCTCTTCATCAGTCCATTTGCGAACATCAGAATTTTGATAGGCTGCTAACAAACCCCAAAGCTTACCAGTGCGGAAAATAGGAACAATGATGTATGCTTTGGCTTGGAATTTTTCTAATGCTTCTACATAGCAAGGTGAAAAACCAGCAGCATAAATATCATTGACTTTGCGGAAGCGCCTTTCTTTGGCGTAGATTCCACCCTGCGTTTCCTTGAGATATGTATCGGGATCGAGTTTTCCAGGGGAGCCATACTCCTTCACATGGCAACGCTCTGAAGTTACCATGCCTGTTTTTAAAATGCTTTCTTGTTCCTGAATATCCAACAGGGACGACCAACCCGCAGCCACAGATTCAGCGATAACTTCTCCACTCCAGTCTGGATAGAATTGATAAACGATCGCGCGATCGCATTTTAAAAATCGCCGCAATTCTTGGGTTGTAGTGCGGAAAAGGGTGCGAAGCTCCGTTGCTTGCCCAATCTTTTCAATGATGCCGAAAACAGTACGTTCTCGTTCGACAAGTTTGGCTGACTCTTCAGAGCGTTGATAAAGTTGTTGCTGATATTGCAACTGTTGAATAGCAATACTAGATAGAGATGCCACTTGCACCATCAGTCGCACTTCACTATCTCTCCACTGACGAGACTGCGAATTTTGATAAGCAGCCAGCAAACCCCACAACTTTTCGCCCTGGAAGATGGCAACAATAATATAAGCTTTGGCTTGATAGCTTTCTAAAACTTTGATGTAGCAGTCAGAAAAACCTGCACTGTAAATATCATTAGTGACTCGATAAATCTGTCCGCGATGGAAGGTTTTGCCTTGGGTGTGCTGAATGTAGCTATCGTGCGATCGCCCTGTTGTCCCAACTAATCCCCCTTCCTCTGCAAAGTTCCTCACACTGCAATAGTTAACGTTATTAACAATTGCCGGGTTGTTTCGCTGTTCTTCTAATAAAGAAACCCACTCAGATCCAACAGATTCAGCAACAAATTCCCCACTCCAATCAGGATTGAAACGATAAATTGCCACGCGATCGCATTTTAATGACTGTCGCACTTCTTGAGTGGCAATCCGAAAGATGGTATCCACATCTTTAGACTGGAGAATTTTACTCGCTACATCGGTAAGAATTTGGTCTTTTTCTACTTCTTGTTGCAATGTAGCTTGAATCGCGGCAACTTGCAGTTGTGCTTCTAATTCCTGTGTGAGTAATTTTAGTGACTTAATTTCCGCATTCTGCCACTGACGAGGTGCAGTACATTGCTGCACTACCAACAAACCCCAAACCCCATCTTTTGTTAAGATTGGCAAGCTCAAACAAGCTCTAACCTGAAACCGATCTACAAGCTGTTTTTGGTAAGGAGACAAGCTTGCAGTGTAGGTATCTGGAATTGCGACTAATTTTTCTTGTTGATAAAGTTTGCTAGAACCTAACCCAAAAGTCACGACGGGTAATTTTTCCTTCAGCATTGGGGTAAAGCCATCCCTCATCGCCTCGGCAGCAACTATCCCCAGGGTTGGATTGGTAAACTCATACACCACCACGCGATCGGCTTGCAGGGCGTTTTGTACCTCCATGACAGCAGTAGCAAGCAAAGTATCTAGATCGGAAAATTGACGGATTTTGCTGGCGATCGCCTGTACTTGGTCTACCTCTAATCCATCTCCTTTGTCTTGATATGGCAACACACTTACCAATTCTTTTAACTTGCGGATTCTGTCTCGCAATGGCCCTGTTTCCACCCAATCAGCTTGATCTAGTTCAGTTCGCAATTCTTCGAGAGTGGAGATCAGCTGTTGTGTAGGTAAACCAACGGTATGCCCGTTACTGATGTCCTGATGACCGTTGCTTGAAGTTGAGTGTGGTTGGTTAGGTCTAAGATTGGGTTGCGTTACCATAATCTTTCTTGCTATTAAAGTTGTCGGAGTTAATAAGTAGAATGCAGAGTGTTAAAGAGACTGAAGGGCTTGAATCACAGTATGGGTGTCAACTAACATCAAAGGGCTACCTTGAGCATCCATAAAGTAACCCTGTAAGAAAGATTTGAGTCGGGCGGGTAACATCGATGCCGAAATCGCTAACCGTTCTTGGGAATCGTAAACTTCAATGGTATTGACTTGCTCTACCAACAGCCCGACAGTTTGATTTTGGACTTGAACCAGCATCGCCATGCCAGAGTTGCGTACATTTTCTCGCCGACACCAGTGTGTTGCTCCCAGTAAACCTGCTAAATCGAGAATCCAGATAGCTTCTCCCCGCCAATTCATGATGCCTAACAAGAATTCTTCGGTCTGCGGCACAGGTAAAATCTCTGTGAGTGCAACTTGAATTACTCCCCGCAAATCGGCTAGTGGGAGTAAGCCATTGACCTTTCCATTCAATGGAAATCTTAAAAACCTCTGGTTGTTTCCTTGGGGAGAGTTTTCCAGAATGGGTAGCGCTCTAAAGCTATCATTGCCCTGTACCATTGCCTCAGCTTCCTTTAGCGAATAAATTTACTAACAGTCTGGAGCAAGGTATTTTCATCTACAGGTTTGACTAAATAGGCATCGGCACCACTCATATTGCCCCAAGTTCTATCAACATCTGTGTTTTTAGTTGAGCAAATCACTACTGGGATTGCTTTTGTTATCGGATCGGCTTTCAACTTGCGGCAGAACTCAAATCCACTTTGGCCTGGCAAAATCAAATCCAGTAGAATCAAGTCAGGTTTTTGTTGTTTCAACCGCAGTTGAGCCTCTTCACCACTGCGAACTTCATAAACTGAATATCCTCCTTGCTCTAGGAAACGTGTCATCTTTTCGGATTCTGTGAGGCTATCTTCAACTAAAAGAACTTTTTTCATTTTTATTCCTAACTATTTAATTCAGAATTTAAAAATAGGGAACAGGGAAGAGGTATTTTCATTGCAAGTTTAGTGAGATGTTCCCGTGATTGACTGTCTTGAAAATTGGTGTAGGGGAGCCACTGGCATCACTACTGGTTCAACCTAAACGGTTAAATACTTGTGAAGCATATTGAGAACTTTTTCTGCCTCTACAGGTTTACCCAAAAAGTCAGTTGCCCCTACTAATTTCGCTCGCATCCGATCTACTATTCCATCTTTCCCCGTTAAGATGACAACCGGCACATCTTTGAGACTTGGAGTTTTGCGGATTTGAGAACAAATTTCATAGCCATTCACTTTTGGCATCAAAAGATCCAAAAAAATGAAGTCGGGCTTGCTTTTAATTAGCCTTAAAACTGCCGTCAAAGAGTCTTGAATGCCAACAAAGCGATAATTTTGATGGGTGAGAATTTCCTCCAAACTGCGGCAGATCGTCGGACTATCATCCACACAGGCTACTAAAGGCCTAGAGACATCAATAATTGCTTTGCTTGCTGCTGGGGGTGCAGTTTGTATAACAGTGTTCTCTTCTGTCTTCCGTGAAGAAATAGGATTATTAACTGTACTAGACGGACTGACAATTTGTTTGCTAGTCGCTGGGGGTGCAGTTTGGATAACAGTGTTTTCTTCTGTCTTCAGTGAAGAATTGGAATTATTAACTGTACTGGATAAGTTGCCAGTTTCCTGGCTAATCCCAACTTTTCTGGGGTTTGGGCTGGGTGAAAAAGCGATCGCTCCTGCTTTTACTAATGGCATCAAGAACCGAGTCAAAGCTAAGACATCCCGACCAGTTTTTTGCCCTAGACCTCGTAAAGTTTTTGTGCCATCAACTAGAGAAATAATCTGTTTAGAAGATGCTTGTCCTTGGAGTAGCTCAAGTTGTTGAATGACAGGATATACATTAGGCGAGTAACTTGCTAATCCTGCATCTCGCCATTCTTGCCAGGCTTGTGTAGCCTGTTTTAAGACTTCCTCAGTTGGTATTACAGCTAAGAGAAACCCAGGAACTGCACCAACAACGGTAGTAGGTGACAACTGCCCTGCTGGACTGTTGGCAATTCTTGTGGCTTCAATGTGCTGCATTATATCAAACAGAACTTCAGCTATTAAGCTTGTAATCAGGCTAACAAGTTGTTGTTGTTCGATTAATTTTTGTTCTCGCAATTTAGCAAGAATGCAATACTCTCGATAACTTTCCTGGGGAGAGACAAGCCCTTCCAACTTTGTCACATCCAGAAGAGGACAGTACTGCGACAAGTATCGTCGCCATCGCTCATCGGCATTAGAACCGCCAGCCTGCCAAATTAATCTTCCTAAACGAAAGTATAGCGTCCAAGTCGGCCCGTCCCTTGCTTCAAGATTCAGCCTGCCTGTGAATAATTTAGTTTGAAGTTGCTCGATCAATTGATGCACAATGGATCGCGCCTCCTTATATATCGTGAGTTTTGCATTTAGATTAGAATTTCTCAAACAATCCAGCTTATTAACCTCATCGTGCGATCGCCAATAGCACAGTTCAAAACTTCGATCTATCTACCCCAACTTGTTATTTCCAATCCGAATATTTTTAAAGTTCAAAGTCAGAAGCTCGAACAAAAATTTAAGCTCTTTTTCTAATTAGCAATAAATTATATATATTATTTTGACAATGTTACATATACTGAAAATATTGCTTGTATAGATATAGTTGGAATACAGACCTTGAAAAGATGGAAATGTTGAATAATACAAAGCATAGACCAGCTTTAATGCTTATCGATTGTGTACTATGCCTGCTGAATAAAAAAGGCACAAACGATCGCCTAATTGCTAGTCTGTAAATACAAAAAGTCAGCTTGAATCAAGTTTATTAAGAAATTGCTTGTTGCCGAATAAAGTATTGGCGATCGCGTTGTTCTAGTACTCCTTGCTTGATTAAAGAGCGCAGGATATCTATCGTTTGCACTCGGCTTAAGCCCATTACTTCTTCAATTTCTATTAGAGTAGCTCCTTCAGCTTGCTGAATATATTGCTGCACTTTAGATTTAGTATCTGCATTCAACGCAGGCACTTTCCTCGTCATAGTATTGACGGCAGGACGAAAACCAGAGGTTTTAATTCCAGAACGAGACATTGCCCATTTTGGAACTGTTGCCACTAATTTCTCTGTTTTAGCAGGAGGTGGGGCAACTACTTGTTCATGAATGCGCTCGCCCCAAACATTTTTATGTAAAATTGCCCGGAAATTTTGCAAATCTTGGAACAATGCCTGAGCCTTCGCTGCCCGCTGTTGGCGGTATTCTTGTTGGCGTTGGCAGACATCTGTTTTTATTTGCAATATTTCCAATTGCCGCTCTACAATCTCTTGTTGAAATTGTTGCTGTTGTAAGTTTCTGTTGTTATGAAGGCTGCTAACAAAACTGCTCAGTTCTTGATGAAGCAAATCTGCTTGCAACTGAAGTTCTTGTTGAGTTAACTGTTTCCACTGGTTAACCTGTTGACGGCGTTCAGCAGTTATTTGCAATCGCTGCGATCGCTCTTGTTCCCATAAATTTTTGAGAGCCATCAGCTGAAATCTCCTATTTTGTTAACTAGAAACATTAAATGGGAGCCATGAATAAAGACTCCCTTTTTTAATGTGGTGTTAAGCAGCAGATGGAACAGCAGCCTGAGATGTTAAACCAACTGCCTCTGCATATCTTAAGTAAGTTTCAACTGAAGCAATCACAATACGAGCTTCTATTGCTAGTAGTTCAATACCAACTAAAGAAACACGAACCCAAGCATCAACTACAATTCCTTTATCTAAAATGCGGTCAATAACTTCAGCTAAACTTGAAGATGAGTTAACTTTTTCAACAGCCATTTTATTTTCCTCACATAACTCTAATTATTGGTTTCAACTTGCTCCGATTGAGCAGTAGGTAAAACTTACACAATGTGTTTTATTCTTCCTGGATTTAGTGTTCCCAAAAATATAAGATAAATAGAACAAAATAAAAAAATACTAAAAAGTTAACAATATTTTTTAGACAACAAAAATAAAAGAAAAAATCATCTAGTCTTTATTTTTTCTTGACAAGCTTTAAATATTATTTTTTATGAATTTATCCGAGAGTATTTTTGAGAAAGTGATAGGGTGGCAGAGGTTCACTCAGTGCCAATTGCCAGTGCGAGCATTGTACTTGCCAAAGGGAAAATTGCTCTGTACTGACCGTTGAATTGTTGCGCTGTGTTAAAAAGTGAATTTGTCGCACATCTGGCTGTCGAGTCTCACAGGTAACGTTTGTATAGGTTTTGAGAATTAACTGGTTCAAGAGTTCCCACTGTTCGCATTGTTGTGCTTGAAATGCTTGCTGTGTTTGGTAGCGTTGTTTTTTAGCTAATAGATAGGCTTTTCCTTTAGCATCAATAGTGTCAGAATCGTCAAGTAAATTACAGGGTGTAGCTTTTAAAGTGTACTCAACTTTGTCTCTTAGCTGAGTTAGGGTTTCTAGATATTGCTGTTGGTGCTTTTCTAGATGATTCAGCAGTTTTTCTTGCGAGGTAAAACCGTTCCCAAAGCGTAGGGGAAGAAGGGGAGTTTGTAGAAAGAGTTCTCGAATTACACGATCGTGGTTTAATACAGCTTGAAGTAAACGCTCATCCTTTGCTTGTAATGCTTCCAGTGAGATTTCCGGCTCTACGATCGCGGCTAAACCAGAAGAGTAAACGAGTTCAGTATTCCTTTCCATCCCTAAAGGTAGAACAAGCGGTGATGCGATCGGTACTAGAAGAGCATAGGCGTATATTGACATAAACTTGGGATACTTATTAAGTAATTACTACCCATTCGTAATGAAAAAACGTAAGATGCAGCAAGGCTTTCAGAGTTTACATCTGTTTCAGAATTTTAGTGAATTGGTACAACCTTGGTTTTTCCCTACACCCCACACCCTACACCCTACACCCTTTTATTCAGATTGATGCTGATTAGCAAGCATCTGATGTGTAACTTGAAAATCATCATTTGTAATCTGAATCAGGCTAGAGTCGCTTAATCCTTGAGCGCGGTAGCGACGAATTGCGCTTAAAGCAGCTTGATTGCTCAATAAAGCCAAATCTGCCCCATTCCAGCCCTCGGTAACTGTCGCCCAGGTTTCTAAATCGACATCAACCAAGGGACGATCTAGATTGTGAACTTGTAAAATAGCTAATCGACTGGTTCGATCTGGTAGATCGATTTTGATTTGTAAGTCCAATCTTCCGGCTCTAAGTAAGGCAGGATCGAGGGTTTCTGGACGATTGGTTGCTCCTACTAACAATACTTTCGGGCATTCATGCAACCCATCTAATTCGGTGAGCAGTTGACCGACAACGCGATCGCTAACTCCAGAATCACCACTGAATCGTCCCCGTGCTGGTGCTAGAGTATCAATTTCATCTATAAACACAACGCAAGGTGCTGCTTGTCGAGCTTTGCGAAAGAGTTCTCTGACTGCCTGTTCTGCGGCACCTACCCATCGGCTGAGTAATTCCGGGCCATTCACAGCAATAAAGTTGGCTCTAGCCTGAGAAGCGATCGCTTTTGCCAGTAATGTTTTTCCTGTTCCCGGCGGCCCCCACAACAGAATCCCACGGGGAGGCTTGGCTTTAGTTTGTTCGTATAGTTCGGGATATAGAAGTGCGCCCTCTACAGATTCCTGAAGTTTTTGTTTCACCTCATCCAAACCACCAATGTCATTCCAACTCACATTTGGTGCTTCAACTGCTACAGATCTGAGAACTGAGGGTTTTATTTCCTTAATTGCTTCGAGAAAATCCTGCTGCATGACAGTCATGTTCTCAGGAATCGGACTGTTGAGCGAGGGGACTTGACGACGCAGGGCAATGTAAGCTGCTTTTTGACAAAGTGCTTTAATATCAGCACCGACAAAACCGACAGCCAAATCAGCGATCGCTCCTAAATCAACCGCAGTCTCCAAGGGCATGGCATTTGTTAAAATCGTGAGAATTTCTAACCGTCCATTGCGATCGGGAACTTGAAAATGAACTTCGCGATCGAAGCGTCCCGGACGACGCAGCGCCGGATCGAGATAATCGGGACGATTTGTTGCTGCTAGTACGAGTACGCCCTCGGTTTTAGCAAACCCATCCATTAACCCAAGCAACTGCGCTACTAGTCTTTTTTCAACTTCACCTTCTACTTGGCTGCGATCTGGGGCGAGACTGTCAATTTCATCAATAAATATCAGACAGGGAGCAGAACGAGTTGCTTTCTCAAAAATGCTTCGTAAACGAGCTTCTGCTTCCCCGTAATACTTGCTCATCACCTCTGGGCCATTGATGGCAATGTAGTTTAACTCTAACTCTTCTGCCAAAACACGGGCTGTTAAAGTTTTTCCCGTACCGGGCGGGCCAACTAGTAAAACCCCACGCGGAGGTTCTAACCCTAATTTCACCAATAAATCTGGACGTTTTAGAGGAATTTCAACTAACTCTCTGATTTCTTGGAGAACATCACCCAAGCCGCCGACATCTTGCCAAGAAGTTTTTGAGTTCGTCCGAGCTGATGGTGGGGTGACATCAGTGTCATCCATTGGTGTAGCTGCATTGGTGGAATTGGATCTGACTCGGCTGGAATTATTTGTTCTCGGAATATTGCCTTGTCGAGGAATACTACTAAGATTATGGGAGCGAATTTGAATAGAAGTTTTTAACTCGCCTTTCTCTGCTTTTTCTTCTAATGCTTTGGCAATTTCTAATAGCTGTTCAAATCCTTTAAATATGTCGTCCATTGATTTTATTTAAATAAAAGGCAGATAGGACTTAAGCAAAATTATGAAAAAACGAACCGCAAAGGACACAAAGGACACAAAGTAAAGAGGGTTTTAGAGAGTTCTTGTGTAAGCCCTGACAGAGAAAATTTAATTTCTAATTCCAAAGTTTCAATTTTTATTGCTGTTTAGTTGGAACTGAATAATCGCAGGCGAGCAAAGTTAAAAGGGGCAGTGAAATTGTTGTAGCGAATTCGCAAACGTTCTTCAAATTGACGATCAAGTGCTTCAACCTGTTCGCTAAATTGTGATTCTGCTTCCCAAGGAATTAGGTAGGCTGCGTTGTAAATCATTGTGTCCATTTGGGGAGTATTTTCCACCATATCGATCGCAATGGAGTTGAGAGTGCCTTGAAATAAATTTATGATGCCTTGTTTGCGATCGCTCATTCCCTGTTCGATGGCTTGTCCTATTTGGATTACCTGCTCCATATTCAGAGGTTGACCGACTAGCTTATCCCTTTCGGTTTTGAGATTTGGGTGTTCTGCTAACAATCCCTGAATTTCTGCCTCGGTATTCCAAAAAACTTTGACACTAACTTCTCGGCGACCTGATAACTTTGCTAGCAATTGCGTCAATTCTTCTTGATGAGGACGAATTAATTGCTCTGAAAACGTTTCCCAGCTTGCAACCAAAAGTCCAAATTGCACGGGCAGTAAATTGCGTTGGCGTAGCCCGTCGTAGACATCGCCTGCTTGCATAATGTCCTCAAGGACTTTTTCATGACTTAGCAGGTTACGACGGCTTGCTAAATAACGCTCTTGCTGTGCTTCGGAGTAGATGACTGCAAAATCATCCAAAATTTTAATTTGTACGGGTTGCCGATCTAACCCTTCTAAATTTAAATCTTGCGGAGCAGGCAAGGTCAAAATTCCATAAATGTAAAAGCCATAACTCATAACAATGTCTTACCAATAAGAATGTAGATAAAAAATTTACAGGGGTTTAGAGGTGAGTACTAATCTTAACTTGGCGTGAACTAAGTTTAATTGAGCCAGTCCTAAGTCCAAGTCACCTTCAACTACCACACCCGTATTTAATAGGCGATCGAGGAGTTCTAGAATAGAGGGTTGGCTAGAGGTTTCACCGGGGTAGTATCCTCCAGATTGGGGAAGTAAAGTTCCCATTTCACCCAAGTTAATATTTAGATCGGCTGGGTCAATATCAAATACCTCGCAAAGCTTAATAACCTGTTGTTCAAGCTGTTGCAGGCTTTCGGCAGCTCGATCTAACTCAGAGTCACTGAGGTTGCCAGCATCCATACGCCGAATCACCTGAGCTTCCATGAGTTGGCGTATCAGTTCAACAACCGTCAATAACAACGGTGCTAAACCTGAATCGGAACCTTTTGATTTACTAATCGCCTGCATTCTGATGATTAATAGGATTGAGTGCTTTGAGCGATCGCAGTTCTGTTTCTAGACTGGCAACACGCTCTTGAAGTTGTTGATTAGTTGTTAATAAGGTGCGAGTTTGACTATTAAGATAGGGGTCGCTCTCCCACCAGTTAATTCCAATCTCTTTGGCTTTATCAACAGAAGAAATCAACAAACGAATCCGAATGTTGAGCAGTTCTGTGGAGCCGACGGAAACAGAAATATCTCCTGCGATCACAATGCCTTTATCTAAAACCCGTTCGAGGATATCTGCCAAGGTAGAACCTTGAGTTGCTGTGATAACTCCCGGGTTAGTATGAGTACTCATTTGTTTATTAAATGGCCTGAATCAAAAGCCACTTGTGATATGTTTGGCAGTTCAGTATTACCCTGCATTTGCAATAATACTCCTTGCTCTCTGAGAGACTTGAGTGCAGCTACAATTTGACTGCGATCGATCCCTAATTCTGTTGCCAAATCAGAGAAACGCCTTCCTGGAGACTTGCACAGGTAGTTGTAGACTTCATGCTCGTAAGGTACTCGTTGTGCCAATACAATCTGATTTTGACTGTCTGGTATTATCTCTTCTGCCGGCTGAGATTGAGTATTTGTACTATGATACAATTCACGCAAAACCTCTTCCAGTAGCCGAGTTGCTTCCATACGAGGTTGATTCGTGCGAGAAAGCAGGATATCAGCACAAATATCTTGGAAGTTAGGCTCTTCAAAGTTTACGAAAATTTCATGCTCGTGGCAGATTCTAGCAATCATCAGACAGGAACGTAACCCACCGCCTTGTCCAGAGGCAGAGCGACTCCAAAACATCCGCACCAAGCGCACGATTTTGTCTGCTTTCTCAGAATCTATGCCTGTTTTATGAACTACAATCTCCTGCTGAGTGAGTTCATCAGGTGGAGGCATATCGATGGTAATCACACGATCCATCAAAGCATCCTGAGTTGCATGGACTCCACAATACTCTTGAGGATTTGATGTTAAGATTGCCCGAAACTGAGGATGAACCCTGATATACTCGGCTCGATGTTGGTTTGTTGGCAAGACTAACAACCTCTCCTCAAGTACGGAGAGTAAAACGTTATTTACCTCCGGGTGCGATCGATTAAATTCGTCGTAAACCAGCGTAAATCCTTCTTTACAAGCTAGGGTTAATCGGGCATCAACCCAGTGTTGTCGGAGTTCGTCCTCAACTTTCACAACGCTGTGGATGAAGTTATCAACAACCTTTTTACGGGTATAACCTAATTGATTACCAATCAAGTCTGAGGTTTTAAACTCATCATCTCCAAATAAGAGGATGATAGGCTGGTTGAGCAAATCAGCTAGATGCATTGCCAGAGTAGTTTTTCCGACTCCAGCCGCACCACGTAAATGTACTGAAAAACCTGACTGTAGATAGCGCAAAGCACGTTGAGCGACGCGTTGAATAGCTGGGGTATTGACAAATCGTTGGGGAGATGCATTTAATACTGTTGTCAAGCTCTAAGTACCTCCTAAGTAGGAATTTTCTAAAAAAGTAATTTTTTGCACATTGGATATATAAAATACGGATGTCAATAAGCCTTAACTGGACTCAAATCCCATGCATTTTGGCATCAACACAAGACTAGTAATGTTTAATATCTATGTCATCAGCATGATTACGGTCTTGCGAGGACAGCTTTAATAAATCTACACGAGTGTAAAGTTATATGGTTCTGCGCTTCTTACTATTACCAATTACTGGCCCATTAATGGGGGTAACGTGGCTTGGGGAAAAAATTTTAGAACAAGCGAGTACTGAAATTGATGATAAAGAAAATCTCAGCAAGCAACTTCTTGCACTCCAACTTGCTTTTGATATGGGAGAAATTCCGGAAGAAGAGTTTGAAATTCAGGAAGAAGCTCTTTTATTAGCGATTCTGGAAGCAGAACAGCAGGGAACAGGGTTGGGGGAATAGGGCGTTGCATAAATGCGGGATGATTTTTTCACGCAGAGGCGCAGAGACGCAGAGAGGAAAAGAGTCTTTTCCCGATATTTTCACTAATACATGAGATGTGTTGACGTTGTATATACAATATTCTATATTAGATATTAAGCATTACTGAAGTAAGGTTGCAGCTTACTTTGGTAATGCTTAATATGACACATAAACATGGAAGTTACTTAATGGTTGCCCGTTCTAAAATGGATAATCTTGGTCGTAATCAAGTAATTAATATTAGAGTTCAAGAACAACAACGGGATTTAATTGACAATGCGGCTGCGATTCTTGGTAAAAGCCGTTCTGACTTTATGTTAGAGGTAGCCTGTAGAGAAGCTGAAAAAGTCATCTGTGACAAAACCTTCTTTGCATTAGATCAAGAAAAATATCAAGAATTTATTACTATTTTGGACTCACCACCTAAAGCGAATGAAGAAATTCGTAAACTCTTAAATACTAAATCGCCTTGGGATTGATGACAAACAAAACGAAAATGATTAATGCTCCTCAGCCTGTTACTAAAGACCATGATGTATCAGAGTTTGAATCCAAATCAGAAGCCTTGAATAGCTGGCTGAAGGAGAGAGCTTTGAAAAGTGAGGGGGATACAGCCAGAACATTTGTAGTAACAGTTGAAAATAAAGTCATAGGCTATTACTGTTTAGCAACAGCTTCTGTAACTCATTTAGCATCTGTTAGCAAAGCTAAACGGAACGCACCAGACCCTATACCGTGTATGCTTATCGGTAGGATAGCTGTAGATACCAAATGGGAAGGACAAGGTATAGGGTCTGGTTTATTAAAAGATGCTATTAAACGGATTTTATCAGTCTCTCAAATAGCTGGTGTTAGATGTATTTTGGTTCACGCTAAAGATGAAGAAGCTAAAAAATTTTATTTAAAACGTGGGTTTCAAGCATCACCAATAGAACCATTCACACTAATGATGACTTTAAAAGATATTCGAGCAAGCATTGTAGATTAACCTACACTACTACTCCTTTTCTTCATTATCTACTTCTACAGACAAATTCTCCAATTCTGCTTCCAACTGCTCAATAGTTGGTAAATTTGTTTGTAACTCTTTGGGCAGTGATTTAGTAAGTTTAGTTTGCCATTCAGCAATACCAATTGGTTTATTGACATCACGCAGTGCATACTCAGCAATAATATTATCCTTACTTGCACACAAAATTAAACCAATGGAAGGACTATCTAGAGGAGATTTAAGTAAATCATCTACAGCCGAAAGATAAAAATTAATTTTTCCTGCATACTCAGGTTTAAATTTACCCGTTTTTAGTTCAATTACTACAAAACAATGTAGTTTTACATGATAAAAAAGCAGGTCTACATAAAAATCTTCATTTCCAACTTTTAAATTATATTGCTGTCCAACAAAGGCAAATCCCACACCTAATTCTAAAAGAAATTGGGTAATATGTTTAACAAGCTCTTTTTCTATTTCTCGTTCTTGTGCTGCTTCTCCTAAAGTTAAAAAATCAAAAATGTAAGGATCTTTTAAAGTCTCTCTAGCAATGTCTGATTGAGGAGAGGGTAATATAGCATCAAAGTTATTGACAGCTTTTCCCTGACGCTCAAAAAGTCTATTGTCAATTTGTAGAGTTAAAATATTGCGACTCCAACCATTTTCTATGGTCTTCTGGATGTACCATGACCGCTCAAAATTATTTTTAACTTTATCTAAAATTACACAGTTATGAAACCAGGGAATTAGTGCAGCAGCCTGCTGCACAATTTGTTCATCTGGGTAAGCTTCAGCAAAAGCCCGCATATACTTAAGATTACGTGCTGAGAATCCTTTCATCTGTGGGAAGGCTTCTTTTAAGTCCCTGGCAAGACGTTCGATAACTTTTGTTCCCCATCCCTGTTGTTGTTGTCGAAGAAGAATATCTCGCCCAATTTGCCAATAGAGCAATATCAATTCGCGGTTAATAGATAATGCAGCTCGTACCTGGGCGTTGCGTATGTGTTCTTTTAGCTCCTGCAAGAAATTGTCATAATTGTCCATTTCGGTTAATTCTTTGCCAGCTTACTGATAAATTATTGCCCCAACAGTGTACTTTCTACTTGTTTACAATCTAACTTGTCAAATTGTAAACATTTGAATTTATTAACGTGTACACAAGTTTATACGATCGCATCTGGTAATTTGAAAGCCAAAGTTATTGGTAAAAGCTGGCGAGTTACCCACAATATATGCTTGACTGTAAAATTGTGGCGTAGTACACTTGTACTTATTTTAGGTAAAAAAATGGCTAACAGAATATACTTGAGCTTACTGCAAAATGGAGAAGAGTGGAACAATAAAGTGGACTTAGATCCAAACTTTAAAGCCGATCTTAGCGATGCTGACCTTTCTGGACAAGATTTTTCTTACAGAAATTTTACAGGTGCTAATTTAGCTAATGTTAACTTTAATAAATGCAATTTAACAGGTGCTAATTTTGAGAAAGCTAATTTAGTGGGGGCTAAATTCTGGCAAAAGTTTTATTTAATTTCTCATTACCAGAAATAGTTTGATAAATTTTGTAGATTGCATCAAGAATATCGGATAAAACGAAAATGACAGAATCAAAAGAGATATGTACAGTCTACCTGGGAACTTGTGACAAAGATAATGATTATACATTATATGAAAATGGGCGTGTAAAACGTTTTTTTGATGAAAATATGTGGAAGTGCAATTTAACAGGTTGGCTTGAGGCAAGAAGCTTAAAAGATGATGTAAAGAAAGCTTTGCTTAATGAATGTCCTGAAGAACTAAAAGAAAAAGCTAAAAAACTGCTTTTTCCATAGCAATTTTTATTTTTCACAGGACTTACGCAACAATAACGTAATTTCGTCATTACGAGTGATAGCGTAGTAATCCCCCTGATGCTGGAATTGCTTACCGACACTCCGTTTCGCTCGCAATGACAATAATTTCTGAGCCTTTTGCTGATGATTTTGATAAAAGTTAAGAAAAAGTTTGATTAACTTACTAAAACGCTTGATTGGTAAGGATTCTAAAAGCCAATGCTTCGCAAGCAGGTTACGAAGAATAGACAAGCTGAAATATTAGTACTTAGTATTCCAATGTTATGGTGTTGAATTTTGGTGTATTGTCCTCCAAGCTAGTATTTGCTTGCTGATGGGTGATGTCTTCTTCAGCAATTGTTTGACTATTTAAAATAGCAAGACGCTGCTGAATCTGATGTCGGCGTGCTTCGAGTTTCTGTAGTTCCTGCTCTAAACGCTCTTTTTCCAACATCATTTTGTAAGCATTTAAATAAACTCTTGCTTGTGAACGTTGAGGAGGCATTGAGCTAAGTTTGGCTTGAATTTGTCCGCGATTTGGAGTGCGATGCATAATAAATTTCTCTGTGGGTATGAAAGTATTTAGTCTAATTAGTCTTTAAAATAAACAGGCCGCGGCTGCTTGGATGCGTTCTAAAGGCTGAACTGAGCGAGGAAGCAGTGGTAAGCGAACCATTGTCAAACCTGGAAAATCGCAATTAATGGTTGCTGTAGAAGTAAAGCGGTTGAGAACAACGTAATTCTGGCTTACACCTATTTCTTGCAGAGATTTAAACAAGCGATGTTGTTCGGCAAGTACGCTAGTCTGGTTAAGTGTAACGCCAATAAACTCTGCTTGTTGTGGGTCTTTTAGCACTTTTTGGGCTTTGACTACGCGCTGTCGCAAAGTTCGTAAACGCCCCATAAACTCTGTACGACCAAGGACATTTTGATACTTAATCCAGAGTTTGAAAATCCAAGCTAGCCAGTCTGCTAGTGCAGTTGGCATTTCTAGAAAACGCAGAAGGTGACCTGTAGGAGCAGTGTCTAAAATAATCAAGTCTTCTTCTTGTTGCTCTAGCAATTCCATTACTGTTAACAGGGAAAGCATTTCATCAATCCCTGGTAAAGCTTGCTCGACAATTTTACGCCAGGCAACAGGAGCATAGGCCATTTCAATAGCTTCGCTTGTTTGGGTTTCGCCACTCATCATTTCGGCTAGTTCCCACAGGTAATCGGCTCTGAATTGCTCCAGAAGGCGATCGCTATCTACTTCCTGACCTCGAAGATTGGCAGTTATTTGATATGGTTCGTGTCCAAAACTCAGACCAAAGGCATCACCCAAGGAGTGGGCTGGATCGATAGAAACCATACGAATTTTGCGATCGGGATGTTGTTGAGCCATAGCCCAACCAATCGCAGCTGCTACTGTAGTCTTGCCTACTCCACCTTTACCGCCAATTAATAACAGGCGACGACCTTGGTTCAGAAAATCCCCAAAACTAGGAGGAATTGTTTCCGGCCATTGAACTGGGAGTAGCTCAATAGGAGATAGGGGTTCCATCTGAGGAACATGGATTTGGTTGATCAGATGGCTGAGGGCTACAATTCCCAAAGGCTCCTGATCTTGCTGTGGCACGATAAAAATCGGCTTGCCGTTAGCAAGAGCCGTATACTGGCCGATTAGTGGTTGTTGTTCTTGGTAACGATCGCGGTCAGTCGCACTAGCAAGGACTTGGTTGACAAACAACCCTCCGCAAGGAACCTGCATGGCTTGTAGGGCTTCTAGAAATCGTTTTGACTCCAACCAACTCATTGGTTCGGCGATCGCAACTAACAAACAAGCTGTATGGGTAGGATCTTGAAGCAGACGACGACCTTGGGAAAGTTCAGCTTTTAGGGTTTGCAAAAATTCGTCAGCGCGATCGGGTGTGTAACTCCCGGCAAAGGTCTTACTAATATACCGATGCTTTTCTTGAAACAGTTCCAGAGAGTGCAGAAAAGTGTCTAAAAAATCCATCAATCCAAACAAGTTGAGAGTATGACCGCTAGGAGCCATATCCACTACTACTCGATCTACCTGCTGCTCGTTGAAAAGGCGTTGGATCTCTAACAAACCCATCAATTCGTCCAGTCCAGGCCAATTTAAATCCCAAACTGGCAGCAAGTCCTCTCCTTCCACAAAACTACCGCGCTCCACTAACAGTTCCAACACCTGACCGTAACGTTCTTTAAACTTTTGTAGTAAAAGCTTTGCATCCAACGCTCTTACTAGTAGATTGGGTAGTTCCGCTATGGGACGAGGAATGTCATCAACGCTAACTTGTAAGACATCTCCAAGAGAGTGAGCCGGATCGGTTGAGATTAAAAGAATTTGCTCGTTGACAAATTTCTGCGCCCAACGATATGCAAAGGTGCAGGAGATTGTTGTTTTTCCGACTCCACCTTTGCCACTAAACATAGCAAGGTGTAGGTTATCAAAAAGTTCCATCTCTTTTGTCATTTCCGGCGTTTTAGGATAAAGTTACTCCATATTTTTAAAAGTGACTTAAGTAATTTTGCTGAATAAAATTATTTAAAACCGAATTTAGGAACTAGAGGTGGGAAAAGGGAAAAGGTTAAAGGGGAAAGGGAAAATACCAAACCTTTTCCCCTTCCCCCTTTCCCGACTTCTGCAAGAAGTCTAGTAATTAATTTTGTTAAGGTACTTACAAAGATTAGCCAAAGAACTATAACTGAGGGAAAGACTGAGCCAGAGGTGTCCAAAGGGAAGGAGATAAGATGGTTAACAGTTCTGAAGGCAATATAAATACTGGATGTAATGTCCAAGGTATTTCTGAATACAACTTTTTTTCTGACAGTCAATCTGAAGACATTCATTGTCGTCCACTCAAAATAGATTCTCCTTACTTAGGGAGAAAAACTTTTGAAATTAAAGATAAAGACAAATTTTTTGGTCGGGATAAGTGGATTGCTAATCTAAGCGATCGCTTGGAAAAAGATAATGCTCTCTTGCTTTTAGGAGCAGCATACAGTGGCAAATCATCATTGATTTTAGCAGGTTTAATACCTTATTTAGGTTATCATAAAAATTCCTTAATTAATCTAACTTTTCAGCCAGATGTAAACCCTTTTGAATCTATTTATAAATGTCTTGATTTTACCTATTTAAAACAATTAAAAATAGCAAATATTAGTCAAGGAATAAGAGAAAATACCCTAATTAAAATTGTCAACTTACTCAAACAAGATTATGAGTGTGTTCTGATTTTGATTGACCGATTTGAAGAATTATTTACGAAAACTCAAAAGCCAGAACGTGACAAATTTGTTGATAATCTGTTTCAATTGAGCCAGCAGCAGGATAGCTCTGTCAAAGTTGTTTTAACAATGCGATCAGATTTTTTGGATAGATTTAGTGAGTATCCGCAACTGGCGAAGATCCACGATCGCTATAGTTGTATACTCACTAGAATGAGCGATGACGAATTAAAGTTAGCGATCGCTGAACCTGCTGCGAGAAATGGCGTTAGCTTTGAACAAGGACTAATCGAGCAAGTTATTGATGATTTTCACCAACAAGATGATTCTTTACCACTTCTGGAATACACTCTAGATGTACTGTGGAAAAATGAAAATCTTCAAAACCGGGTTCTGCAAACAAAGACTTATCAAGAATTAAAAGAGCAAATATTTGGTGATTTCAGCGAACAAGCTCATCAATTTATTAATCCTAGTGTTGGATGGTGCGAACCCCATTTGAGAGAAAAGGAACAAGAGATTCAAAAGTTACACCTGGCACTGACTGAATTAAAACTACGCGAACAATCCGCCAGGGTTTTGAATTTACTTCCTGTCCAACCGCTAGAGGGTTTGGTGCTGGCAATTCAAACAATGGGTGAGAATCTAGAGAAATATCCACACCAACTTCTAGCTCCTGTTTTGGGAAGCTTAAAGGAAGCAACGAACACACCTACAGAAGCAAACAGCTTACGCGGACACGAGCAAGAGGTGAATTGTCTGGCCTTTAGTCCTGATGGCAAGTTTATTGCTAGTGGCAGTAGCGATTCTACGGTGTGCTTGTGGAATATAGTTGGCAATCCTACTGCTCAATTTTTGTTGGGACATGAGCAAGAGGTGAATTGTCTGGCCTTTAGTCCTGATGGCAAGTTTATTGTTAGTGGCAGTATTGACGGAATTTTGTGTTTATGGGATTTACAAGGTAATCTCATGACTCAACCGTGGCAGGGACATGAGGAAGGAATTATTGCCGTCGCCTTTAGCTCAAATGGTGATTCTATTGTCAGTGTTGGTTTTGACGGAACGGTGTGTTTGTGGGATCTAGAAGGTAACGCTATTACTCAACCTTGGCGCGGACATAAGGAAGGAATTATTTCCGTCGCCTTTAGTCCCAATGGTGATTCTATTATCAGTGTTGGTTTTGACGGGACGGTGTGTTTGTGGGATTTACAAGGTAACGCCATGACTCAACCCTGGCACAAACATGAGGCAAAAATTATTTGCGTCGCCTTTAGCCCCGATCGCAAGTTTATTATCAGTGGTAGTAGTGATTCTACAGTGCGTTTGTGGGATATCCAAGGTAATCCCATCGGTCAACCTTGGCGCGGGCATGAAGGGCGTGTAAATTCTGTAGCATTTAGCCCTGATGGTAAGTTTATTATTAGTGGTAGCTGCGATCGCACAATACGCTTATGGGATATTGACGGCAACTCCATCACTCAACCTTGGCGCGGACATGAAGGACAGGTTAATTCCCTAGCCTTTAGTCCCGATGGCAAGCTGATTGTCAGTAGTAGCGATAAAACTGTGCGTTTGTGGGAGCTAGATCAAATACTACAAGATCGGGTCATCGGGCGATCGCAGCGCAAATATGAGAATTGGGTGAATTCTGTCACCTTTAGCCCTGATGGCAAGTGGATTGCCAGTGCTAGTAATGATTTTACAGTGCGCTTGTGGGATAGCAACGGCAACCCCATTGGTCAACCTTGGCGCGGGCATGAACAAGAAGTTAATTCTGTCGCCTTTAGCCCTGATAGTAAGTGGATTGTCAGTGCCAGCAATGAT
>NZ_DF978423.1:409700-520992 GCF_002897135.1 Nostoc cycadae WK-1 | reverse complement strand
GTCTTGTGGAATGAAACAGCCCTGCCTTTCCAAGGGGGGATTAAGGGGGGTAATTTGACTAGTGTTTACATCGTCGCTTATAGCAGGATCATCTTCATCATCTCCACCAGTCGCTACCCACACCACCAAATCCCATAAAATTGACTGGGGCGCAAATAAACTTAAAAATTTGCCTAGTTGTTGCGTCAAAGGGTAACGGTTGAGTTCTTCCCAAGTTAAAGAAAAGGCGGCTTTCACTCCCAGTTCTTCTTTGTTAAGAGTTTTCCTATTTTGTAAAGCTTCCTCGTCTAACTTGCGTTGTTGCAGTCGCTCCAACATTATATATAGATGTAAATTTGGGTCTTCTGCTAAATAAGCACCAACTAACTCTATCCCCAAAGGCAAATATTCTAGACATTCACATATTGCGTCTGCGGCTTCTGGTTGGTTGTCTACTCGCTTGTCTTTCCCCAGCAATTTTTTTAACAGTTCTAATGCTTTTTCTGGCGAGAGAACATCTAAGGGAATTTCTTGAATAAAGTTTGGATCTAAATTTCGCAGGCGAGTTGTCACTAAAACACGAAAACGGTTATCGCTGGGAACAACTTCGCCCAGGTTGTCTAAGCTAGTGACATCATCAAAGACAATTAATATAGGTAACTCAGCCTGGGGATATTGCAACCAACACCAAGCGACTTGTTCTTGTAAAGTTAACAGTCTTCCGCCTTGTTCTTGGGGAATCTCCAAACCAAGTTGCACAAAAAAACTCAAAACTTCCGCCGCGAGATTACTGGCTCGGTCATTAAACCAAGTTATTCCGCCATAATTATTTTGATATTGTTTAGCGTATTGGGTGGCAAATTCTGTTTTACCTACGCCTCCCATCCCTGATATTGCGACATAGTTACCACGCTGTAAGTCTTCATGTGCTTGTGTCAGTTCTGTTTCTCGCCCGACAAAGTGAACAGAACCGCGTGGTATATGTTTTGTGGGAGTTAACTTTGTCCGTTTCCCATCGGACGAGTTTAGTCAATTAAAAGTGACTGGGGCGTTAAATGTATTACCTTGAAAAAAGTTCTTGATTTCATCTGCGAACTTTTGATTGTTGTTAAAAATCGGCTGTTGTGACTGAGATTTGAGCGTGTCGGCGATTTCCTGTATTAATTGAATAAAGTTCTGATTTGTTTCTGCTTGTGCTGCTGTCGCCACTTCTTGTACAGCTTGCGCGATTTCAGGATTAGACTTAGCCGCAGCTTCTATTTCTAATACAGCTTTGCCATAATCAAGTGGTTGTTCTGGTGCTTTTTCAACCGCCGCTACAACATTAGGTGAGTGTTTTCTTAGCTTGACAAGCAACTCACCAGTTTTATTCCACAGAGTTTCGCCAACCATTTCGCCTGTTTTTTCTAACGCCTTAGTGGCGACTACAGAGCCAAGAGCGATCGCCACAGTAGTTAAAGGTTCCATGTGCTACTTTAATTTAGGTGCATCCTATTTATTTAATAACACAGCAATTCAGCTTGAAATTACGCAATTTCAAGCAAAAATTTAGATTTACGCTTTGTACAAGTAATTTTGATAATGTTGGTTTTTACATAATTGCGATCGCTCTTACACAAAAAGCTACTTAAATTATTAGATAAGTCGCAGAGCTAAATTTTTCCAGAACACAGAACCCTGTCGTTAGTAATCAGAACCTTGTCGTCACGACACGAAACCCTGTCGTTAGTAATCACAACCTTGTCGTCACGACACAGAACTCTGTCGTTAGTAATCAGAACCTTGTCGTCACGACACAGAACCTTGTTGTTAGTAATCAGAACCTTGTCGTCACTACATGAAACCTTGTCGTTAGTAATCAATACAAAATCCTATATTCATTTAGTAATTGCACTTAGCCAAATTATCAACTTTATCTAAATTAAATAACTGTTCACAATTGCAGTAATTCTGTTAGGTAGTCTTACTAAGATTACTCTGATGCAACATAATTTGTCTCTGTAAAAACTAGCAAATTGTTAACAAAAATCTTTGTATTAACAATTGACAAGTATAAAATTATACATTATATTAAAAGACATGATAAAGGCGATCGCCCAGTTCCCCAAAGAACAAAACGATCGCCCTGATCTAAACCCCAAAACAAATAAAAGCGATCGTCTGGTTCTGGCAAGAAGAGAGCGATCGCTTTTATCAAAACCCAAATACAGGAGTTTCAACATTATGATGGCACAATTACTCAACTTCGCCCAATCTCAAATAGCCCAGTTCTTAAGACAAAATTTACCCTCTCTTGATCGCCAGCAAATTTCTCAACAAATATTTCCTTACCGGGAACCAATTAAACATTTGCTGATTGGTTCACCCAAAGCTGTCACTAGTACAATTCACTATTTGCAAGTTATCGGCTACGCCAGTGTGGGAGATTGGAGTCCACTGCAACCAACAGGTAATCCCGATGAGGTAATGAGCATTTTAAGCCGTCAAATTTTAATACAGTAATTAAAATTTAAAGACGTTGCAATGCAACGTCTTTTTAACTCAGCACTCAGCACTAAATTAAGGCAACCACCGAGGATGGAAGCCAATTAACGGTAGCTTTTCTGGTTTGATGGTGGTCACGGCTGCATCAGCGATCGGTAACAGTGGCATTAACCACAGACTGCTAGTGGTGATTGCTTCACCGTCATCTGTTTTTAAACTATTGGCAGATGTTTGCGCGTTCTCTGGTTGGGCTACTACTTGGTCAAATAACAAACCTAGCCCATCTGGTGATAAACTCATTTCCACGTTCCGCTGATCAACTGGTAAAACTAGCAGCGGTTTTTGTTGTCCAGTTGTCAGATTGATGGCGACTAAATAAGGTTGCTCTACATATTCTGCTTGGGTGATTAACTGTGTCAGCAAACAATAGAGGGTGGGTGAAGCCGGATCAAATTGGCAATTGATAATTGAGCCTGTAGTTTTTAACAAAGGTTTTTGGATACCTTGGTTAGTGACTAAAAATAAATCTCGTGTGTAATCGGTGTTAAATTTGACCATTGCCGCTTGAGAGCCATCTTTAGAGAAAGCTTGTACTAGACCAAATTGTGGTAAAAAGTCTAGGGGTTTACTCGCATCGGCTTGTAGTGGCAATATCGCCGCGCCTTGACCTTGGGCAACGGCAACGGCTTTACTATCAGGAGTAATCATAAAATCTCCCCCTGGTTGGCTTTGTAAGCGTTGGGGAGTAGGTTTTTTGCCTGATTTATCCCAGGTGGTGGGCATATACCACAACCCAAAGTCACCAGGATTATTTTTATTACCACGTTGGACGACGATAGTTTGTCCGTCTGGTGATAAGTCAAATTTTAGGTTTTGATAATCTTTATTATCTAAAATTAAGTCAACTTTAGCGGCTGCTTCTGGTTTTTGGTCAGACTTGTCGGCAATTCCTGTGGTGACTGTGTACAACTGGGCGGAGAGTAAATCTTCGTTGTTGGTAGTACGAGCCGAAAATAAGATTTTTTCCCCATCTGGAAATGCTTTAAAGTCCATCACTGTGATGTCTTTGGGGGTAAGTACCTTTTTTTGCTCTTGAGTTAAGTTGTAAAGAATTAACTGCCCTTGTTCTTCGGGGTTAGCTCCTATATAAATAATGACGCGATCGCGGGTACGAAAACTACCAACAAAAGGCTGTATAACTTTAGATTTACTTTCTTTCTGGGCAAATTTATCTTTTGCTTGTTGTAACTGTACTTTATAGTTCGTACCGTAAGGGGCTGGTGTTAATAATGTATAGACCACCCGTCTACCTGCCCAACTAAATTTTCCTGCTAAGGGCGGCTCAATTTTTAAGTTATCCTCAACGCTTTTTGTATCCATTGGACGGCTAAAGGTGAGGCTAAAAGCAATATCTTCTGAACCAATTTGCTGATTTTGCCAAGTAAAGTTGCGGACACGGGGGGAAACAACATCACCTTGTAGGATGATAAAACCAATCAACAAACTCAGCAGCAGCATCAAGGCGATCGCTACACGGTCTAATGGTTGGATAAGGGTTTTACTAGTCATTGGTAATTAGTCAATAGTCAATGGTCATTAGTCAATGGTCAATGGTCATTAGCAAATGACAAATAACAAATCACTAATAACTATAGGGATTTTGAGGTTGGGGAATCTTTTTGACGGAGTTAGCCACAATGGTGAGTTGGCGTTTTCCGCTGAGATTGTCTGTCGCCATTTGTCCTTCAACTTCTAACCAGGTATCAGGGGCGTACTGTTCTTGACTGGCGGGCAATTTTACAGGTAATCCTACAGGGTAAGCATCCGCAGCACAGCATGAAAGAACAAATTTGGCTAAAAACACATATTCTTTACTTAAATCTGGGGGATGGATGACAAAGCCTTGGACTTTAGCTTTTTGCCCTGTATATGCGTCTGGTTCAGGATAAACATTGAGTGTCCGTACCCAGTCTACTAGCGATCGCTCTTCGGGGCGAATTGAAGCCCGAAAGGCTTGGGGTTTGATACGTGAAGTGCCGAGTAAATCACTTACACCACGATTCAGTGCTTTGTCGCTGGCAAAAACTTGCGGTGTAAAGATGAAACCTAAAATTGCCGCCGTTAACAATAAAGCACCACCCCAACCGGGCGGAAACAAAGTCATGTGCTGGACATTTGGCACAATATCGCGGCGGCGACGTTGCCAAAGTTCTTGCATTTTGAATAAACCGACAATTATTAAGCCAATACCAGCCACTACCACTAAACCAAAGTAATTCGGATGAATCAACAAGTTCAGCTTGCCAGTCAGCCAGTATTTCAACATCAAAATTCCCCAAGCTGTGACGGCTAAAACATCCAGCCAAGGTAGTAATAAATTAAAGCGTTGAGATTTAGATGTCATTTGTCATTTGTCCTTTGTCATTAGTTATTAGACATCTCTGTCTTTTAACTCAGCACTGTTTAAAGAACATGGAGGTTAAGAAAAATGGTAAATAAGAATGTCAATTGTCCGGCTAAGGCAAAGAGGTAAAAAATTGCCCTAGGCTTGAAAATAGATAACATTAAACCAATACTTTTAATGTCAATCATTGGCCCAAAGACCAGAAATGCCAGCAAGGAACCGCTACTAAATGCTGAGGCAAAAGATAGGGCAAAAAAGGAGTCAACTGTTGAACAAATAGAAACAACTGCTGCCAGAATTAACATCACAATGATCGAACTGACAGGGCCAGCACCGAGACTAAGGATTAAATCACGGGGTGCAAAGACTTGAATGGCAGCTGCGATCGCACTACCAATCACCATCACTCCTCCCAGTTCCCGTAATTCTTGAATACTGTTATCCATCAACAAGCGTAGTTTCGCCGCCAGTGGTTTATTTGGGCTGGCGAGGGGGTCATCTGCTGGTGATATGCTCCCATCCATGCGTGTGGGTGTACCTGCTTTCCCACCCAAAATATATGTGCCAGATTGCAACAAATTTGGTGTGGTTGGTTCTTGGGGAATTTGGTAACGTTTCCCCCGCCGTTGCGGTTCCACTTTGGCTGGGGGATTAAACTTCATATAACGGGCGATCGCAGGCTGGAGTATGGGATGCAAGTCCTTTTGAAAACTGAAGACAAAGCCAACAATTGTGGCAATTAATAGAGAAAATACTACCCGTAAAACTACTATTTCTGGCTGATCGCGAAACGCCGTCCAAGTTGCCCAAATGACAATGGGATTAATGGTTGGCGCAGCTAGTAAAAAACCAATTGCTACAGGTGTGGGTACGCCCTGAATCAGCAAACGCCGCGCTACCGGCACATTGCCACACTCACACACCGGAAATAAAAAACCAACCATACTGCCAACTAAAGCTCCCAACAGCGGATTTTTGGGCATTTTTTCGACTAATTTGCGCTCATCAACAAAAAATAGCAGCAAACTAGAGAATAAAACCCCTAGGAGCAAAAACGGCATCGCTTCGACTAGCAGACTCAGAAATATCGTGAAACCATTGCTCAGTTGATTCATGGGTGTCGCAGTCAAAAGCGGTTTAAAGTTTTGAAGTTATGTCTAGTCATTCTATCGAAATGGTGATCAAAATCATGTACGGGTGATTAAACATCATTGACACAACCAGAACATGTTTAATTCGTAGTCTTGCTTAAGCGCTAACTAGCGTCCATTAGTTTTAGTATAGTCATTTTACATGAGTGCATTTACTGATGATTGCGATTTTGAAGATTGTCTGATTTCCGAAATAGTTCCGAATTATCGGTTGATGGGTATAGGACTAGGTGACGTTTAATTACCTAATGTTTATACTTACTGTAAATTAGCTGATTTTTGTGTTATCTTCCACGCATTTTCATCAAGGATTTACAGAGTTTAAACATTTGGGGATCACGCTTAGTTACTGATATCCGTGTTTTAACTTACTTTTTGTAAATTAAAGATCAGTCGTGGTTGATTTCTACTACAGAAACTAGCAAACGGCAATACCAATTTGGAATATTTTTAGTAAACATTATGTATGGCGCTAATTCTCAAAAAGACTCCAAGTATTTTCACGGCTACTACTGCCTAAAATCTGGCAAATTATCATTTTTGTTATTATTAGTTAATATTTTGATGAATTAAGTTGTTTAAATTATTCATCTGTTAATAAAATAAAGATTCGAGTCGAAATATACACATAAAAATAACGTGTGAGGTTGTCAATTTGCCATTTATCAACCGTTTTTGTCTGTTTAACTTGCACCATATAGTAATATTTAGTGCTAAAGAGTTACTCAGTTAACTTTAAAATATCAGCATTTTATTTATTAATTACTCTTTAAAACTTATATATATCAGGGTTGCCAGTGTCACCAGAATTCACTTCTTTAATCTCACCACCAGTTTTATCTATTGCCAGTAATCACTACCTCAGTTTAGAGTCAAATCTCCAAGAACTACCGATGTACAACTTTGGTGTAGATATTAGTTGTACATGTATTGAACTAGTCGGTTATTTGGAAAAATACCCACAATTACCAGGAGTAGTGTTGATAGAAAGAGGAAAATTCCTGGGAATGATTTCTCGCCGCAGAATACTAGAATTTTTCATTCGCCCATTCGGACAAGAGTTATTTGCTAAAGCTAATTTACGCGAGCTTTACAGCTATGCACGCGCAGAAATTTTACTGTTGCCAGAGACGACAACAATCTTAACAGCAATGCAGCATACACTCAAGCGATCGCCTGAACTTTTTTCTGAACCTGTTGTTGTGCAAACAGAGACAAATACTTACAAATTATTAGATATTCATGATTTGAATCTAGCTGCTTGGCAAATTCGAGGAATTGAAACTCAGGTACGCTACGAACGTAGCCAAGCACAAATGATTCAAAATGATAAAATGGCACGCTTAGGGCGGTTAGTTGATGGCGTAGCTCATGAAATTTTAGACCCTGTAGGATTTATTTGGGGAAATTTAACGTACATCTCTAAATATAGTCAAGACTTACTCAAGTTAATAGCAGCTTACGCTGAAGATTTCCCCCAGAGTTCCGCCGCTATTAATTATCTTAAAGACGAAATTGAATTTGATTTTTTAGAAGAAGATTTAGGCAAAGCTTTGACAAGCGCCCACACTGGTGCAGAAAGATTAAAAAAACTCGTCACCAGTTTACAAAATTTCTGTCATATTGATGAAATTTATCCCAAACCAGTAGATATTAATGCTTGTATAGATGGGATTATCCTTCTCCTGAAGAGTCGTTTAAAAGGAGAGATTGAGATTGTGAAAAAATATGGTAAGATTCCCCCTGTTTCTTGTTTTATGGGGCAATTACACCAAGTATTAATGAATATTTTTAGTCAAACTGTGGATGGTTTATTAGATGAAGCAGTGAGACAGCAATTTCAACAAAAGAGTTGTCATAACAGCAACCAACCTCAAATTATCATTACTACAGCCGTTATTTCACAAACAGCAAACCAACCAAATGCGCCAGATTCTCGTTGGGTCTGCATTAGCATTGTTGACAATAGTCCAGGGATGTCGGAAGAATCTCAAAAACAAATTTTGGATTCTTTTTCTACTGAGAAACGGGCGGATATAGAAACTAGTTTAGGTGTTAGTTACCGAATTATTACAGCTAGACATGGTGGTAAATTAGATTTCCGTTCTCAGGTAGGTGTCGGGTCAGAATTTAAAATACTTTTGCCTTTAGTATAAAGTATAGCTGTTAGTAATACTGAGAAAAAAACATAGAAGATTATTAATTACAAATTAGTATTAGATGTGCTGATAAAATGAAATTTACCAAAACCTAGAAATTGCCCACTGGATGTTTCACCCATTGGAAATGCTGTAACACCGAAGACATAAACACCATTTCTTTGAGGATTTTGCAGAGCTTTTAAACCAATAGTAACTTCACTACCAGGAGACACAGGAGGATCAAAAGTAAACGATACAGTTTGGGTTTTTTCGTCGCTGCTAATATCTTTTAACTCTAGTTTTTCTCCTTTCTGAGAACGCGTTCCTTTAAAAGCGACACTCTCGTTGAGATTAAAGCGAATGTATTCTGCACTCTCAGGCTGGTTAATTGTAATTTGTTGCAATGTTCTTCCAGCATTTTCTGGTAAGTGAACTGTAAAATAATAGGTGGCTCCCAAGGTTTTAATTCGACTATAACTAATCGTTACCTCAACTAAACTCGGCGGTTGGATAAAAGCTATTTTTCCTTGTGAATTTGGTGGAGTTAGAGGAGATGGTTGAGGTGTAGAAGGTTTCAAATTATCTCTTTTAATATCATTTGTCAGATTGAAGGCAAAGGAACCAACCAGAGAAGAAGATTCCCAAGGTGTTTGTTTTCCAATAGTTGTTTGAAGTACTTCAGCCCGCACTTGCTTAAACATTTGCTCGACATCTAGGCTGGGAGTATTTATATTGCGTAACAAGGCTGTAGTGTAGGGGCTATTGCGGCCATCTCCATCCAAGGCGACTTTTCCAGGTGCGGTAGAATAAGCAATGAGTGTACCTTTAACAGATTGTGTTGGTGCTGCTAAACCACGTTGTAGAGAACGCCATTGACGAGAGAAGGGATTATTTCGACAGGCATCTAAAATAATAAAGTTAGCATCGTTAGCCGCATCTTCCATAACGTTTAGTACTTTACCCATCGCCATCGCTTCGTAACGTACATCTTGTTCTCTTTCCAGCCGCGCATTTACAGGTATTAAATAATTTTCTCCGTCTACTTGTAGTCCGTGGCCTGCATAGTAAAAGAGTCCCACTCCTCCCTGACGCAAACGGCGATTAAAGCTTTCAAGTGCTTCTTCCATTTGTCGCAAATCTGCATCTTTGAGGAGTATGACATCAAATCCCAATTGCTGTAAGGAGTTAGCAATATCTGTAGCATCGTTGACAGGATTAGCTAATGTGTCTGCTAATTTATAATTGGAATTGCCAATAATTAGTGCAGTACGGTGTTGACGTTGATTAGGGATAGAATTTTGGGCAATAGCTTTGGCTGCGATCGCTGCATCTATCCTGATCCTGGCGTGAGCTAAACTAAACGTTAATGGCAACACTAGTGCCGCAATTCCTAACAATAGTTGCCATTTTTGCCACAACATTTTGTTACTCTCGCTGAGTTTTTATATAAAAATTTAAATTTGATTATCTAAACTAAATTTAAATTGATTTTACTCCTAACCCACCGTGAGATTACATAAATATTTTTAAATAAAACGTAAAGAATGTATAAACAAGAAGTAGCTTCCCGGTCGCCGTCAGGTGTTTCCGAAGGGTAGAGTAGGATGTTAGAGAAGAAAATAAATTTACAAGAAAGCTTGTAGGGTGAGTATTATCATGTCCACCCTACTGTTGTAGTTTATAAATTTGCTTGCAATAAAGTCCCCCCACGTTGATAAATTTCTCTGGCATAGTCTGTCCAAGTTCCTTGTCCCCAATAACGAAAACAGCTTGTTTGTAGCAAGAAATTATATAGTAATGTCTGGCGGTATTGAGATTGTTTTGTCATCGTTTCAGGTTCACTATTTAGCAGTAGCTTATCTACTTTTTCATGAAATAAACTGCTAAGTTGGTTCATCGGGGATAACACATTTTCATATCCTTTGACCCAACTAATATGATTTGTCCATGAAGCCCCATCTACATGGAAGTTAGGATTAATTTGTTTTAATTCTTGAATGGCATTTTCTACAGCTTCAGGGTGACAATTATCGGGTGCAACTCTCTGCCAAATTTGATGTTGTCCTACTGGTTGACAAGCCGGATAATCTTGTGGGTTGCAACCTGCTGCTTCAATTAATTCTAAATATTCTGTACCGCACACCCCAATCACACCAGATTTCCCACCACCATGATTAACCATATCCCACCAAGCTTGTTTGAAAGCACTGGGAAATTCATTCATCATCACCCCGCCATTTTCACCATCACCAATTTGACTAACGATTGGTGGTACTAATACATCGCCTATTTGTTGTTTTGAAAGAGTTTTCGCTTCGTAATATGGCTGCATTTGAGCAACTAATTTTGTATCGGAACCTTGAGTTTTAATCAAGGCGGTGATGCTAATTGTTTCGCCTTGGGAATTACGGGCTATTAAACGGTGTGGTAAATGTTTGTACCGCAGCGATTCGCCATTGATTGTTTCTACAGAATGTTCTTGCACAAGTAGCCAGCGATAGCCACATTCTTTGAGTGATTTAATAAATTCAAATAGAGTATCAGGGTGATTTGGTAGGTGCATTTCTGGTGGCGAAAAGCCTTTGACTCGCGCCAATGCTTCCCAACCAAAAATAGCTGCAAAATGTTGTTGCCAAGCAATAATATGTAATTTAATATCAGGTATTGGTGTGGAAGGAACAACAGCATGACTCCACATTGTTCCCAACCATTCGACGTAAGGTTGATATTTTTGATCGCAAGTAATTCGTTTGAGGTTGTCAAGGATATCGTTGCGTCCCATCTGACGCAATCCCCACAACAAATTGCCAGAGTAATCTAACATGATGCGGGGATTGCAACCTTGGCTGACGAGTTCGGGGATAAAATCACCCATCCGGCTATAGCAATAAGCAAAAGGCGCAGCGTTGTGGTTATCGCCTTCATTAGGATGCTCAAACATATATTGCAGATTGCTGATCAGTTCGCCGTTGTATCCTGCGGGGATAGTTGGCTGGTGCATGTGTAAGGCGATCGCAAATACTGCATTAACATCCTCTAACTTGATATTGGTTGAGGGCAAAAAAACGGGTTCGTTGTGATTGACTACAGCAAGCACCTCGTTTTCCCAGCCAGAAATATTTGGTAAACCATCAATAATTTCTGGTGGGACAGTTGTAGGGAAGGAAAGCATAAAGTATGAGGAATAAAACTTTTCATCCCTCATACTGTATCTTTATTGTTGCAGTAGGCGATCGCGTGCCAGAATCTCTTAAGACTTACGTGCAGATGCTAAAGGAGTCACGTTTCTCGATAGCAAAACATCACAGAAACGATTAATTCTGCTCAATAAGCTTGGTCTTTCTTCAAACTGCTGCTTTTTTGGTGGTGCGGCGATTTTTAAAATCAACTCCAGCAACCAAGGGGCGAGGCGTTGACACCACACAGCTAAATGACTTTGCCATCCTACTAAAATTTCTGGTGCATCATTGTGCAATCCAACTATCAATGCTTGCGCTACTTGTTGCGGTGTCATCGGGATCACCCAACGGAATAGTTGCAAGTCGCGCACCATATCTGTGTCGGTGAGGGAAGGTAATAAGGCTTTGACTTGAATATTGTACTCGGCTAGTTCCTGACGCAAGGCTTGGGTAAATCCTAAGATGGCAAACTTGGTGGCGGAATATGTTGCCATCGTCGGTGCAGCGACTTTCCCCATTAAACTAGAGACATTGACAATTGTCCCTTGTCTTTGGCTCGCCATCCGTCGCGCTATCAAACTAGTTAGGGTATACATTCCCAACAAATTCACCGAAAGTTCTTCTTGCACTTGGAAAAGTTTAGAACGCAAGAATGAAGTTTGATATGCAACTCCTGCACAGTTTACCAGTAGATGAATCGGGCCATGATTGCGCCATAGTTGCGCTACAGCAATATTTACTTCAGTGGCGCGAGTTAAATCTAGTGTCATGATGACGGCTTCTGTTCCCAGTGCTTCGATTTCTTGGGCGACTTCAGTTAACTTTTGGCGATCGCGTGCTATTAAAATTAGCTTTTTCATTCCTTGTTGCGCCAGCGCTAGGGCGATCGCTTTACCAATACCACGAGAAGCCCCTGTTATTAGAGCAACATTACCTTGAATTTTCATCAGTTTCATCTCCAGAATTTAAGTCTTAGTCCGCGTTTTTGGCTTGCAGATAGACGCAATTACAGCTACTCGTTTCCCGCGGGTAAGACAAATCATCGATTATTGTTGAATTTCAGAGGAGAACTCAGCTGTTAGCAAATCAGATATTTATGTGTCAATCTGCGTTGCGGAAATCCTCTCTCTACCTTCCAAATGGCAAATCAATACTTTACGCTATTGGCTGACATAGATATGGCTCATAGTTATTACCTCTTTTAGATTCAGAGCATTGATCAGCAGCGCGCTAAACACACGTTAACAACAAAATCAAGTAGTAGCAATATTTTTTAATAAGAATTTCTTAACACTTTGTAACCAAGGGAATATATATATAAAATATTTTGGGAAATAAGTTTTTATGAATACCTCTAGACAAATGTCATCATTTTTTGACAATTGCTTAGAGATTATATAAATTCAAAAAAATTTATGACCAATTTTCAGCAAAATAGAGAAAGCTGATATTAATTGCTAGACATAACAAAGACATAAAAAAGTTATACAGTCCAGCAGCAGAAATTTGCCTGAAAGTCCCTGCTTGTAAGTGTTTGATGATTAATTTTTATTTAAATCTAACTGAAGATTGCTATAAAGCTGACACCATCGACTTATTGAATAAGTCAGGGATCAATGATTTAAGGTAAGGGATCTTTTAATTAATAAATAATTTAATAAATCTGTGTATATTTACTAAATTTAGTAGAGAAATATTAAGATGACAAATGGCAACCAGCTATTAATTAAAATCGCAGAAAATACATTAACTGAGCGATCGCCTCGGCAGACAACTGCAATCTTTGCTGAAAATCAGCTAAATTCCGGTATAGTCCATTGACTTGGCGATTTTCTACAACCGCTTGAGCCAAAGATAAATCAAAAAATGGTGTTTGCGCCAAAATCTCGACTGTAGCGGTATTTGGGTTGACTAAATTAGTGGAATGAACCAGAGATTCGTTGTCATAGTAAACAAAATGCAGCAGTGGCTCTAATGGCTTGAGTCTTTGCACAGGTAAACTCAAAGCGGCTGCAATATCTTCGATACAGTAAAATTTGACCCCAGAACGGGAAAGTTCTACAAGCGATCGCGCCTGGTGAATCGACAAGCCTGGTAAGCGTAACCAATCATCTACCGTTGCTTGATTCACATCAATCCGGATACCCAATTGTGCCGCTATTTGAATTTCTTCGCCAGATTGCAACCGATAGTAAGGATCATTGAGCAGTTTGGCGCGAAGTTTTTGTAACTTGAAGTTTAAAGGTAGCCAGTTGTGCATCATCTTTACTTGTATCAAGAAATTTGGTCGAGCAGCTGGCGGCGCTTTTGCTCAAATTCATATTCAGAAATCAAACCATCTTGGCGGAGTGTATCTAACTCACGCAAAGCTTTTGCAATGGTTTCCACCTGATTACTTGTGTGTTGAGAAAATTTGACAGGTGACTTACCCTGATTAAAATTCCGGTCAAAAGCTTCTTCATCTTGGGCTAAATACCAGACACCTTCAATAGCACTAGCCACCTTGGGGATTGGTGTCCAAGAAAGCAGAACATATAAAATACCCCACAACGGCTGTCCTAAATAAAACTTATGCAGTCCTGAAATGGTGAGCGTACCAGAAAAAGCGAGAACAGCAGCGATACTGCGGCTTTTGCGTTTTACTAACATACTTATTATAAATTTACCACTATCACAGTTAGGTCTATCAAACAGCGATCGTAGCAAAATACCTAACTAAATTCAGCATCATATTAGTCTGGTGAGAATAGCCAAAACTAAACTTATCCTGATGCTATATTAAAATATTTCCAGCAAAGTCGGGCTGTATGGGTGTTGAGGGTGAGAGTAAAGGCGATCGTGAAGCTGTATTTCAGCCAGAATCTTGAGAAGACTGGGAATACTGAAAACGATAACAGTAGTGATATTTAAATAGCTAGTTAAACACCTTAGCTTTCATACGGGCCAAGAAATCTTTCCCCATTAAAATGAATCATGTGATCAGGTTGATCTGCTATCCACACCTCTGTTTCCCAAGAAATCTCAGCTAGATACCGAGTCATTTCCTGACGACTGGGAAAGGCAGTTACAAACACCAATCCTTTACGACTAGACTGAAACAGTTGCTTTAATTCATTGCGACGTTTCAAGTTTACCGGGCCATGACTTGTCACAGCCTCTATTAATATCAGCCAGTCTTGTTGCTCATAGTAAACTACAATATCTGGCATTTTACCGTGAGTGTCTAGCTCAATTCCCAGTTCTCGGAATTTCTGAGTTTCATTGATAATAAACTTATCTCCAGCATCACCTACATAAATCACAAAACCTCTAGGTGTAAATTTGGGACAGAAACTTTCTAAAATGTCTTTGATTAATAAATTCTGTCCACCCGATGAAAGTTGAATAGCTTGACCATTAGGTAGTGTTACAGGAATTATTGGTCTATTTCGCTTTCTGTCCTGCAATAAATTTGTCACTGAAACAGCATAATTGTGACGAGCTTCTTCCCATTGTTCCGAAGCGTACAATTTAATCAGTGATAATGCTTGTTGATGAAGTTGATAACACCATTTTGGGCTGTTAATCGGTCGCTCTGGTTGATCCGGATTCTCTACAACTATCCCCATCTGCACAAACTGGTGCATTGTCTGTCGTCGCACTGTTTCGCGTGTATTTGGTGCATATTGTTTACCGTAGTGATCACGAAACCAATCCATCATTTCTGTGATTCTGCGTCTTGGTGCTGTTGCTTGATACCAAGATGTTTCAGGCCGAATGTCTGCTAAAGCCAGTAAACACAATGCAGAGCGTTCGTTCTGTTGAGCTTTAGGAGCAGAAATAGCTTTGAGAATTGCTAACGCCTCCTCAATTCGTTTACTCGCCTGAATTGCATTTGTGGCTTCGCTCATAATCGACAAAGTTTGATGTACAACTTGATCAAGTTGTTCCTGATCTAAGTGAGAATCACCAATTTGGCTTCCTAATCGAATTAAATCATCTTTGCTAGGGTATTTAAGTTTCCGTAAGTCTGTGGCGTTGACTTGTGTGTGTCCACTAAATTGGCGGAAGTAAATATCTAATAAAGTTGAATTGAGAAATGCTGTTAAACCTCGTGCTAAATCAGGGTTCATTCCCTGACCGTGAGCATGGTAATAATTTAGGTGATTTTCTATACCAAATACCGGAAAATCGCTAGGAGGACACACAGCAGCTACAACACGACGCTTTTCTTCTTTAGCTGAAAATCGCTTTGTTAAAACATACCAACCTGATGGGACTAACCATTTTGCTGTTTCTGGGTTTTGTGTAATAGCGATCGCTTTACGGGGATTACTAGGGGGAAAACATACTTTCCCTGCCTTGATCGCTTCTGGATAAATCAATGGCACACTTTTATTATCCCAGGAAGTTTTCAACGCTGATTTGAGACGAAAATCCACAACTGGCCCTGTTGAAACTTCTAAGCCAAGGTCATCTAAAGTAGATGAGAATTGATTCATTTGCGCTCTCAAATAATCCTCAAGAGAGTTGGTCACAATATGAATAAAACTTTCATAATCATGAGGATCAACAACTTGGCTATAAGGAACATATCTTAATTCTGAAAATTCATCTAACTTGTTTTCAATATTTTTAGCAATTTCAACGTAATCTGGTATAGTTTTAGTTCTAATTGCATGAAAAATAATATTTTCTTGTAATACATTATCTTCTATAAAAGCTGCTGAACGACTTTCAAAAATATGAATGTTTGAAATTACCATATTTTGCAGAAAAGCTTGCCTGAAAGGCCTAAAATAAAAACCATTGCAAAAACTTCTAGGCGTAATAGCAACTATTTCTCCGTTGTCAGACAAATTTAAAACAGTTAGCCAAACAAATGCGCTATATAAATTTACAGTTTCTATTCCTAATTGTGACAGGATTTTTCTTTCTATTGATTGGCGATTAATTTTTTTATAAGGTGGGTTAAGAATTGCATGGGTAAAGCTATTAGATGAATGATTGAAAATTGCTAAATCTATTTCACTAATATTCTGAATAAAACTTTCTTGATATAAGCAATAGTTTGCTGTAATTCCTATTTTTTCTAAAGCGATACAACACTCTGTCAGGCATTGTCTCAAAGCTGGTATAAAAGCTGATTCAATTTCATAAGCTGTAAGCAAACAACTTTTGACATTGCGAGGATTTGCTAATAGTTGTTCGACAAATGCAGCAGTTAACGCACCAACTCCAGCCCCCGGATCTAAAAGATTAATATGACCAGATAGATTGCTGAATTGTCTCGCCATCAACCGCGCAACTAAAGCGGGAGTAAAAAACTGTCCCAATTCACTGCGCTGCTTTAAATTCAGTTTTGAGGAGAAATGAATCCGGTTAATATCGGTGGAGTCTGTCAGGAATGTAGTCATTTTGATGTGAAAAAATTAGCCTGCGATCGCAGGCTTGTTGGTATAGCCCCAGATTGCACATCTGGGGCTATTAACTAGTAATTAACCTTGAGTTACCTTTTCTCTCTCCAAGAACTTCTCTAGTTCTGTCAGCGCATCAGCATCAACCTTAGTTTGCATCGGACAGAATTTAGGCCCACACATCGAACAAAATTCAGCCGTTTTGTAGATGTCTGCGGGTAAAGTCTCGTCGTGATATTCCTTCGCTCTTTCTGGATCGAGGGATAATTCAAACTGACGGTTCCAGTCGAAGTTGTAACGGGCGCGGGAGAGTTCGTCGTCTCTGTCTCTTGCGCCTGGTCGATGTCTGGCAATGTCGGCGGCGTGGGCTGCTATTTTGTAGGCAATCAACCCATTGCGAACATCTTCAGCGTTGGGTAGTCCTAAGTGTTCCTTAGGGGTAACGTAGCACAACATTGCTGTACCATACCAGCCAGCCATTGCTGCGCCAATAGCGGAAGTAATGTGGTCATAGCCAGGAGCAATATCTGTTACCAATGGCCCCAACACATAGAAAGGTGCTTCAGAACACTCTTCCATTTGCTTGCGGACGTTGAATTCAATTTGATCCATTGGGACGTGTCCAGGCCCTTCTACCATTACCTGGACATCGTGTTCCCAGGCTTTGCGAGTTAACTGTCCGAGGGTTTTCAATTCAGCTAATTGTGCAGCATCAGAAGCATCATGGGTACAGCCAGGACGCAGGGAATCACCTAAGCTGAAAGAAACATCATATTTCTTGAAAATTTCAATGATGTCTTGGAAGTGGGTGTAAAGCGGGTTTTGTTTATGGTGATGCAGCATCCACCGTGCCAAAATGCCACCACCACGAGACACAATCCCAGTGATGCGGCTTCTGACTAGGGGTAAATGTTCCATCAAAATGCCAGCGTGGATGGTTTGATAGTCAACCCCTTGCTGGGCGTGTTTTTCGATGATGTGGAGGAAGTCATCGGCGGTGAGGTTTTCAATTGTGCCGTGGACGCTTTCTAATGCTTGGTAAACTGGCACTGTACCAATAGGTACGGGTGAGGCGTTGATAATAGCTGTGCGGATTTCATCTAAGTTACCGCCACCTGTGGACAAGTCCATCACGGTATCAGCACCATATTTCACCGCCAGCTTCAATTTGTCTACTTCTTCTTGAAGATTGGAAGAGTTGGGTGAAGCACCAATATTGGCATTTACTTTGCACTTGGAGGCGATACCAATAGCCATTGGCTCTAGGTTGGTGTGATTAATGTTCGCCGGGATAATCATTCTTCCCCGTGCTACTTCCTCACGAATCAGGTCAGCAGGAAGATTTTCCCGCTGGGCAACGTAGTGCATTTCCTCGGTGATAACACCCTGACGTGCGTAGTGCATTTGAGTTACATTGCTCTGCCCACGCCGCTTGGCAACCCATTCTTTCCGCATGATTGAAATTCCTCAATAAACAGCTTCCCTCCGCTGGTATTACCCAGACTCAGGTGTTAAGGGTGTGATCTCAGCCTGAAATCTCAGGCACCCCTAGCATGGATGTAGATTGTACCATCTTGTTTAGGGTTGGGGGCAAGAGGGTTAACAATTTATGAGGTGTGGGTTAAAGCGATCGCACCTCACCTTTCTAAACACCAGAAATTTTTGGGCGGTCACCTTTTTGAAATCTCATCCAATCTTGTTTTAAAGCTGCTGGAGCCGGATTTCTAGCATCATAGACAACAATTACATTTGTTAGGGGTCTACCTGCTGGAACTAAAATTTTATTATTGGCGGCTAAAGCTTTCGACGCACCACCATCTAAGTTCATGGCTTCATAACAGCCGATTGCTTTCATAGCTTGTGCTGTTTGTTGCAAAGTTAGGCTACCATCGAAACTCACCAAAAATAATTTTTTACCATCAGCGGGGAAACCTATAGCTGTGCGTGCGCCTTGTCCTAAAACATGAGGATCTTTAAATCCTTCTAGTCCTGGGTTGAGCCAAATTTTTCCCTGTCTTAACAATCGGGGGCCACAGGTGAGAGAAAACCAATGTTGATGCCATTCAGGTTTACCATCAACCCGTGCTGTAATCATCTCTGGCTGGTTGCCAACTCGCAAACCCAAGGTAGTGCCAAAATTTTCCCATTGGCTGTATTTGACAAATCTACCTGCTGCTACCATGTTACCCATGACTGTCTTCTGGGCATTTTTGGCGAAAAAAGTCCCATTGGCAATCACAGCGGCACGATAACGAGATACCATTTTGCTAAATTCTTCATCACCGCTACTTTTCTGCTGTGTATTCGCAAAAGCTGCATTCTTGGCTAAACCAATAGTTATCAAGGTTTGCGGGTCAGTAAGATCAATAATTGTCTGGTAGAAAGAAATCCCATTCACCTTGGCTTTTTTAACTTGGACAGTTTGAGCAGTTGCGGGGAGTGCTAATGACAGTCCGTTTACTAGGGAAGCACCTCCCAGGAACAAGAAAGAACGTCTGCAAATCTTAGAGTTCAGCATAATCAACTCACACTTATGTGGTTTTTATTAAAATTCCCAATTTTTTGCATAATTTCACTCACGAACCTCTGTTAACTATCTATTGGAAAGTTAAGGAGTAGAGAAAAAATAGATAATATCTAATGACTAGTAGCTTTCGGTATCTGATTTTTCACAAACCCTACGGTGTCCTCAGTCAATTTACGCAGGAAACACCGAACCATAGTACTCTCAAAGATTATATTGATGTGCCTGATGTTTATCCTGTGGGGCGTTTGGACTGGGATAGTGAAGGATTATTACTGTTGACAAACGATGGAAAATTGCAACATCGACTTTCTGATCCGCGTTTTGCCCATCCGCGAACTTACTGGGTACAAGTAGAGCGGATTCCCGATGCAGATGCTATAACCAAATTGCAAACGGGTGTAGAAATCCAAGATTACCGCACTCGACCTGCAAAAGTGAGACTGTTACCCGAAGATCCACCAGTGGGCGATCGCCATCCACCCATTAGATTTCGTAAAAATGTGCCGACAGCCTGGTTAGAAATGACTTTGACAGAAGGCAAAAATCGTCAGGTGCGGCGGATGACTGCGGCTGTAGGGTTTCCCACTTTGCGACTCATCAGGGTGAGCATAGCCCATCTCAACTTGGATGGACTACAACTAGGCCAGTGGCGCGACTTGAGTGCATCAGAACTCAAATTGCTGCATAACTTACCTCACAAATATTCTGACTCTAGAACTAAGAAGTCTAAATTTTCTTAGTACATATATTGTTCGGGTAAATCAATAAATTGATGTAAATAAAAGTAATTAATCATCTGTAGGTCTGAGCTATCAATAGAAAGCATTAAACACTACAAACAGATTTTTCTGGCTTTAATTGGCTAAATCTAACCAAAAAATTATATATAATAAATTCTTTTTATTCCCTATTAATGAACTTTAGCCCTTGGGTACAAGTTTACGTCTTATGAGCTTTAATCAGCGATCGCTCTGGCATCAAACCCACCAACAACAAGATACCTTGTCAGCACCTCCGGCTCGCTTGGAACTTGTGCCTGAAAGAACCTCGGATTTAGAACTGTACACAGCAGAAATGCTACGGCGTACACAAGCAGAACTCCAGTGGTATCGCCATCTCTATGAAAATACACCGACGATTTACCTGAGTTTGAATGCAGCAGGAATAATTCTATCTGTAAACCAGTTCGGAGCTAACTGTCTGGGTTACACACCTGAACAATTAATCAAAACCTCGGTGTTTAATCTGTTTGAGCCAACAGACAAAGAAAAACTATCTGAGGTATTCATTGAGCTTTGCAGTGCTGCTCAACCCTATGACTCTATTAATGGAGAATATCGCCTAAACTGCCTTGATAGTAAGATTAGATGGGTAAAAACTACAGTTCAAATATCGCCTGAACAAGACTGTCCTGAGAACAGTTCCGTGATTTTGATGGTGTGTCAAGACATCACCACTTACAAGCAGAAAGAAGTTAGCCAACAAACTAGCCAAACTACAATGCAGGCTCAGTTGGCAGAAATGGAAAGCCTCAGTCGCCTCAAAGAAGAATTTCTCAGTACAGTCTCCCACGAACTTCGTACACCATTGACAAATATGAAAATGGCGATTCAAATGCTAGGAATTGCCCTACACCAAGAACAAAATTTTTTGCTGGAAATGGCCAAGCCAGCAGCAGAACGCTCAAAAGCATCTCGCTATTTTGAAATTTTAGATAACGAGTGCGATCGCGAAATCAACCTGATTAATAACTTTCTCGATTTACAACGGTTAGATACCAGCGCGACACCTTGGGTATTAGAAACTATTCACGTCCAACAATGGCTTTGGCGGGTTGTAGAGTTATTTCAAGCACGTAATCGCGCTATATGTAAGCAAAGGGTGATTTTAAGTATCACACCTAATCTCCCGCCACTGGCTTGCGACCCTTTTAGCCTAGAGCGGATCTTCATAGAACTGCTAACTAACGCCTGTAAATTTAGCCCCTCAGAGGGCGAAATCACTATTTCTACCCAATTAAACTTACAAAATATCCAATTTCATGTGATTAATTCGGGTGTAGAAATTTCCAGTTCGGAATTAACACATATTTTTGAAAAATTCTACCGTATTCCTAGTAATGATCCGTGGAAACAAGGTGGCACAGGATTAGGGCTGGCATTAGTGCAGAAATTAATTAAGCAATTAGCAGGAACAATAGAGGTAGAAAGCGGGTCAAATCGTACCTGTTTTACTATCCAATTACCATTGCATACCCAAGTAAGTAAAAAGTAGAAAGGTAAAAGTAAAAAGAAAATTTATGAGCAAAGTCAATATTGCTTACAATATTTGATCAGCAAAAATTTATTTGCAGTTATCTCAAATATTTAGCTAATATGCGTCACAATTAATACTGCCACCAACATTCACTGGTGCAACCACAATCTCTTGTAGGTCTACTGTAGGCAGGGGCAACTAAATTGTGGCACTTTGGATATTAGTGGCTAGAAGCACCTTGGAACGGGAATATAAGGAACTTCCACTATGCTGATTTGCCCTCAGTGTAAATTTGAAAACCCCAAAGCTAATAAATTTTGTCAAAACTGTGGCACCTCCCTAACTCATCTGGTTTGCCATGAATGTGGTACAGAAGTACCATTGAATGCCCAAAGTTGTGATAACTGCGGTGCAGAATGTGGGCAAATTTGGTTGGCCATTATTACAAAGGAAGGAAGCGGGGACTGGGAATTAGGCAGTTGGCAAGATGATCAGGATGATTTACCAACTTTACCTCTTTCCACGGAATATACTGTACCGCTTGCTGCGAGACCTGTTTTAAAAGCAGGTTCTTACATAGATAAAGAACAACGTTATCAACTGTTAAAACCTCTACCCATCTCAGAAGAGAATACAACCCAGACAGAATTTTGTGTGCGAGTTTTGGATTGTCAACCGTATCAAATATCACCTATTGAAGCAATATTAGAAAATCAAGACACAGGATTGTTAACATCCGCAGGTAGAGAAATTAAAATTCCTCGGTTAGCTAAAGCTTATGTACAATTACAATCAAAAGGGCAAGCAGAAATACCAGTAATTCACGATGCTTGGCAAGAAGGTAACACCCAGATTTTGCTAATTGAAGACCGTTCTGATTGGCCAAGGTTAATTGAACTCTGGAAAGAAGAGACCACGAGTTCGTTACAAATTTTACATTGGTTTTATCAAATGACCCAGCTTTGGGCATTATTAGAACCAATGAAATGTCGTCAAAGTCTGCTGGAATTGTCGAATCTGCGATTGGATGAAGACCAAACACTAGCGTTAGCAAGATTGTATGGGGAGGTTGAGGCACAAGTAAATGCCGAAACTGAAGATGAGACATTATCGCTGACAGAACAGCCTTTTAGTGTAAAAGTGTTGGGTGAGATTTGGCAGGAGCTATTTAGGCAGTCTCAACGTACGCAATTTGGTGCTGTATTGCAGATTTTTGAGGATTTAAAATTAGGGAAAATTCAAATGATTGCCCAGTTGCGATCGCGTCTAGAAGCGATCGCCACAGAACTAGAAGCATCGCCAATTCCCAGTTTTTCGCCAACCGCCAACCAACATCCAACGGCACCCACCATCATCCAGTTAGAAAATGAACGAGATGAAGACAGTGCTGGCAAAAGCGATGATTTACCCACCATTGTGCTATCAATGCAATTAAGCAGTCTAGAAGATGTTGGACGCACAGACGTAGGTCGTCAGCGTCAGCACAACGAAGACTACTTTGGGATTGACACGAAAGTTGAAAAGCTAGAATTTCCCAAGAACCGAGTCTTCCAAGCCCGTGGTTTGTATATCCTCTGCGATGGAATGGGTGGCCATGCTGGTGGTGAAATAGCTAGTGAATTGGCTGTTAACACAGTGAGGCAATACTTCCAAGAACTTTGGACAACTGATCAGCGCCCAACTGAAGAAAATATGCGCGAGGCAGTTTATTTGGCGAATGAAGCAATTTATCAGTTAAATCAACAAGATGCCCGTTCGGGAGTTGGGCGTATGGGTACTACTTTAGTCATCCTCTTGATTCAGGATACCGAAGTAGTAGTTGCTCATGTGGGAGATAGCCGACTCTACCGCTTAACTCGCAAACGAGGGCTAGAACAAATCACCGTAGACCATGAAGTTGGACAGCGAGAAATTGCACGGGGAGTAGAACCCAGCATAGCTTATGCACGTCCAGATGCTTATCAATTAACGCAAGCTCTGGGGCCGCGTGACGAAAGCGCTATCTACCCCGATGTTGAATTTTTTGACATTAATGAAGATAGTTTGCTAATTCTCGCTTCTGACGGTTTATCAGATAATGATTTACTAGAAACCCATTGGAATACTCATTTACTTCCTTTGCTAAGTTCTGGCGCTAACCTAGAACGGGGTGTTAATGAATTAATTGATTTGGCAAACCAAAAAAATGGTCATGACAACATTACTGCAATACTTGTACGGGCAAAAGTTCGCCCAAACATGGAAAGTCAAAAGTAAAAAGGTAAAAGTTAAAAGTCTTTTTCCTTTTAATTTTTAACTTATTAATTGCTACTCTCTATTTTTTATGCAGGTTTTATTGTGGTTATTGTGACACTGTTAGAACCACAAAACAAAACACCTCTGAAACAGTGGTGCTTTGATAACTCCGCCGTGATTCGCATTGGTCGAGCGGCGGATAATCATGTGGTTTTATCCGATAGTTTGGTTTCCCGACATCATCTAGAACTCAGGCAAATCAGTGCTGATAACAATGATGAATCTTGGCAGATATATAGCCAAGGTACAAATGGTACTTTCCTCAATGGCATTTTAGTAATTCAAAGTCCACTACCTAATAATGCAGTTCTGCAACTGGCACAGGGAGGGCCAATACTGCAATTTCAAATTCAAGAAATATTACCCGAAAGTAGTACAGCAGAAGAACAATTAGCTGCATCAGTGTCTTTAAGTCATGACCCTGCCAGAGCCGCTTACACTTGTACCCATGAAGGTAATTCTTCACAAAATTTGTTTTGCATCCATTGTGGTCAACCACTAGTCGTGCAACAGACGATTCGTCAGTATCAGGTGTTGCGAACATTAGGACAAGGTGGTATGGGTACCACTTATTTAGCTTGGGATACAAAAGGTTGGATGACTGGAAATCCGCAACTTTTGGTCTTAAAGCAAATGAACGCTGATATGGCGAAAATTGCTAAAGCTCAAGAATTATTTGAGCGGGAAGCTCATACGCTGAAATCACTAAATCATCCAGGTATCCCCAAGTATTACGACTTTTTTGTGGAAGGTGGGAAAAAATACTTGGCTATGGAATTAGTTCATGGGCAAGATTTGGAAAAACGTGTTCAGATGACTGGGCCTGTAACACCCGGCCAAGCGATCGCCTGGATGATTCAAACCTGCGAAATTTTAGACTATTTGCATAGCCAAGAACCACCACTAATTCATCGTGACATCAAACCCGCTAACCTGATGGTGCGAAATGCCAATAATCATATAGTGGTGCTAGATTTTGGTGCTGTTAAAGAAATTGGCACGACACCAGGCACTCGAATTGGTGCAGAAGGCTATTGCGCTCCCGAACAAGAACGGGGACAACCTCTGATTCAATCAGATTTATATGCCATTGGGCCAACACTAATTTTTCTGCTGACTGGGGAAAATCCTTTTAAATTTTTCCGCCAAAAAGGACGAAATTTCCGGTTTGATGTGGCAAACTCTCCCACGATTACACCCCAAATCAGAGAGGTGATTGAATGTGTTACAGAGCCATTGCCACGCGATCGCTATCAAACTGCCAGGGAATTAACTACTGCATTAGCCGCTTGCAAGGTATAGGTTGGGGAGTTGGAATTGGGGAGTTGGGAGGAATAAATAATTATTTCCCCCTTGTCTCCCTTGCTTACTCCCTATTCTTCATCCCATGCTTCTACTGATAGCAGTTCACTGATTGGGTCTTGCATACTGAAGCCAAAGTCTAACAGTTCCTGTTTCCAGTGCTGCCAGTCATTGCCATAGAGAAAGGCAATTTTCCAAATGCTATCAGTTGGTTTGATGATATTGGATTCTACGAGTGATTGCACGTTACGCTGCAATTTCACCATTGGGTGAATTACTTGCTGAGTCATAACCTAGATTGAATTCAGATTTCGTTTGGGTAAATGCTTAATCAAAACTGCTTTCCGCTTGGCAATTGTTATCGATGCGTAGAGCGTTGGAATTGGTAAAGCTAGTCTTAACTTTCTAACTATACCATAACAAACACTGCTTATTTTTGGGAAAATTCGGTTTTGTACGGTAATTACCACCACAAAACTGAGAAGTTTCCTTACACGTCATCGTGTATGCGTAACGAAAAAATGAGCCATCTTGACAGTTGCACTGATAACACAAGTTAAAGTTACAGAATTTTATCTACCTCAGCCATCAGTATGTGAGTAATTGTTTGAAAAACAAGGATTTCGGCTGGTTTGAGGTTTTGAAGACACGGCGAAGGAGAGTTTACCGCGTATCTTTATACGTAATCAAAGATATCGCAAACATCTAACAGTAGATATGTTTATTACAAAAATTTATAAATAATTAATTTTCTCATAGAGATTAAACAGCAGCCTAGCTAGATATTTCATTGCTTGAGTATGCCACTGAAGAATTATAAAAACTTTACAATCTAGATGATAGTTTCTTGAAGGTGCTGGGTACTCTCATAACTGGAGGCTTGCTGGCACCTCAGTATTTCTGACAGCAACTATTAATACATGTCTAATTCTGGGGATGATTATATTATTTCCCGACAAAAGAAAATTGAGCAGAAGAAAAGGATTTTAACGATAGTAGGCTTAGTATCTTTCGTGGGTTCTACGGTATTTGGGGTGATTACTGGGGTACAACAAACACATCAGCAACCTCCAACAAAGAATGTATCTCTTGAGTCTTCTTTACAGCAACAAGCACGGGGTTATGAACTAGTTTTGGAAAGGGAACCAAACAACCAAGTTGCTTTAGAAAAACTAGCTATAGCTCGACTGCATTTAAAGGATACCAAAGGTGCGATCGCGCTGATGGAAAAGTTAGTGCAACTGCATCCTGACAGACAAGACTATAAAGTTGTTCTAGAAGATGTCAAAAAGCAGCAAATTAAGAGCGATCGCTAAGGCTTATTTGACTACTATCAAAAAAAAAAATATTGGTTGAACGTAACCCATAACAGTAAATTAACAAATATGAATCAACATATATTATTATCTACAGAAGATCCGGGAGTTGGTGGAGTTGCACAATACAATCACGCACTTTTATGTAAATTAGCCAAATTAGGTTATCGAGTTACTTGTCTACAACCTTTTACAGTAAATGATAGTGTAATCAGCCAGCAAAAACATCTAGGGATTGAGCATATTTGCTTAACTCAAGAAGTTATTCAAAATTTATCTCAAATTTTAGCAACATCAGGTAATCAGCCTGATTTAATTATTTGTAGTAATACCAATCCTTTTGCTAATTTAAATATTAAACACATTGCTATTCAACTTGGTATACCTTTCATTATTATTGAAGGTCTTGTTGAACCTCACTTAGCAGAGCAGTTCTCAATTTATTTAGAACACTTATCTCATCACTATAATAAAGCTAAGTCAGTAATTGCAGTTTCATTTGAGAATTTAAATTTATTACACCAACTGTTTAAGCTACCTAAAAAATTAGGTGAAGTTATTTATTACGGACGACCTCCACAATATTTCACTGATTGTGATTTAGATTTACGTAAAACTTTACGACAATCACTAAATATTCCTTCAGATGCAGTAGTTTGCTTCACTGCTGCTCGCATAGAAACACGAAAAGGTTATCAGTTTCAATTAGAGGTAATTAAACGTCTAATCAACAGCACAATATGGAATAATCTTTACTTTATTTGGATAGGTGCTGGAATTTTTGAACCACAACTTGAAATCAGCTTGAAAGAAGAAGTTGAGCAACTAGGAATAAGCAATAAAGTTATTTTTTTAGGACAGCGATCTGACGTTTCAGATTGGCTGAACACTGCTGATATTTTTGTTTTCCCTTCTGTATTAGAAGGAATGCCTTTATGTGTTATGGAAGCGATGGCTAAAGGATTACCAGTCATTGCTTCAGCCGTGAGTGGTATTCCTGAAGAATTGGGTGAGACGGGTAAACTGCTGACTGACCCTAAAGTTGATCCACAAGCCACAGTTAGTGAATTAGTCAGCATTCTTGAAGACTGGGTAGTTAATTACCAGTTACGCTACTCAATTGGTCAAGCGTGCAAGGCAAGAGCAGAAGAGATGTTTAGAGAAGAACGGATGCTAGAACAAACGATGGCAGTAGTTGAAAGAGCATTATTACCTGATGGAGATTATGTTTCACCAGGTTTAAAAATTATCCAACCGAGCCAATTTTTCCCTAATATGATTGTGGGTGATCCAAGCACTTGTAAATGGCCTTATTTACGTAATGAGATTCCCCATAATTGGTATGTAGATCAGAGACAACCAAGTATTGGATTTCTCAGTCGAGATGAGGCACATATTGTCTACAATACAGCACTTCAGTTTAAGGGTAAAAGAGCTTTAGAAATTGGCTGTTGGCTTGGTTGGTCTGCTTGTCATTTAGCTTTAGCAGGCGTTGAATTAGATGTAGTAGATCCTCTATTAGAAAGACAAGATATTCATGACAGTGTAAGAAATTCTTTACAAGCTGCTGGTATTTTTGATTCAGTAAATCTTGTGGCTGGTTACAGCCCACAAAAAGTAGATGAGTTAGCCCAGCAATTACAACGTAAGTGGTCTTTGATATTCATTGACGGTGATCATGAAGCACCAGGGCCACTCAATGATGCGATCGCCTGCGAACAATTAGCAGAACCTGACGCATTGATTCTATTTCATGATTTAAACTCTCCTGATGTAGCCCAAGGCTTAGACTACTTCAAGCAGAAAGGGTGGAACACAATGGTCTACCAAACTATGCAAATTATGGGGGTAGCTTGGCGTGGAAACGTTGAACCAGTGCAACATCAGCCTGATCCAAAAGTTAATTGGAATTTACCAAAGCATTTACAACATTATTCTGTCAGTGGAACATCTGAGACTCCATCAATAAACGAGTTTCAGGAGATTTTAGATGTTATCAGACCATATACTCTCCTGAGCGAAGCTCGGCTATATTCACTTTACTCTCTAGCAAAGCAAGTTTGTTTAGAAAATATCCCTGGCAATTTTGTGGAGTGCGGAAGTTATAAAGGAGGAGCAGCAGCACTTTTAGCAGTTATTATCCAACGCTACAGTTTATCCTCAAGATTGCTATATGCTTGCGACACTTTTGAAGGAATGCCAGAACCGACTGAATTTGACTCCTGTAATGGAACACCTGCAAACCTGACAGGCTATGGTGTTGGTACTTTAAAAGCTCCAATAGCAGAATACTTAGAATCTATCTGTCAACGTTTAAATGTCCAGGATATTGTTGTACCCGTAAAAGGTTTATTTGCAGAAACATTACCTCAGTATAAGTCCAAGATAGGCAGTATTGCTTTTCTACATGCTGATGGAGATTGGTATGAATCAACAATGGACATTTTTAATAATCTCTATGAGAGTATTGTTCCTCATGGCAGAATTCAGATAGATGACTATGGCCATTGGGAAGGTTGTAAGAAAGCAATACATGAGTTTGAACATCAAAAAAAGGCGATATTTAATTTACACACAATTGATTACACAGGTGTATGGTTTGAAAAGTTAGATACCTTTAAACAAAGGGTTCCGAAAATTGTTGTTGATGGCATATTTTTTCAACTCTACCAAACTGGGATTGCGCGTGTCTGGAAGTCATTATTAGAAGAATGGGCAACCAATGGATTTGCTAATCATATTGTTGTCCTTGATCGTGGCGGTACTGCACCTAAAATTTTTGGAGTTAGGTATTTAGATATTGTCAATTATGACTATAACAACACTGAAGCTGATAAACAGATGCTTCAACAAATCTGTGATGATGAAGGCGCAGATTTATTTATTTCTTCTTACTACACCACTCCATTAACCACACCTTCTGTATTCATGGCTTATGACATGATTCCAGAAGTGATGGGATGGAATATGGATAATCCTATGTGGCAGGTAAAACATCAAGGTATCCAGCACGCATCGGCTTACATAGCAATTTCAGAGCATACAGCGCATGATTTATCAAACTGTTTCCCTGAGATACCTGTAGAGTCTATTGCTGTGGCTCATTGTGGAGTAAGTAGTACTTTTTCGCCAAGTAAACTTGAGAAAGTTAATGTATTTAAAGCTAAATATGGCATTACAAAACCTTACTTTATTTTAATTGGTACAGGAAATGGTTATAAGAATAGTATGTTATTCTTTCAAGCATTTTCGCAACTCGCTAGTAGTTATGGATTTGATATTATTTGTACAGGTAGTGGTGGGATATTAGCACCTGAGTTTAGAGATTGTACTTCAGGTAGTAATGTTTATATGTTGCAGCTGAGTGATGAAGAGTTAGCAACGGCTTATTCTGGTGCATTGGCTTTGGTTTATCCTTCTAAATATGAAGGTTTTGGAATGCCAATTGTTGAAGCAATGGCTTGTGGGTGTCCCGTGATTACTTGTCCAAAGGCTTCCATTCCTGAAGTTGGAGGCGAGGCGGTAATATATGTGAATGATGATGATATAAATGGACTAGCAAATGCTTTATGTGATGTGCAGAAACCTAGTATTCGTCAAGCATTAATTGAGGCTGGTTTAGTACAAGCACAAAACTTTTCTTGGTCAAAGATGGCAAATATAGTCAGTACTGCTTTGATTAATGCTAGTCTGCTATCTTTAAATCTTAAGGAAATTAATCTAGTTGTTTTTCCTGATTGGTCGCAATCAGAAGATGTGGTTGGTTTAGAGTTAGAATCTGTAATTAAAGCGATCGCAACTTATCCTGATAGCCAAAAAACCACTCTACTAATCAACACAAGTAACATCTCTGCTGAGGATGCAGAACTGTTACTCTCTGGAATTACAATGAATCTGCTGATGGAAGAAGATTTGGACATCAGTGAGGGACTAGAAATTTCTTTGGTTGGTAGTTTAGCATATATTCAGTGGCAAGCTTTATTACCCCGTCTCAACAGCCGAATTATTTTGGAACATGAAGATAAAGCGGTTTTAGCAGAATTATCTATAGAATCACTACCACCTTGCGAACTAGAAAGCTTGATTAATCAACTCTGTGTTTTACAGAGTTAAGTAAAATGTGTTTCGGATATGCAAAAATTTGGCAGTTTTAAAAAATGATAATTGGCCGTAACGCATCTTATTTAGTGGTGCGTTACCCATTGCTTTAATACATACTTAAGTTTCATGTTTATTCTCAAAATCTGTTTGTATAATATTTAAAAATCGGAGGATTTATATTGATTAGTACAGAAAAAGAATCCATCAATGATTTAGATAACCTGAATACAAGTAATATAAATATAATTATCTTTCCTGATTGGTCACAGCCAGAAGAGTCTCTTTGTCTAAATTTAGAAAAGGTGATTCAAACGGTGAATCATCATCCTGACAGTAACAGGATAAATTTAATTATAGATAGTAGTAATGTTACTGAAGATATCGCTAATTTAGTATTATCTGGCGTATTGATGAATCTTTTGATGTCAGATGATTCTGATACAAGTAGTACAGGATGTGAAATTTCTATAATTGACAGTTTAGATGCTGAATGTTGGGAGATGATATCTGCCCAAATTATTTTAAATGATGGTAATAGGGAAGATTTAAGTTATTCGCCAGCCGATAATATTCCAAAATATACAATAGATGAATTCTGTAATATATCGATAGTTCAACTTATTTATAATTTGGCTAATAAGTTATGCCAAGAAGGACAATGGCAAGCTGCGATCGCACAATATCAAAAACTGCTAGAATTTCAAATCTATAGTTTAGAAATTTATGGTAATTTGATTCATTGCTATAGAAGTTCCCAGCAAACAGAGGCGTATTATGCAACCCTGAATCAGGCGATCGCATTATACCCTACTGAAGGTAGCTTACATTTTTCGCTAATTATTGATCTGCGTCGTAATGGTCGAACCAAAGAAGCAATTGCTAGTGCTGAGAATGCTTGTAAATGGATCCCTGATGACTATACTTTTAAACTCTTGAAATATTTAACAGTTCCCAGTATTTATGATCATGAAAATGAAATAAATTTTTATCGCCAGCGCTATATCCAAGGATTACAAGATTTAATTGCACAAACCAGCCTAAATACTCCAGAATCAAAAAATAATGCCTTAGCTGGTATAGGTCGGCTGACAAACTTTTATCTATCTTATCAAGCACAAAATGATCGAGATTTGCAAAGTCAATATGGACAATTAGTCCATAAAATTATGGCTGCAAATTATCCCCAGTGGGTTGCGCCTTTATCCATACCAAATCTCCAGCCACAGCAAAAAATTCGCATTGGCTATGTTTCCCATTTCTTACATTCTTATAGCGGTACATTATGGTTAACTGGTTGGCTGCGCTACTGTAATCATCAACTCTTTGAAATTTACTGTTACTATACAGGAAATGAACCAGATCCAGTAACAGAACAATTTCAAGAATATAGCGATGTTTTTCACCATATTCCTCATAATTTGTCAGGTGTTTGTGAACAAATAATTGCTGATAATTTACATATTTTAGTGTTTCCTGAAATTGGCATGAATCCGCAAACTATGCAAATTGCTGGACTGCGGCTTGCACCTGTACAATGTGTCGCTTGGGGACATCCTGTTACAACTGGTTTACCAACAATTGATTATTTTTTATCTAGCGAGTTAATGGAAACAGAAAATGCACAAGCACATTATTCTGAGAAACTAATTCGCTTACCAAATATTGGTGTATCTTACCCCAAACCTTATATTCCTCCAATTATCAAAACTCGCTCAGATTTTCAACTTCCAGATGATGCGGTAATTTATTTATGTTGCCAAGCACCGTTTAAATATTTACCACAATATGATTTTATTTTGGCGGAAATTGCGCGTCGTGTTCCGCAAGCGAAATTTGTATTTTTGCGGGGAACTTTACTCCAGCCACGACTACAACGCGCCTTTACTGCGATTAATTTGAATAGTGAAGATTACTGTGTATTTTTGAGTATCCCAGAACGTTTAGACTATTTGATGATTAACTTACTTGCAGATGTTTATCTGGATACTTTTACATGGTCTGGTGGTAATACTACCTTAGAAGCGATCGCTTGTAATCTTCCGGTTGTCACTTGTCCAGGAGAATTTATGCGTGGTCGTCACTCCGATAGCTTTCTTAAAATGCTGGGAGTAACCGGCACCATCGCGCAAAATGCCGCAGAATATATTGATATCGCCGTCAAACTAGGTCTAGACTCTACTTGGCGAAACAACATAGCCGAAAAAATGAGTCAGAATCATCATCTACTATTTGATGACCAGGCTTGTGTTACTGGGCTAGAAAGTTTTTACAGGAAAGTACTGAGTGCTGAGTAAATATTTTATACCCTGTCACCTGTCACCTAAAATAACTCCCTACTCCTCATTTTGACCAACACGGCGAATATTGACAATATCGCTCATTTTTTTAATTTGGACAAACACTTGTTCTAGTTGGGAGCGATCGCGTATATCTATACCTAAATCCATTAAAGCTGGTTGTCCAATAGCTGTTTTGACTTGTGCATGGCGGACGTTAATTCCTTGGTCGCTTAACCGCGATAAAACATCTTTTAAAACGCCAACACGGTCAAGAGCTTCAATTTGGATATTAACAGGGTAAGTGTGGGGACGCGCCCTAGTTTCTACAGCGGAGTTCCATTTTACTGGTATTAGGCGATCGCACTCCACATTATCCAGATTATGACACCCTTGGCGATGGATAGAAATTCCTCGTCCTCGTGTTACTACGCCAATAATTGATTCACCAGGAATCGGTGTACAACACCCAGCCAGATGATACACTAAACCTTCCACCCCTACGATTGGCGAATCACTGGCACGGGAGCTACTGTGAGGTAATTCTCGCAAAGCTTTGGCTGTTGCTGATGATTCTTTAGGGACAAATGGCGGTATCACCATTGTGGCAGGTTGCTGTGCCTTGACAACTTCTCGCCAGCGGTTGAGTACCAAATTCAAGGTAATTTCGCCATAACCCAAACCTGCGAGTAAATCTTCTACGCTGTGATAGTTGCACTTTTCCGCAACAGTCTGCATAGAGTCTGATTTTAGCAAACTCTCAAACCCAGTTTTACCGAGTTCTTTTTCTAACAAGTCTCGTCCACGGGTGACATTTTCTTCGCGGCGCGATCGCTTATACCATTGTTTAATCCGATATTTTGCCGTAGAAGTCCTGACAAAATTCAACCAGTCTAAACTGGGATGGCTATTCTTTTGGGTAAGAATTTCCACAATATCGCCATTTTGCAACCTTGTTGATAAAGGTACTATGCGCCCATTCACCCTTGCGCCGGAACAATGATTGCCAACTTCTGTATGAATGCGATAGGCAAAATCTATACTGGTAGAACCAGGATTTAAAGATACAACATCGCCCTTGGGAGTGAAGACATAAACATCGTCTTCAAACAAGTTATCTTTGACGCTATCTAAATATTCTTGAGCATCTTTCAGGTCACTTTGCCATTCTAATAGCTGGCGTAACCACGTAAACTTTTCATCAGATGCTGTGAACGGACTATTAGAACCACCCGTTTCTTTATATTTCCAATGGGCTGCAATCCCATATTCCGCGATATGGTGCATTTCCAGGGTACGAATTTGGATTTCTAAAGGACGACCAGTCAGACCAATTACCCCAGTATGCAAAGATTGATAACGGTTGGGCTTAGGTAATCCTATATAGTCCTTAAATCTACCAGGAATCGGACGAAAAGCATCATGAACAACAGCTAAAGCACGATAGCATTCTTCATTCGTTTGGACAATAATTCGCAGCGCGGCTAAATCATAAATTTCATGAAATTCCTTTTGCTGTCGCTGCATTTTTTGATAAATGCTATACAAATGCTTGGGACGACCGCTAATATCTAAGCAGTGTATTCCAGCATGTGGCAAACGTTCTCGCAAAATTGCTGTAGCTTTAGCTAATTTCTCTTCTCGCGCCGTGCGTTTTTCTGAAACATGCTGCTGCATTTGGCGAAAAGCTTCCGGTTCGAGATATTTAAATGCTAAATCTTCTAATTCCCACTTAATATGCCAAATACCTAAACGGTTGGCTAAAGGTGCAAAGATATCTCGTGTTTCTTGGGCGCTGCGACGACGACTGTCTTCTGACATGTATTGCAGAGTTCGCATATTATGCAAACGATCTGCTAACTTAACGACAATAACTCTGATATCTTGAGCCATCGCCAAAAACATCCGACGGAAATTTTCGGCTTGGCTTTCGGTTTTACTTTTAAAATTAATCTTAGAAAGCTTAGTTACACCTTCGACTAGCTGCCGTACTTCTGAGCCAAATAGCTCTTCGATTTCTTCAATTGTGACATCTGTATCTTCAACTACATCATGAAGAAATCCAGCTGCTATCATAGCAGGACTACCCCCTAAATCACGTAGCAAACCTGCTACGGCGACGGGATGACAAATATATGGTTCTCCAGATTTGCGAAATTGTCCATGATGGAGTTGGTAGGCAAAGGTAAATGCTCGACAAATTAACGAAGCATCATTCTGCCTTCTTTCTTCTGCTTCGCCACTTCTTGGTGATGACTCTCGCAAACATTTGTTGAGCCATTCTGGAAGTGTAACGTCAATTGAAGTACTAATAGCTATGCCGCTCATACAAGAGGTGATCGGAGGATAGTAGAGATGGACGAAATTAACAGCATCAATCTGGTGATGATCCTGTTTCCCTCATGGGGGGTAGTAAATGCAGTGTGAGGATGATGACTCAATTGCCTGTGGTAGTCATCCATTTTAGCTTTCAACAAGCATAAGCTGGACAAACCATAGATGGCTAATAAAGCCTCAAAGGGGGATTTGAGGCTTGTGATAGTAGTAATGGTTCAAGAAGATATACTGTAGAAGAAAAATTTCTTGTCATTAATACTATCTTAAATGGCACTAGATGTCTTTAAATTGTGAGAAATATCAAGCACTAGCAAATTTATTAGTGCAATTACGTTCTGATATCTCGGCTGTGCAACTTGACAAAAGTCAACTGCGACAGCGTGTTGCTGATTTGCAGCAGTTATTTCAACAAGAGATTGTACCTTTAGCAACAGCAGACTCAAAAGAGCAGTCTTTTCGGACGGAAATTAGTAAACAATTGCGTTTATTAGAAATTGATGTCACCTTTTTGCAAGGCGCTCGGCAAACTGCAACAGCACAAGCAAGACTTCAAACCATAAGCGATCGCCTCACTACCTTAATTCAATATTGCCATGCAATACTGCAACAAGAGACACCAGAAGTCACTGAAGATTAGTCTGGCTGTCAAGTTTTGCCGTTAAATGAATCAGGATCAAAGAAATCTTGTAGCCAACGTAGAGTCTTTAAGTTTATGAAGATTTAATGCTGAAATTTCTCGGACTTACGCAAAACCCCTCTTCACTTCTCATTCTTCCGTGGCCTCTGCGTCTGTGTGGTTAGATTTTCTCTAACCCGTACTTAAGCACAATAGATATAAACCGGGTTTTTTCCAGATTTGAGTAATCAAATCTCGGCTGATGAGCCATGAAAAACCCGGTTTATCATTTTTACACTATTCCAGTCAATATTCCCCGACTATCTCATATCGGGAATGTTTCTGTCATCTAAGCTCTTGCCCAAGGCCCCCAAATAGCCAAAGTAATCCCAGGTGTTTGAATGTTCACAAACAAGGTTCTACCATCTGGTGAGAAGCAAGCACCTGCAAATTCACTATCATTCAAGGCATTACGGGCAAAATTATAAATTTCTCCGTTGGGAGTCACACCTCTTAAGAAGTTGTCGCCATCTCCATCTTCGCAGAGAATGAGATCGCCAAAAGGTGCCACCGTGATGTTATCTGGCATATCGAGTACATCTCTGGATTGAGACTCGACAAACAATTCAATAGTCTCTTGTGTGGGGATGTAACGCCAAACTTGACCAGCTTGTGCAGCACCACCACTTGTACAACAAAAATAAAATTCTCCGTTACCATACCAGATACCTTCTCCACGGGCAAAGGTAGCTGCGCCTAAATCACGACCTTGCAATCGTACAGTGTCTCCATCTAGTGGGTTGGGGTTGGGAATAGTCACCCATTCCACACCCAATTTTTGACCCCGAATAAAACCGCTGTTAGAGGTGTTTACTCTCGGTTGATTGACGATTTTCAACGCTTGCAGAGTACCACCTGCTTTTAAATTGCCGCGTACTTTGGGAATAAAACGATAGAACAGGCTATCTCCTCTATCTTCAGTTTCATAGACTATGCCAGTTCTTGGGTCTACTGCTACAGCCTCATGGTTAAATCTTCCCATTGCAACTAAAGGCTCTGGAGTGACCGCAGAGGTCGCACTAGCTGGAACTTCAAAGTTATAGCCGTGATACTGTATTGCACCAGTAGCAGAAGGTCTAGTGGTATCTTCTTCACAGCTAATCCAAGAACCCCAAGGAGTTGGGCCACCTGCACAGTTACGAATGGTGCCACTCAAAGAAACAAAGTCCTTGATTAGTTGGCGATTAGCACCAACAACTAATGTTGTTGTACCACCTGCGGCCTTATTATCGTAGGGTTTTGGGCCTTGGGTGCGGGAACTAGAAGTGAGGCTTAGTTCGTGGTTACGAACCAAAATAACTGTGTTTCTGGGGCCTGGAAAAGCAGCCATCCCATCATGAGCGCCTGGCACTAAAGTACCATCGGTCATGAGTTCGCCTGTACGAGAAAAAGTTCGATATTGAAATCCAGGTGGTAAATCTAACAAGCCATTAGGATCAGGAACCAACGCACCATAACCTGTGCCAAAAATAGGTTGACCATTGGCTTGTCTAGCATAAAGAGCTTCTAAAGGCGAGGCTAATAATGTACCAGCGGCACTTGCCCCAGCTAATGTAAAGAATTTACGTCTTGATAATTGCATTTGATTACAAATGGAAATGCTTGGAAGAAGTTATGGGAAATAGATTAAGCTTAGGTAATGCTTTATTTAAAACAGAGTTATAAAAAGTCGACATAATACATTTATAAATGCTGCTAATAGCGCTCTTAAAAAGCATCGATAGCAGCAAAAAAATTTTACAAAATATCTATGCAGAAATTGGCAAAATTTTAAATCAAATAGTGCTTTAGCAGAAGATAATACAAATAAAACAACAGTTGTAAATATTTAATTGATTAAACACTAAGTTAATATATATGCTTATCTCTTAAGAGGGTTAGAGAATAGTGATCGCCATAAATTCACTTATTTGTAGCGGTACAAAATATAGTTAAGTCAAGGTTAAAATTAGTTTAAATAATCTAAAAAATATCGTTTTTATGAAACATTAAAATCTTTTGCTTATTTTTAAATAATTAATTATTCAATATCTAGATGAAATTAAATCTAATGATAAAATTTTTCCAGAATGTTTTAGGTAATTACTAAGCAGCAAACAACCTCAATTATGAACACAATAACTAGATACAAACCAGTCTAGTTAAAGTTTCGTTTGGCTTTTATCTACCTAATATTGCACTCATTAACTAAGTAAAATGAACAGATTTTTTACCCAATTTAAAGCTACCTTAGCTGTGGCGGCTGTCACTTCTTTAGCTACTGTAATCAACATTCCCCAAGCGGACGCGGCTTCTTATGATTTATCTTGGCTGGGAGGACAAGGTTATTCAGCTAGAGGTAACTTCTCATTTGACGACAGTTTCTTAGGAGGCGTTGTCACCAGAAATGAGCTAAGTGATTTCACTATTGCCTTTTTCGACCCCACAGGAAGTTTGCTGCAAAGTTTTGACTACGATTTTCCCAATCCCAACAGCAGTTTTAATTTTAATTTTGATACCGTTTCTCGTACTGTTCTACAAACAGGTAACTTTGATACATCCAACGGCTTTGACTTAGGAATTGATTTTGCCACGGAAGTTACAGGGCTATCTTTTTATACTTACGTTAATCCTGAGCAAGGATTGCCAAACGCTACGATATTTTTGAAGGATGATTTGTCAGCAGAGGTCTGTAGTACATTCCCCAACTGTCGGTTAGATGTTGGTGGTCAGTTAACAGCAACAGCAGTTCCTGAACCAAGTACAATTTTAGGCTTGTTAGTAGCAGGTTCTTTGAGCCGATTCTTCAAGAAAAAGCAAGCATCCATCTAAACAGCAAGCTGAATAGTTGATGCAAGCTTGATTAAAACCGTAATTGACCAATATTTTACCTTTCATTCCCCAGGTATTTCCTAACTAAACAGCCTGAAGCTCTCTATTAAAGAGAGCTTCAGAACTTTACCATTTGAGTTTTCCGGGCGATCGCACTTTAAACTAGAAGAAATATAATGGCAAGGCGGTTAAACAAGGTCAGTACGTTGCTGTTCTAGCCATTGTAAAATCCGATTCCAAGCCCACCAAGGGTCAGGGTCTTGGGCTTGATACTGACAATCTTTGCTACTTAAATAGCCGACATGACCTCCATAACGGGTAAGTAGCAAATCTATGGCAGAATTTTGGTTACAGGCGGCTTCTAATTCAGGGATGATATCTGGATGAAATAAAGGATCATCCGCAGCGTAGACAATCAAGGTTGGTTTAGTAAGTTTTGGTAACAATTGGAGAGCGCTACTGGCTTTGTAGTATGCTTCAACACTAGGAAAACCTAGTCTCTCTATTACCAGTTCGTGGTCAAAATCCCAGATGGTATTTGTCCGTTCTATGGCTTGAGGGTCAATAGTTCCCGGATGAGTATCATGAATTCGCCAAGCGAGTTTTTTGAGTTCACGGACAATACTAGCTTCGATTAGTCTACCAAATCGGTCTTTTGTGAGATAGGTGAGCGATCGCAACGAATCCAAACTTGGACAAATAACTGCGCCACCACCAATGTCGCTGTATTTGATACCGAGATTTTCATCGTCTTGCGTTAACTCCGCAGCTGCTTTTAAACCCCAAAGCGCTAACTGTCCCCCTAAAGAAAACCCCATAAACCAAAACTTACTAGGACATCCCATCGCCGCCGCCGCCGCCGCTAAACGCACAAAATCTTCACCCTCGTACAACCCATCAGAGGTTAAAGTAGGTGACAATTGGGCTGTTTTACCGTGGGCGCGCCAATCAAACAAAACTACGGCATAGCCTTGAGCGTAAGCTTTGCGTCCTAGTAACCTCAACGACCATTCCTGCTCTAACTCGCCTGTAATTCCATAAGTTGCAATAATCGTACCGTGGGCATTTTCGGGAATTGCCACCCAGCTAAAAATAGGCACACCTTGCCCACCTAGAAATATTGTTTTATGATAGGGCGGCTCTGGATCACAAGAGGTGCTTTCCCAGTAACGTTTTCCCCAAAAAGCGGTGTAAACAGTCATAGCTACACCATTTTGCAAGAACTTAGCTGGATTGTAGGGCGGATAACACATTATTTTTTCAATTTCGTGTATCTTAAGTTTTGATTTTTCATCATTTAGTTTTAATATTTATGTTAGATTTAAAATCTTTTTTATAATCAAGACAGAAATCTTTGTATCGACCAAAGATTCTTATTTTTCCTTAATAAGTAGCAATAATTTTTTTAAGAATGCCGAGGATTCTAGTCATAGACGATGACCCAGCAATTTCCGAGCTTGTTGCCGTCAATTTAGAAATGGCTGGCTATGATGTCAGTCAAGCTGAAGATGGTATCAAAGGTCAAGCGTTAGCTCTCCAGCTACAACCAGACCTGATCATGCTTGATTTAATGCTGCCGAGAGTAGATGGATTTACAGTTTGCCAACGCCTACGTCGGGACGAACGAACGGCGGAAATTCCCGTCTTGATGTTGACTGCCTTAAGTCAAACTCAAGATAAAGTGGAAGGCTTCAACGCTGGCGCAGACGACTATCTCACCAAGCCTTTTGAAGTAGAAGAAATGCTGGCGCGGGTGCGGGCTTTATTGCGCCGAACTGACCGCATTCCCCAAGCCGCCAAGCACAGTGAAATTCTCAACTATGGGCCATTAACCCTCGTTCCCGAAAGGTTTGAGGCAATATGGTTCGGTGAAACTGTGAAACTTACTCACTTGGAATTTGAGTTACTGCACTGTTTGCTGCAACGCCACGGACAGACAGTTTCTCCTAGCGAAATTCTGCGGGAAGTTTGGGGTTACGATCCTGATGATGACATTGAGACTATCCGAGTCCATATTCGCCATTTAAGAACTAAACTCGAACCAGATCCCCGCCACCCTCGCTACATCAAGACGGTATACGGTGCAGGATATTGTCTAGAATTACCCAGTGTCCCTCCATCAGCTGAGGGGGCTTCTGCATCAGCTGTTGAGTAACCCGCTATATTCCTTGACCTCCACCCTAAATTTACTTAATCCTTCATGTTGTGTGTCATGTTGTGGGGAATGAGGTTTAGTGGTTTTACCAAGGAAAACTCTACTTTCGCCTACATGACGCTACAAAAATCTACCCTCCAGTAGGCATCCTTTAGTGGAGGGCAGTGCTTGGTAGACGAAATAGGATTTTGTTAGTAGTACAGCGCTTATACCGCCACGAGTAAAAACAGCGCTGTACTCATTCAAAATATTGGCATTCTCTTGAAGAAATTTTTAGAGAGTGTCAATCATCTGAATTTTAAAAGGGAACAAGGAATCGGGAACAGGCAACAGGCTGAAATTTTGCTTATTATCGATGATTCATGTATATCCTTTTTATAAGTAAGAATAAATAATTCTGACACATCCTGTAATTACTTTATATTTAACCCAAATTGGTCATTAGTGAGAAGTTTAGGTTACCTAAAATATCAAAATTTCTGTTGTCTAGCGCGTACTTGTTCTAAAAGAATATAAATCTCATCAAGGAATTCACTACCCAGATTTACCAGTCGTAATTTGTTTTTAAGAGTGTATTGCTGTAGCCAAACATTAAAAAACTGAGAACCTAAATTATTATTGAGTCTTTCCTTAGTCCGATTTTGTGGGGATTGCCTCAATAATTTGAATTGTATCAATAAGAGTTTGACTGCATAAAGTGGTTTTTTTTGAAAAATCCGCCGTTGTCTTTGTTTTATCTTTTCTTTTCGCTTGTAAAGAAAGAGCGATTTTTCTAAAGTAAGAGCTAATTCATTGATCAACTGTTCTGAATCTTCTGTTGGAATTAGAGAATTTCTTTCACGGATTATCATAACTAACTTTCTACCAAATTCTGTGTGGTGGTATAGCGTAATTAAATTTAGTAGTTCTTGTGCTGACATGGGAGATGGGCGCATTTTTAACCACTTCTGCCATTTAATCCAGTCTTGCATCCATAAAATAGAAGATTTTATCCCTATAAACAAAACAAAAATAGAAAAACAAAAAACAAAAATTGAGTAAGTAATTAATATTAAAGGAATAAATATTATTTCCTTGTTTTTATAAATAAATAAAATCAAAAGTAACAATATAAAATAAGAAAAGCCATATTTGCAAATATTATTGGAAATAAAACCTAGAAGTTTTTTAAAATTAGTAATCAAATACAACAGGGGAAATAAAATTAAGAAAAACCACCATAATGGCTCATTAAATTGCCCTGTATAAGCTGCTAATATAGCAAAATAAGACCAAAGCAATGGAAAAAATATCAAACGAATACATAGTGAAAAACTAAGTGAAGAATCAACACTATAATACCTTTTAGTATAACTTTGTTGAAAATATAATGTCCTACCCCATGAAGAAGGAATCGAAGAGGGAAGTTCTTGCAATGTAAAATGAGATATTAAGAAAATAGAAGCAGTAAAAATAGCATTCAAATAAAAGTCATCAAATTTCCAAGATATTAATAATGCAATTAGACAAATAAATACTCCGATGTGTAGAATAATATCAATACGCGAAATCCACTGCAAAAGCCTTAACGTGTTTATGTACTGCGAGGATTGATCGAGTCGAGATAGATGTGCATGAGTAGCAAAAAATTCCTTATGCAAACGATTACGAGCAAATAAACTTACAAGTGCTTCGCGAATACTTGCCCCAATATCATCAGGAATCTGGCTAAGTCTGGCGGTTTGTCGATAGGCAACTTCTCTTAACCATTGGCTTTCACTAGCAAAGCCATGACGGAGCAACCAAAGTAAAACAGGTTGGGGTGTAATTCCTGCTACTTCCAAACTCCATTTCTGATCGGCAAGAGTTCCTTTACTACTGGCTGTTAATAGGAAACGCGCTGCTTGCACTTGAATATCGTCAGGTAACTCCTTAATTCGACTGATAAATCCATCTTGTAAAAGTGCTAGTAGAGGGAGTAGACCTGGAGTCCAAGGAAAAGATTTAGGTACTGAGAGATTTTTATTGACTGCTTGATGATTGACATAGCCGACTGGATCATTAATTAATCCAGGTGTATTGCTACTTATTTCATCAAGTAAATATCTTGCCTCTGCCAAAATGGGGGCAAGAACTTGGGGGGGCTGAGTCTGAAAAATCACAACTGCTGTTTCTCGCCAGCGACCATCAGTTAGTAACTGTCTAGGACTAATCCGATTCAGATCGCTCAGAACGATACAGGTAGCAAAGTATTCTTGAAACCGACGGTGAGCAAAAGTAAAAAATTGGGAGTCACCTGCTACTATTTCAGCTTCAGAACGTGCCAGTTTGAGATATTCTAAGGCATTAAGATATTGATCTAAATTTCCCTTTAACTTAAAACCAAGCCGACTCATTGCCCCCCGAATTCCTTCACGACTGGGGCTAAGTCCTAAACTAGGATCTATAGACATACAAAAAGCAACTTTTTCTGCTGCTGTTCTTACCTCAGTAGGCGTAAGCTTAAAACGCCTTTGCAAACGATCCGTGTCGCGGGTAAGTCTCTTTTCTAAATAATTTTCAAATACACTATGGGTATTTTCGGGAAAAGGACTTCCATCTCGCATATCCTCGCATAAGATACCTAAAAACATCGGATTCTTTGACATATCCTGAATTTCTTGAGGCGCAATTCTGAGTCGTCCGCTTAATTCTTTCTCTATCCTTGGTTCAAGTTCGGCTTTGCGAATCAGTTCCCAACGGCGACTTTCTAGCGGTAAAATGCGAAACCGAGGCCAACCCAAATGTTTAGTAGTCCACCAAGGCAATTTTGCTGGGTTAAATGCTTGGATATAAACGCTGCATTTTTTTACGTGCATCCTTGGTTTTAAAACCCCAATAAACACTGGCTTTTTGTTGATTACGCTGTGATTCCCAAGCAGCAATTTCAGAAGATAATATTTCTACATTGGGAATACGCCGTTCCAAACATTGGCGAGATAAAACGGATAATTCAATTTCTACTTGATTCAGCCAAGAAGCGTGTTTGGGAGTATAGTGAAACTCTAACTTTTGAATAATACGGCGTGCTTCCTGTGGAGAGAAAACTTCATATAATGCACTGGGAGTATGAATATTTAGGTTATCAACAACTAAACGAATCACATCAGCCTGGGGGTAATAAATATCTACTAAATCTTTTAACTGTTTTGCAAAATCCGCTTTTGTACGACGTTGTGTGACTTCAATATGTCGCCACCCAGCTAAAGGTTCAAAAAAGGCAAATAGATTCACAACACCGTTGCGTTTATACTCATAATCATAACGTTCAGGCTGATCTGGTTCTGGTGGCAAAGGAAGTCTTACTTCTTCTACTAATTGATATGGGCGTTCATCCAGACATAGTGTAGGTTTTTTTGGATCATACGGCTCATTATACAAATCCAAAACATCTTCCATTCTGAACACATACTCTGCGTTAACTTCGGGAATACACCACTGTTCTTTTAACCACGGTTTAATTTCATTTTTTTTAGCGTTTGGCGTATTGTTTCGTCGGAAATTGAATCTATAATACCAACTTTTACTAAATGATCTGCTAATAATTGCATTGTCCAACGCACTCTTCCTTCTGGTGGATTAGAACAAGCAGTCGCAATCAGAAATGCTTCTTGTTTTTCATCTAATTTTTTGGTTTTTGGTGGATGTTCCCCATCCTTTAAAGCAAACTCCAATCCGCCAATCACAAACTTTTCTCTTGTCCTTTCCACCGTGGCAACATGAACTCGAACTGCGGCAGCGATCGCCGTGTCCGTTTCTCCCTCAGATGCCATTAAAAGAATGTTTGCACGGGTGATAGTTCTTGCTTTGTGCTTTCCTTTTTTCAGGATTGCTTGCAATTGTAAAACTTCCTCTTCTCTTAAATCTACAATATACTTTTTCGCCATGCTCAACCCCTTTTTTGACTAGTTTATCAATTAGAGGGTATTACCCAGCAAAATTTCCTTGGTGGACTATTAGGGCCACGAAATTGACGCGAAGCAATAATTCCTCGACATTGATTAAATCCACTCAAAAAGTCGTCAATCGCTTCAGAATAATTTCTGATCGTTATATCTGCATCAACCGAGCTTAATACTTCAGGCAATTCATCAAAAGAATCAAATAGAAATAACCAAGTTCCTTCCTGAATACCTTTTTGAAATTCTTCGTCTAAAAATTGCTCAATATCACGATCATTAACTCGATTTAACTCTTGTTTTACAAAAGATTCTATCAAATCTCTGTTAATTTCTACTTTGGAGGAACGTTCAAGTTTTTTTAAATTGATATATAAAGGAATAACACTTTTTATATTTTTATCTTTCATCGAACGTTGAGCTAATTTCTCAGCAACGTGTCGGAGAGCAACACTCTTGCCTGAACCTGGTTCACCTTCTACTAAGATGAGTCTTTCACTACTTAACTCAATGGCTCTAGAAAGAGACTTTTCGCGGCGTAGTCCCCTTTTAGTTGATGGAAAAAATGGCAGTATGAAAAATCCTACTTGCTTTCCTTCAGCTTCAACCTCAGCTTCCAACTCAGTAAAGCGATAATCTTTCCACTCCTCTCGGCTGTTTAACTGTCGAATCTCATGCTCTATGTAATCAGCAAACCTTTGTCTTTTGAGGCGGCGTTTTTTCTGCTCTTGATTGTAATATAAAGGTATAAATTGCTCTTTCCATATTTCTATAATCTTACTAATAACAAAAAGTCCTCCCCATACGAACACTAGCAAAATTGTAAAAATTGAGACAAAGGTAAATAATGGATCAAACCAACTAGGTGGGTTTTGGTTAAAAATATCATTAATGAATACATCTTTAATACTTTTAAAGATAGTTGGTAAATCTTTTAGTAAATCTTTGAAGTCCATACTCTTGTATCTTAATTAATAGATTTGTAATACCTAAAATAAGTTATTAAATAATTGCAGTTTAGATTATTAAAAATAAGCTTTGGTAGAATCTACTCTTGGTAAGGATAAATTGTACTTTAATAGCATCAACCTACAGATTCAGATTCCAATGAGTGCGACCTTTAGGTACAGAAAAAGAGCAAATGGCGACTAATTAAACTTCTACTTCTCGCTCAACGAGATTTACGCAAAAATCACGAAAAAGCTTAATTTATACAACCGCCAAGTCGCCTTCGCGCAGCGTGTCGTAGAGAAGAACGGTAAGAAATTGTAGAGTCTGCATAAGTCCTAACCAATTTTGACCGGACATGGGGTATTATACGAACTTTCTGAATGAGGCGAAGGACTTCTTTTTGAGTGACGAATCGTTTGCAAATGCCGCTAATTCTGTAGTCTTTTTTTTAATGCCAAAATTACAGAGGAGAAGAGAAGCAAATAAATTATGAAACTATCTGCTCCCCATCTCCTCTGCTGGATTGATTAATTATTGCTGCTCTTAGGGAGCGAGGGCATTACCGCGAATTAAACTACCAATGGTTTTGGCAGTAATTTTCAGTTGGGTAATGGGGTTGGCGGGGACAACTGTTTTGTACAGATAGCTATCGAATGTCAGCTTCTGCACATCCATGTCACCACACATTTCAACGAATGCTTCACGGGTAGCGTCAGAACGATAGAACACGGTCTGCAAAATGTCTAGCACTTTGTAGGTGAGTCCGTACTTCTTATCCCAACGTTTGATGTATAGTTTGAGGTCATTTTCTGTAGGAATGCGGCTACCGTTGTTGGAAGTTTCCACAATGGTTTCAGCACACATCCGCCCAGATTTAGCCGCAAAGTAAATCCCTTCACCAGAAGATTTGGTAACGTAGCCAGCAGCATCTCCGACTAGGGCGATGCGACCAACGACGCGACGGGGACGGGGATGTTCGGGAATTGGGTGCGCTTCAACTTTGATGATTTTACCGCCTTCTAGTTTCTTGGCAGCACGGGCGCGAATACCAGCTTGTAACTGTTTGATACTGGCTTTATTGACGTGCATTGTGCCAGTACCGACGGCTACGTGGTCATATTTAGGGAATACCCAAGCATAAAAGTCGGTGGAAACGTCATCGCCGACATACATTTCGGCTAAGTCGTTGTAGAACGCCATTTTGTCTTCGGGTAAGCGAATGCGCTCTTGAAATGCGATCGCATAATTATAATCCCCAGCATCCATTTCTTTGGCAATGCGAGAATTTGCCCCATCCGCCCCAATAATTAAATCTACTTTTAGGGTTTTACCAACACCCTGCACGCTGCCATCAGCATGGTCAACGTAATGAATTGTATAAGGGTCGGTATTGTTTGTGGGTATATCGACTTTATGAACAGTGGCGTTAATTAAATTTGCACCTAATTTTGCCGCGCGATTCCGCAAAAAGCCATCTAAAACTTCGCGGCGGCACATTCCTATATATTCTTCTTCATTTACCAGATTAATATCAACCTCACGATTGGAAGGCGAAATCATTTTCATCTTCCGCACCCGGCGATCAATAATCTCTGGTGGTAGGTCAAATTCACCCACCATACATAGGGGGATAGCTCCCCCACAGGGCTTGGCATTGTCTAGCTTGCGCTCAAACAGGTAGGTTTCAATCCCAGATGCAGCCAGTGTTTCGGCGGCAGATGAACCAGCAGGGCCTGACCCCACAACAGCAACCCGTAGTGTCAAAGGTCTTCTCCCAATCTTGACATTTACCGAAAGCATCGTACCACGGTCTTTTGGCTGATTTGCCGCTCTACCCCTGAGTTTTGACAGAAATGCAATATTCCTTAATATTCCGATACAAAATTAAAGTCTGAAGTGATGAAGTATGAAATTAGGTGCAGGGATTGGGAATACTTACTTCATCTTTTCCCTCGCTCCTAGTCTTTACGACCAATTTATGCAGATTTCCTTACTAGACTCTCTCAGTAGAAAAGTTAGCGTTACTGCTATTGCTGGATACCAAAAGCATATTTCCCCGCATAAAGGCTTTGTTTGCGCCCATAGAATTTTATATGGAAGCGAATCATGTTCCCAATACATCAAGCGCGTGATTGCTCAAGAAGGTTTAAGCATAGCGTTCATCAAGTCACGCGCACGATTTCAAGCTTGCAAACAAGCTAACTTGATTTTGCGCTTGCAATCACATAATTCCGAACCCACAGAATCAGAAGATGAAGCAAATATACAGCCACCAAAAACAGAAAATAGAAGCAATAATCAGCAATCTTCAAATACAATTTGTAGTAATGGTGATGGCACTAACTGCATAGATTGTGCAGATTTAAGTTGCGATTGTGCTGATTTGGTCAATGTCTTACCCGATTGTGATTTCTCCCATTGTCACGCTCTAGATTGCAGTGTTGTAGATTGTAGTGGTGCTGATTGTAGCTTTCTTGATTGTGGTAGTTGTGGTAGCTAATAAACTAAATATTTTGGCTGGAAATTAGCCTCAAATTATTTGTCTAAAACACCGATTAATTTTAATCATTGAAATTTAAATTTAGCTCACAAGTATTTGAGTAAAAAATCTGTATATGCTATAAATATAACACGGTAAACCTAGCAATATGCCGTAGTTTTAATAGCAGAGGTATAGCGGCGGTGGGTATAGTAGTTGAGAGTGTATCCAAAAACTTCGGAAGTTTCAAAGCGGTTGATCAGGTTGATCTAACTGTTAAGAGTGGTTCACTAGTAGCGTTACTAGGGCCATCAGGATCTGGTAAATCTACTTTACTCAGGCTAATTGCCGGGTTAGAAATGCCAGATAGTGGCAGAATCTTGCTTACAGGTAAGGATTCTACCTATCAAAGTGTGCAAGAGCGAAATATTGGGTTTGTATTTCAGCACTATGCTTTGTTTAAGCACATGACTGTGCGGCAAAACATCGCTTTTGGTTTGGAAATTCGCAAAGCACCAGACAAAAAAGTTAAAGGCCGGGTAGAACAGTTATTAGAATTAGTACAGTTGGGGGGACTAGGCGATCGCTATCCTTCACAATTGTCAGGTGGTCAACGGCAACGAGTAGCATTAGCTAGGGCGTTGGCTGTAGAACCAGAAGTATTATTATTAGATGAACCTTTTGGGGCATTAGATGCTAAAGTCCGTAAAGATTTACGAGCATGGTTACGCCGCCTCCATGATGAAGTTCATGTTACCACTGTTTTTGTCACCCACGACCAAGAAGAAGCAATGGAAGTTTCTGATGAAGTTGTCGTGATGAATAAAGGACGCGTCGAACAAGTCGGCACACCAGCAGATATTTACGACAATCCCGCCTCAGCATTTGTCATGAGTTTTATCGGCCCGGTGAATGTCTTGCCTAGCTCTTCTAGAATTTTCCAAAGCGCCGGATTTGACGCACCACACCCAGAAGTATTTTTGCGTCCCCAGGATGTGATTATTGAAAAGCAAGCCAATGGTGCAACGGCATCGGCCAAAGTCAGCCGCCTGATCCATCTAGGTTGGGAAATCCAGGTAGAATTAACGTTAGATGATGGACAAGTGGTAACAGCCCATCTCACACGCGATCGCTTCAACGAATTGGAATTAGAACCACAACAACGGGTTTACGTAAAACCCAAAGATGCCAAGTCTTTTCCGGTATATTACTCAATCTAGTATTAACAACTTAGGCAATCAGCAAGGATGAAGTACTTTGATACTTCATCCTTATTTTATTGTTGGTTTAGTCGTTCTCTGCTGCCTAGATGTACTGAACAGAAAAGATACATACGATAGCATTATTATGTATTTTTTTGTAAAAAAAATAAGTATATACTTATTGATCTTAATATTTTCCTAATATTTAGAGAAAAAAGCCTCTAAACTTCCAGTTCCAGTGTTCAATTTTTTAAAGTTGCTTACAATTAGGCATAAATGCCCTCTACCTAATGGTAGAATTTTTTGTTAAATAATAGGACATAATTTTTGAATACTTAAATAAAAGTATGACTAAAAAATTACACAAGGTTAGCATACCTCAAACATCTAGAATTCTTACTTACCAGGGAAAACAAAAACATGAGTTTGATATATTACATATGAATACATGTAATTATTATGACAATTAATTGGCAATAAAAAACGTTAAGTTGTAACTATTAAAACTTTTTGTTGAATAAAATCACAGACATAAGTGACATCAATAACCATATTCTCCAATTAAAAAAGCCCAAGAAAGTAAAATCTCAAAAATTATTGCTCAGATATCAGTTTATTTTTCTGTAAGTAAAGGTTTTACACGTTTTTTGTCAGTAGAACTTATTGAAAGTAAATTGTAAGTGAAGATAATTTATACATTTATCAAAAATTAGTTAAGTTCTGCAAAGACAGCACCTAGAAAAAATGCCACCCTTATACAGCTTCATGAAATCTTATCAATTGCTACAAGTGAAGCCCGTAGAAACCGCTAAAACTTCAAATAAATAAAACTTACTTTAGCTCTATGATTTAAGATCTCAACCTATATCTATTAAAAATCCCTATTATTTACAGCACGGCAAAAATAAAAGGTAAAAAAATGAAAATAATTCCATGTTTATCTAGGTCATTTACGTTGCAATTACTTGCGTTTACTGCAATATCTAGTGCGACAACTTTAAAAAATAATTCGCTATCCGCCTATGCACAAGAGACTCCTACTATTCCCCAAGCAACAACACAGCGGATTTGCTCTTTAGATCCTGTTGAAGATTTATTACCACCACCACAAGCCAAAACGAGTAACTCTTTATTTTCATACCTTGCCCAAGAAGGGTTTACTCAGAGCAAAGATGGTTCCTGGGTATGTTATGTCAACGACCCGAAAAAAGAAGGACGTTATTACACCTTATTTAAAGTTCAAGAGCAAAATGGCAAGCTAATTGGTAGTTCTTTTTTAGACGGTGGTACCTTGATTGAAGGTCAAGACAACCGCACCCTAGACTTTTTCATGAAGCTCATAGAGCATCATCTAGATGGCGATCAAGAAAATCGCCAAAGTATACGTAGATATTTAGAATCCTTTATATCTCTAGTCAAAGAAGGAAAAATCGCCGCTTCCCGACGTGGGTTTCTCTTTGACCAACCCAACCGTGCTTTAGTTCTCTACCACACCCTTGGTACAAGTGAAGATACTAGTACCGGAAAACTCAAAGGTACAGCAATTACCCTCAACATTCAAATACCTGATAAAGTCAATTCCAACTCAACCAAGAATGGTAGAACAACCTCTTTGAGGGAGAATATCAAACCTAATCAAAAATAATGCTGATTGTTTAATTGCGTGTGAGTAGTATTTCGTTTATTGACCAGGAGATGTATCTTGTTAAAATTAACTGTCAAAAGCATAGGGATTTCGTTAACGTCTTTGGCAGTATTAGTATCTGTTTGCCAGTCTGCTAACGCACAGCTAAATGTAGGGCAGCGTAAAATCCAAAGAGGACTGGAGCGAGAGTATCTCCAGTATCAGCTGGAAAACCGTAATTTAAGTGATGCGCTCGTCATTCCCGGATGTATTGTGGGTAGTGGTACTGGCTGTAATAAAACTGGAACAATTCTGCAACAATTATTAGCAGTGAATGGTGGCCCTAGTTACTACGATTTAGTAATTCGAGCCGCTGGGGGACAGCAAAACTACCAGAATTTCGCTGCTTTTTACGGCAACAATGAAAGACTTCCAGAAATTCCTTTTGCCTCGTTTTGGAAAAAGCAATCTCCATCAGTTGTGGATGGTTATCAATACGTTTTGGGTCAGTCTGTAAGCCGTAGTCCAGTTGCTGGTTTAGGAGCAGTTACTAAAAACTTTGCTTGGTCGCCAATCTCTAGAGGCGATAACTCTCTGAGTCCTCGACAAGGGTTATTAGATTTTAAATATTCTTTTGGACGCGAACTATTAGTTGAGGTATCTAAAATTCCGAATCTGGAACAGCAGATCCGTGCTTTAGATTTGCCACCTGACATGACGCAGTTTTATTTGAATAACCTCTCTCGTGGGTTAAATGCGTTGAAGGCAGGAAATGATCAGGAATTGCAAGAGAGCGTCTTAAGAATAGTTTCCTTTCCATATTCATCAGCATCTACCGCAGATGGCGACTATGGACGTGTGCCACTTGACACACCCAAAGAGCTAGATAATATCGAAGGTATACCCATAGTTGGCGAAGAACTCAGCCCCAACATAGCTTTATTAGAGCCAGAGTCATTCCTCTTAGATGCGGATACTGCCATTGCTCTAGACGTTGGCACTTTAGCTGGCAGTGCTTTTAATCCTTTATATCTCAGTCCTGCACTTTTATTTCTGTTATTCCTACTAGGTGGAGATGGTGGTTCTTCCTCCGCAGTCACAGTTCCCCCTGTTCCAGCAGTTCCAGTTACTCCAACACCAACGCCAACTACACCTCCAACCACACCTCCAGTAAGAGTGGATGAACCATCAACGCTGGCTGCCATAATATTACTGACACCTTTACTGTGCATACTCAGTTATAAAAAGCGCTCTGCTAAGGTCAGCAGTTATTTGAAATAGTTTTTTGTAGAACCTTGGAAAAAATTGCTGTCTTTAAATAAAAATCCCTCGGTAGCTTGCCGAGGGATAATTTAATTTAGTACTTTTCACCTAAAAATATCCCACTTCCATAGAATACCTATTCGTTTTAATATGAGTGTGCCAAAATGCCAAATCAAAAAATTGGCATACGGACAAAACTGAAAATAGTTAAATTATTATGACCAAGCTAATTGAATACGCAGAAGCCAGCGACGAAGTACGAGCAGTCTATGATGATATCCGGGCAACACGCCAAACAGACTACATTAATAATTTTTGGAAAGCTTTAGCTAATCATCCGCCGACTTTGCAACGCACTTGGCAAACACTCAAAGAAGTGATGACTAGCCCTGGTGAACTTGATCCGCTAGTACGGGAGTTGATTTATATTGCTGTGAGCGTGACAAATAATTGTGATTATTGTATATCTTCCCATACTGCTGCCGCCCGTGCTAAAGGGATGAACGATGAGATGTTTGGGGAACTAATGGCAATTATTGGCACGGCAAATATGACTAATCGCTTGGCTAATGGTTATAAAATTCCGGTAGATGAACAATTCAAGTCATAACAAGGAGTTTAGTTGAAAAACCTTGTGGCTATGTATAACTCAAATGACTAGTCTGAATTCTCTATGGCTACCAACATCAAGCAATGTAACTTTATTGCCAAATGAAGTTCATCTCTGGCGAATTGACTTGGATGTACCCGACTCACAGCTAGATTTTCTGGCTGCAACTTTATCTAGTGATGAACTAGCTCGTGCTAACCGATTCCGTTTTCTAGAACATCGTCAACGTTTTATTGCAGGCCGCGGTAGCTTGAGAAGTATATTAAGCCGTTACTTAAATATCGAGCCGCAACAAGTACGATTTGATTATGAACCTCGTGGTAAACCGCTGTTGGCTGATACTTTAGCCACTAGTGGTTTATTGTTTAACTTGTCACATTCTCAGGATTTGGCTTTGTGTGCAGTGAATTACACACGCAAAATTGGGATTGATTTAGAGTATGTGAGATCTGTATCTGATTTGGAAGCTCTGGCTGAAAGGTTCTTTTTACCGAGAGAATATGATTTGGTGCGATCGCTTCCTGCTGATCAACAACAAGCAGTATTTTTCCGCTATTGGACTTGTAAGGAAGCTTATTTAAAAGCCACAGGTGATGGAATTTCTCAATTAGAACAAGTGGAAATATCTCTCACACCTACACAACAGGCTAAATTACTCACATCCGCAGACTGGAGTATTGTAGAGTTTACCCCTGCTGATAATTATCATGCAGCTGTGGCTGTGGCTGGTTCTGGTTGGGATCTCAAGTGTTGGCAATTCACTACTATTTTTTAATTAATGATTATTTATCTTCCTGCATACTTCTAACAATTTTTGGCACTAACTTTCTCGGTACAAATCTGACAATTTTGGCTAGGAATTTATTCATCAAACCAGGAATCACCAAGGTTTTACCTTTCATCAAGGCATCATAACCAATTTGGGCTACAGTTTCAGCATCCATCATTTTCTGACGCTTCACCAGCTTGGAATCAGCCATCCCAGTTCTTTCATGAAAAGCTGATGCTGTTGTACCTGGACACAGCACTGTCACACTTACACCTGTACCTTCTAATTCATTGGCGATCGCTTCAGAAAAAGATAATACATAAGCTTTGGTAGCAAAGTAAACTGCCATCAAAGGCCCTGGTTGAAAAGCAGCAGCCGACGCTACGTTTAATATTTTACCTTCTCCTTGTTTAATCATATCTTTGAGGAATAATTTAGTTAAATGTGTCAGACATACTAAATTAACTTGCAGCATTTCTAGTTCAGCATTCAAGTTTGTATCGCTGAATAATCCATAAGTACCAAACCCTGCATTATTGACTAGTACATTAACTTGAATATTTGCTTGTTGTAACTCCCTAAATATTTCCTCTGGTGCTGTTGATACAGCTAAATCTTTGACAATCTCTTTGACAACAATAGGCAATTCTTGTTGAAATTTTGCAGAAACTTCTGTCAGTTTAACTGCATTTCTATCTACTAATACCAGATTATAATTGTTCCGAGCAAAAATACAGGCTAATTCGTAACCAATTCCACTCGCAGCCCCAGTGATAAGAGCAGTTTTTTTGCTCTCTGCTTGGTGTGTTGTGTTCATATTAGAAAATTGGTGAATTCTACTGGATTAATTTTTCATGAAATTACAGCGGTTATCCATTAATCACAATTAAATAACCTTGACGAATCAGTATCTAGGCGATTTATGGGATATGAAATTCTTAGATACTTTGATAATGCTTGAGTTAGAATTTAAACCAATGCAGTCATGTCAATTGAGCATTAGGATATTTATTGCTCAATTTCTGCAAAATGAAAGTAGTACTTAACTTTTATTTTTGATAGATAAGTAAGTAGTTACTCACATACGATAAATAAAATTTTATGCTGAACAATTCCTATCTTATATTCAACTGTTTAATTGATATGTCAGATATGAACCTTTATCTATAAAATCTGACATACCTGATTACTTCCCAACGCAGATATAGATTGATACCATCAAATACGATCAATCATTACTTTCTGCTCAAAATTCTGAACTATTTCTTGCCAGCAAATTCACAATATTTATTAGTGTAGAAACAACTCTTTAATTCCTGTACTGCCAATTTCTACGGCTAACGCTGCTAATAAAAAACCAAATAGCTGGGTCACAATTACCGTACCCTCAACCCCAATGAATTTATCAATCTGGTTCGCCAACCGCAAAATTAACCAAGTGACCAACATCGCCACCACAATACCCAGCACTACACCCAAATGGGGACTCTGAGATTTTGACATTAATAACATCACTGTCGTCAGCGTACCCGGCCCGGCTAATAATGGCAAAGCTAAGGGTGTAATTGCCACATCCCGTCCTGCTTCTTGAATGGGTGTATCTAGTTCTCCTCGCAGCATTTGTAAGGCGATTAACAACAGTAATAACCCGCCAGCCACCTGCAAAGATGCCATACTGACTTCGAGATAACTTAAAATATATTGACCAGCAAAGGCAAATAACAACAAAACTGAGATCGCTACAATACTTCCTTTATCAATCACTTTATTTCTATCTTCTGGTGTCATGCCTTTGGTTAAAGCTAAAACTATTGGTACATTGCCTACAGCATCTGCCAAGACAAACACCGCAACGAATGTTTGCACAAAAACGGAGGTATCCACAGTAGCGCGAGTTGATCAAGGTTCGATCACAACTTACCTTGAATCTGGCTCTGTTTTCTAGAATCTATAGGAATATTGCCATCAAAGGCGATCGCCCAAAATCAGCCTTTAATATTTCTTTGTCATCTTGTAACACATTTTTCTCACTAGGAATTATAATAAAGATATAAACCACTTGGGTCCGTAACGGTTTCGACAGGTTGGCGAACGCTACTCTGTGATTCAGGTCGAGAGTGAGTCTCCTCTCGCAAATCAAAGGCTCAAAAAAAAGTAAATGCGAATAACATCGTTAAATTTGCTCGTCGGGAAGCTCTAGTAGCTGCCTAAAACGCCTCTTATAGGTTCGAGCGTCTCTAGTTTGACTCCGTTAAGGATTAGAGACCAACCCCCAACGGATGCTCTAACAAGCGTTCTCTGGTTGGCTTGTTAGCTAAGATTAAATCAGAGCATCCTACGTTCGGGATAATGAACGATTCCCGCCTTGAGGGTCAGAAAGGCTAAACCTGTGAATGAGCGGGGAGTCAATACCCAATTTGGACAGCAGTTCGACTCTGCTCGGATCCACTAAAGATAACCAACTAATCCACCAAACAATTGTTTAGGTGGATTTTGTTTTATTGAGATAGAGAATAGAGAGTAAATTGTTTGTCCTTGATTTAAGACTGCTATAGTAGTTCAAACTAAAATTCAGATAATTTCCCATTGATTAATTCAGTAATTTGTTATTCAAAAAAATATGAGTATGAATGCCGAACAATTTGCTAGTGACAATTACTCCGGTATTTGTCCAGAAGCACTAGAGTATATGCTGCAAGCTAACCTTGGTAGTGCGCCAGCTTACGGTAATGATGAATGGACTCAAAAAGCAACTGACTATTTTCGAGAACTATTTGAAATTAATTGTGAGGTCTTTTTTACCTTTAATGGTACAGCAGCAAATTCTTTATCTTTAGCTGCATTATGTCAGTCATATCATAGTGTGATTTGTCATGAGACGGCACATATAGAAACAGATGAATGTGGTGCGCCAGAATTTGCTTCTAACGGTTCTAAATTGCTACTAGCTCCAGGCGAAAACGGCAAATTAACAGCGCAAAGCATAGAAGCCATTGTCACCAAGCGTCAAGATATTCATTATCCTAAACCTAAAGTTATTAGTATTACCCAATCAACAGAATTAGGAACTATCTATACCATTGAAGAACTTTTGGAGATTAAAGAAATTGCTCAGAAGTATAAATTAAAAATTCACATGGATGGCGCTCGATTTGCTAATGCTGTCGCTGCAATCAATAAAACCCCGGCAGAAATAACCTGGAAAAGTGGTGTAGATGTGTTGTGTTTTTGCGGAACAAAAAATGGTATGGCTTTAGGGGAAGCAATTCTTTTTTTTAATAAAGCCTTAGCAGAAGATTTTGATTATCGCTGCAAGCAAGCAGGACAACTAGCTTCTAAAATGCGGTTTATTTCTGCGCCTTGGTTGGGTTTACTAGAAACAGGTGCGTGGCTAAAAAATGCCCGTCATGCTAATCAATGTGCAGAATATTTAGAAAACCAACTATTACAAATAGATGGTGTAGAAATCATGTTTCCGCGGGAAGCTAATGCTGTGTTTGTCAAATTACCAGAGCAAGTTATTCAAAAGTTAAAAGAGCAGAATTGGCAATTTTATACATTTATCGGTGTCGGGGGAGTACGTTTTATGTGTTCTTGGAATACAACTAAAGCCAGAATGGATGAGTTAGTGAGAGATATTCAGGCAGCGATCGCCTAAAATAGTACAACAAATCATAAACAAATAAAGTGTCTAGCATCATCTGTTAAACTTTTTCTCTTAAGCTATGTCAGCACAACCGGGAAAAGACTAAATCCTTATACAAGTAATACTCAGTAATCCTAAATTTTGCTGAAGAAATATAAGCTTTTTAACTATGAACCATTGACTTTTGACTATGGACTATTAACTCTTGACTATCAACTAGCTCTTATATGTCAAAATCAAGATAAATTAGTACAGAAAGGTGAGCGATCGCTCTGAAAGCTAGATAAAGGATTGACCTGAGCAATGGCAGATGAAACCAATCACAATCAAGTTCCCAGCACCAGCGAACCAGTAGCCACAGATATACCTACTGCCAACACGCCAGACCCCAAAGCAGCCAACCCTAAAGCTAACCCTAACGCTGCTAAACCCGCCGCCGCGAAAGCCGCAGATGGAGAAGAAAAACCAGCTGCTGCTAAAGCCGCGAAAAAAGAGAAAGCCCCAGCCGTTGAAGATAAACCATTTCCAGAGTTTATCCAGCAAGAGTACTTACCAGCTTTACAAAAGGCGATCGCGGAGGAAGGCGTAAAAGATTTACAATTATCTTTTGCTAAACAAAAACTGCCCATCGCTGGCTTACCCTCAGACGAAGAATACTGGCAAGTTATTGGCAGTTGGCAAAATGGTCAGCGTCAATTTAACGTGTATTTCCCCGATGAAGATATTCAAGGGCAAAAAGGATTTTCATGCAACGAAGGCAAAAAAACCAGCACTCTTGAGTCATTCTTAATTGACGAACGCAAAACTACCCTTGACTTGTTGGTATTTGGCTTAGTGCGGCGCTTGAATAGTCAAAAATGGTTAGGTAGAAATTAGACATTCGGCAAAGAATAATTCCGTAAACTATTGTTACAAACCAATCCTTTGTTTTGTCAAAGGAAACATATCTCAGGAAGTAAGAGAAAGAAACTAATTTGAGCTTTCCTCTTGCTTTCTGAGATTTTTTAATATCCTTTTGGCAATTCACACCATGAGAAGTGCAACAAATTTTAAATTATTTTTATTTAAAAAAAATACAAAATTTAACCAGCAAATAGCTGGATTTAAAAGTAGTATAAATTCAAGCCTTAGTTATATATCAAATCAGTTAGACAGAGTAATGTAAAACACACTAAATCTCATGAATAGTGTAGCTCTCAAAATAGAGTAACCAGCACATTATTTTATAACTGATAGGAAAAATTCATTGCTGTGATTCAGGAGTTATTAATATGTTTCAATTTTGGCAAAATCGACTATTGAAATTGTTTTTTGTAGTCATTCTAACTATAACCTTAATATTTCCAGGAAATACTGCCTTAGCAGCTAAATCTACAAGTATAATTCCCGAACAAATGGTATTTGTAAATCAAAATGTTATGCAGAAGCCCATTGTTATAGCACTATTAGGTCTAAGTCAAATGCGCGTAACATCCATAAAAAATTCTAGTACTCAGCCAGGTCAAGTAATTGTTGTACTCCAAGGGACTAGTGTCAAAAAAACTAGCATTTTATCGCTCGCCCCAGGAGAAGAATTACCACTAAATCTTGACACCTGTTTTACCACAACAACAACCGTACAATTTGCTGATGCGGTTACAAAACTTCAAACTCAGCAAACACTTTCTGCTCTGAATTTTGCAACTGTGTCTTCAAACACAATGGATTTTAAAGGTTACAAGGTTAATTACCAAGTTTCGCCTCAAACTTGCCCATCCTAGGCAATACAATATAGCAGTCCGATCTAATTTTTGAAAAGCTCAGTAGGAGCGAGCATCTGTTCGCTCCTAAATTTGAGGAAGATGAAGTGTGATTAACTATCACTAAATAATAGCTATTTGTTTAATTTTTGCTCAGTTATTTATCACAAACCTATCTTAAATACATTAACAATTAACTCAGGCACACAGCATAATGAAGAATTACATTTTTAACTCTTGCTTAGTTAGTGGCATAATATGGTGTTGTCTGACTCCGATAAACGTTACTCAAGCTCAAATTATTCCTGATACAACAATACCTAAAAGTTCTGTTGTTACACCCAATAATATGACATGGGAAATTACAGCAGGTACTGTAGCAGGTAATAACCTTTTTCATAGTTTCCAGAAATTTAGTATTCCTGAAATGCACACAGCAGATTTTATAAATCCTAGTGCAAATATTCAAAATATTTTAGTTAGGGTAACGGGTGGAAGCCGTTCTGATATTTTCGGGACTCTCAAAACTTCTGGAATTGGTAGTCCAAACTTATTTTTGCTGAATCCTCATGGAATCTTATTTGGCTCTAATGCTAGTTTAAATGTTGGTGGCTCATTTGTGGCTACAACAGCAAATGCGATCGCATTTGGCAATCAAGGTTCTTTCAATGCTTCTGTCCCCAATAATCCAGCATTGCTTACAGTCAATCCTTCGGCTTTTTTATTCAACCAAATTATTGGTTCATCTATTACCAATAAATCTACATATCAAAATCTATCCACACCATCTGTAATTGGTCTATCAGTTCCTAATGGTCAAAGCTTATTGTTATTAGGTGGTAGTGTCACCTTAGATGGCGGACATTTATCTGCTCCAGGTGGAAGAATTGAATTAGGAGCAGTAACCGGACAAGGAAGTGTAGAACTGAATACAAATAATCAGAATCTGCGTTTGAATTATCCCCAGAACTTAACGCGAGGCGATATTTCAATTATCAAAGGATCTGCCAATGTGAATGTGAGTTCTAATAGTGGCGGTAGTTTGATAATCAATGGCAGAAATATAGAAATTACAGGTAGTCAGCTAACAGGTGGTCTGACCGATAATGGAACTCAGGCGGGAGATATTATCATTGATGCAACAGAAAGGATAAATATTACAGAGAGTAACATAACCAATAATCTTGGAGGCTTTTTTACTTCAGCCACAGGTAATACTGGCGGTATTGATATCAAAGCTAGATTACTGTTTTTGAATGATAGTTTCATTAATAGTGATGTGGGCAATATTTTCTCTTCAGCCACAGGTAATACTGACGGTATTCATATTCAAGCTGGGTCAGTATTATTGAATAATACGACATTGAGTGCTAGTACCTATGGAACAGGAAATACTAGTGGAATCTTGATAGAAGCGAGTGGTGCTGTTTCTATTGGCAATAACAGTGTCATTAGTAGTGATATTAATAGTGGTGCAATAGGCAACACAGATGGTGTTCAAATCTTGGCTGATTCGGTTTCTTTAAGTAGTACGAATGGGAATAGTAGATTGACTGCCATCTCTTCAGGACAGGGTAATACAAATGGAGTATTGATAAAAGCTAATAATTCTGTTGTGTTAACTAACAGTTCCATAAGCACGACTGCGACTCAAGAGAGTACTGGCAATGCTAGTACTCTGAATATCCGAGCTAGAGACATTTTTTTAGATGCCTCCTCCTTAGACTCATCTGCCTTCAATACAGGGGTTTCTGGCAACATAATAATTAAGGCTCAAAATATCTTCTTAAAAAACAGAAGTTTTATTGGAACTCCAGTAGATGGTATGGCTAGTCCAGGACTAATTGATATTAATACTAGAAACCTAACTTTAACTAATGGTGCAGCAATTTCATCTGCAACCACTGGGTCAAGAAATGGTGGAAACATTCAAATTAATGCTACTGATTCGGTCAAATTAGTAGGATTTTCTCCAGACCCAAAATTCAGATTTTACACTTCAGGTTTATTTACTGACACCGTGGGTAATGCGATTGGTAAAGCGGGAAATATTGACATTACAACTCGGAGTTTGCAGATAACAGATGGAGCATTAGTGAGCGCCAGTAGTGGTAGTGCAGGTACTGGCGGCAACATTAATATTATTGCCGATACCGTTGATTTAAATAATGGTGGTCAAATTCTGACTAGTGCTTCCAATATTGGGAATGCAGGTAACATTACTATCGAAGCAAAAAATAGGGTGAGTATTGCTGGTAGCGATCCTACTTTTGCAGCGCGTTTGGCAGAATTTGGTAGTGACTCAATTAATAATGACGGTGCTAATAGTGGTTTATTTGCTCGTGTGCGAGGTCGTGAACGCGCCAGTGCTGGGGATATCACAGTAAATGCTCGTTCTTTACTACTAAATGAGCAAGGCACAATTACAACGGGGACAACTGCTGGTGAAGGGGGAAATATTAATCTCAATGTGAGAGATATTGTATTACTGCGAAATGGTAGTAGTATTTCCGCCAATGCAGGTACTGCTAACGCGGGGGGTAATGGGGGAAACATCAATATCAACACTATATTTTTAATTGCTGTCTCTGGTGAAAATAGCGACATTAGCGCCAATGCTTTTAATGGTAGGGGTGGCAGAGTAGATATTACCGCGCAAAGCATTTTTGGGATTACGCCACGTTTTAGAGACACAAGGTTTAGTGATATTACTGCTAGTTCTCAACTGGGAGTCAATGGAGAAGTTACTATTACTACCCCAGAAGTTGATCCTATCCAAGGCTTAAGTGAATTGCCTGCTACAGTTGTTGATAGCTCAACATTACTGGCAGCTGATTGTTCAAAAGACGACGAGAATGACAATAGCCAATTTATTGTGACGGGACGTGGTGGATTACCTGACAATCCTTATGAAGTGCTGGGGAATGATGTTCTGTGGTCAGATACTCGCGGAAGAGAGATTATCGCTAGACGAAATCAACCCGTAACTACGAAATCACCTTCTGTAAACAAAACCGTGGCAATTGTACCTGCCAATGGTTGGGTCTTCAATGGTGCCGGGGAAGTTACTCTCATTTCTGATGTATCTGGGACAGCTGATAATCCTTTAAAGTCTAATGCTTACGCCTGTCCCAAAGCAACAGCGATGAAATAATTGCCGATAGTTCAAATTTGCAGAGAAAAAGTTTGAAGTATTGTTGCAACTCTTAACGTTTCACATACCAGTTTTCCGCTGCCCCTTGGTAGACTGAAATTTATACAAATTAATTATTGTCCTTTGCTGCGCCTTATGAGAGCATTACTTTTGGTTCTCTGGCGTAATCAAGATAATACACTCGTGGCAATCAAGACATGGTAGATTCCCTCAAAAAACCAGGCTTTGAAGAAATACGGCCAGGGATAAAAGTCCCGGCAAAAGAAACCTTATTAACACCACGGTTTTATACTACCGATTTTGATGAGATGGCACGGATGGACATCTCTGTAAATGAAGATGAGTTACAAGCCATCTTAGAAGAGTTCCGCACTGACTATAACCGCCATCACTTTGTTCGGGATGCCGAGTTTGAACAATCCTGGGATCACATCGACGGGGAAACTCGCCAGTTGTTCATTGAATTTCTAGAGCGTTCTTGTACAGCAGAATTTTCTGGCTTCTTGCTGTATAAGGAATTAGGCCGCCGCTTAAAAGATAAAAGTCCCCTCCTTGCTGAGTGTTTCAACCTCATGTCACGGGATGAAGCACGTCACGCTGGCTTTTTGAATAAAGCGATGTCAGACTTTAATTTGTCTCTAGATTTAGGGTTTTTGACAAAGAGCCGCAATTACACTTTCTTCAAACCCAAATTCATTTTCTACGCCACCTATCTTTCCGAAAAAATAGGTTATTGGCGTTATATCACCATTTATCGTCATTTAGAGGCGCATCCCGAAGACAGAATTTATCCAATTTTCCGGTTCTTTGAAAATTGGTGTCAAGATGAAAACCGTCATGGTGATTTCTTTGATGCCATCATGAGAGCGCAACCACAGATGCTGAATGATTGGAAAGCAAAACTGTGGAGTCGGTTCTTCTTGTTGTCTGTGTTTGTGACGATGTATCTCAATGACATCCAACGTAAAGACTTTTACGCTTCTATTGGTTTAGATGCACGGGAATACGATATTTACGTCATCAAGAAAACCAATGAAACCGCTGGTAGAGTCTTCCCGGTAATGTTGGATGTAGACAATCCAGAGTTTTACGATCGCCTGGATTTATGTATCAAGAATAACGAAAAATTGGGTGCGATCGCTAACTCTAACACACCCCAATTCCTGCAAATCTTCCAGAAGTTGCCATTGTATATCTCCAATGGTTGGCACTTCTTGAAGTTGTACTTGATGAAGCCAATTGATGCTGCTACTGCTCATGGAATGGCTCGTTAGATTTCCAAGATAATTTGATGGGCATGGTATTAGTTAATTAATACCATGCTTTTTTTTAGAAATATTGCTGTTTAATTTTTCAAGCAGGATGAAAGTAATCGTAAATTTCCTGCGCTAGTCTTGTCCCAATTCCCGCAACTTCGGCGAGTTGTGCGGGTGTAGCTTGGCGGATATAATCGACTGAGCGAAAATGCCCTAATAGTTGCTTTTGGCGATGATGTCCTAAGCCGGGGATTTCGTCTAAACGCGATCGCCTCAGTTTATCACTGCGTTGTTGCCGATGGAAACTCACAGCAAATCTATGAGCTTCATCCCGCAACCTTCGCAGTAATTGGACTCCTGGTTGTTCTGCGTCGGTTGGTAAGGGTTGTGACTCTCCCGGTAAAAAAATCTCTTCGCGCTGTTTTGCCAAACTCACAACTCGCAAGTCTTCTAACAAGTTCATCTCTTGCAACACAGTGACAACAGATGATAGCTGACCCTTACCGCCATCAATCATAATTAAATCAGGCCAGTCAGGATTGCCAGCGCGTTGTAGTTGGGTATCTTCGCTATATTTACGAAATCGCCGTTGAATGACTTCAGCTAAACTGGCAAAATCATCTGAATGTCCAATTGTGACTGTGGGATTTTTGATTTTGTAATGGCGATAATGTTGCTTACCCGGTAAACCATCAATAAATACTACTTGAGAAGCAACAGCATTGGAACCTTGAATATGGGAAATGTCGTAACCTTCAATGCGGTGGGGTAAATCTGGTAAATCGAGAACATCAGCTAAATCTTGCATGGCTTGATTATTGCGATCGCCCAATTTTTGCATTCTTTGTAATTCGTATTGGGCGTTACGCTCGACCATCTCAATTAATTCTGCCTTAGTTTGGCGCTGAGGCGTGAAAATTGTGACTTTTCTGCCCTTACGCTGCGTTAAAACATCCGCTAATATTTCTGCGTCGGGTAACTCATGCTGTACCAAAATCTCGGCGGGAATTTCCACCGCATCAGCAGTTTGATAATGTTCTTCTAAAACGCGTTGTAAAATTGCACCTGGTTCAGCTTGTGCATCAGCAACAAAGGCCAAGCGTCCGACTAATTGTCCAGCGCGAATTTGAAATAATTGAATGCAGGCGTGTTGTGTATCAGCGGCTAAAGCGATCGCATCCCGCGAAACTGTATCATCTGGTAAAGATACTTTTTGATCTGCCGTCAGAGATTTTAACCCAGAAATTTGGTCACGTATTCGCGCCGCCGATTCAAAGTTTAGCGCCTCGGCGGCTGTTTGCATTTGTTCTGTCAAAATATCAATTAATTCTTGAGTTCGGCCTTGGAACACCATCGCTACTTTCTGCACAGTTTTGCGGTATTCTTCTGGGGAAATCAATTGTTGACAGACACCAGGACAACGCCCCATATCATAATTTAAACAGGGACGGTCTTTAAATAAAGGTTGTGGTCGTTGTCGCAGAGAAAAGATGCGCTTACTAATGCGGAGAATTTCTCTTAATAAACCTGTATCTGTATAAGGCCCGTAGAATTTATCTTTTTCTTTACCTAGTTGGCGTTTGCGTGTGATGAAGATGCGGGGATAGTCTTCTGACCAAGTGATACACAGATATGGATATTTTTTATCATCTTTGAGCAGCACATTAAAGTATGGCTGGTGCTGCTTGATTAAATTGGCTTCTAACGCCAAAGCTTCGGCTTCGGTATCAGTGACAATAAATTCAATTTCTGTTACTTGTCTCGCCATTGTGGCGATGCGTTCGCTTTTTGTATAACCTTCACGAAAATAGGAACGGACACGCGATCGCAACTTCCGTGACTTACCTATATATATAATGCGATCGCTGCCATCCCGCATAAAATAAACTCCTGGTTCCGGCGGAATTTCAGCTAGTCGGCTTTCCAGACGCTCTGGATCTTTAACCAGTGGTAGTATTTGAGCAGATGTTGTCACAATTAAATTTTCGGTAATCTTACGCTTTTACCTATCTCTATTTTAAGAAATAAATTGGGCGTTGCTCAACTTGAAGATAAATTTACCAGGCTACGCCCTGCTTTGTTAACAGACAAAGCGGAGCGTTTGCGTGGGCTAGTTTCCGCACTTTAGCTTACCGAGATGGTTATGCTATGCAAAAGTAAACAGTATTTAGACAAGGTTAAACTGTGAAAGTAATTTAATTAACTAGCGATCGCTATTGACTTTTTGCGACTGGGACGCTTACGGTCTGATTTTTTCTTGAATCCTACGGCTTGGGCTTGATCACTATCAGAACCATATTGTCCCCGTACAACTTCTTTCATGGCTAATACCGCATTGTGAAATTCCCACTCAGCTAATCTTGCTGCATCAGTAGCCGCACGGTATAAAGCAAGTTTCTCATTTTCAATTTGTTGCAGTGTTAACATTTTTTGATAAGCTGTCTGCAAAGAATCATCTGTGGCATCAGCACGAGTGGTTGCATAGTTGTTAATTGTTTGCAAACCGTGTAAGGAAGTGGTGTCTTGAATGATTGTCTGACGAGATAAACGACGTGTAGTGTCTTGGGTAGCCATTATGCTTCCGTAGTATAGTACATATTTAATGTACCCATTACAACTAAAAAAATATCAGTAAGATTAATTTTTTAGGTAGGATAATATTTAAACTTAAGAGTGCAGTGTGATTGCAAACTGGTATATTGTGAATGTGAGTCATTACATTCACAATGTAAACTGTCACATTCATTATGCAAGCGATCGCATTCATGATGTGAGCAATTGCATTAACAATGCAAGTTTTTACATTCGTAATGTTAGTTACTATATTTACATAACAAGCAAAATTTTTATAACTTAATTTCTTCTGTAAAAATGGTTGATAATTTCAACTCTGAATGACAAAGATTAAGATAAATTTGTGCAACTTGATCTAAGGGGTTTTGTTGTAAGCAATCTTGAAAATGTTGGGCGGCTGAGGTAAATTGTTGTGCTTCATAAAGTTTAAGTGCTGCGGTAAACAATTCTTTAGTTACTAACTTACCTTGGCGAACTTCTGTAACATCAGCAGTAAATACTTCATGGACAGTTACAGCCGTGATTTTACCTTTAACTTTTACTTGTCCAACTACGCGAATATGAGAGCGATCGCAATTTTTTAACCGCTGAAATGTTTGGTCTGTAATTAATAGCGGTGTATTGAATGTTTTAGTTAACCCTTCTATCCGCGAAGCTAAGTTGACGGCATCACTAATGACTGTACCATCCATACGATTAAATCCGCCGACTGTCCCCAAAATCAGTGTTCCTGTATTAATTCCAATGCCAATTTTAATTGGTAAATCTCCTTGTGCTTGCCGTTCTTGATTGTAAGTTACTAAAGCTTGTAACATGGCAATGCCGGCTTGTACTGCATCATCAGCATTACCAGCAAATAAAGCCATAATGGCATCACCAATATATTTATCAATGAAACCATTATGTTGAATAATGATTGGTTCCATACAACTCAAATAAGAGTTGATAAATTGAAAGTTTTCCGCCGGAGTTAAAGTTTCTGAAAGTGTAGTGAAAGAACGAATATCAGTAAATAACACCGACATTTCCCGCTGGACTTGATCACCTAACTGCACATCGACAATACTTTGTTTGTTGAGGAATTGGAGAAATTGACGGGGAACGAAGCGTTCGTAAGCTTGGTTTAAGGCTGCTAAGTCGGTGTATAAACGGGCGTTTTCAATAGAAATCGCCGCTTGTGCTGAAAGTAAGTTGAGTAACTCCAAACGATCAGGAGTGAATGCACCTGTGGTCAAGTTATTTTCTAAATAGATAATACCTGTAAGTTTGCCTTGATTAATCAACGGCGCACACAAAAGCGATCGCGGTTGAAATTGGCGAATGTAAGCATCACGGATAAATTCACCTTTGCGAGCAGCATCATTAAGCACTACACTCGTTTTGGTGCGAATCACATAATTCACAATTGCCACAGAAAGAATCTGACTATCTTCAATATTTAGAGATTCCAGTACTTGAATATTATTTTGTTCAACGCTTCCCTGGGCTTCTATTAAAAATTTACCTTTAGTTTCCAGTAAAAGAAATCCCCGTTGCGCCCCAGCATTTTCTATCAAAATTTGCATCAAGTTAGCCAGCAATTTATCAAGTTGAATTTCTCCTGACAAAGCTTGCGAAGCTTTCATAACTGTCATCAAATCCAGTGATGCGGAACCACTGCTACTGGTGATACTGCTGGCGTTAGTATTTTTAGTAGAAATATGGGGGATAGTAATTCTTTCTAACTTGCGGCTTAAAAGTTGAGGATATTGAGTTTCTAGATATTTAACTTTAGCAGTTGCGCCCCATTGTAAATAAAGATATGACGCATCCTGCATGTATCCTTGGGCAATCTTTAATTTATTTTGGGCTAAATAAAACTTGGCTGCTAATTCATTTGCCAAAGCAGCTTCGTGAGGATAATTGTTTTCTTGGGCTAAATTAATGGCACGATCGTAACAAGCGATCGCTTCTGCTGTTTCACCTTGAACTCGATACCATTCTGCTTCTACCAAGGCTAATTTATGAGCGTAGTTACTCGGTGCAGATTGCGCCCAAGTTTTCAGTTTCTTCTGATTTGCTGTTACTTGTTTGAGTAATGCTTGCCGTTCTGTGACAGTTTTTGTTGGCGCTAAGGCTAACCGCACCAAAGAATCATAAAAGTTAAACCATCCAATGATGAATAATGCTACTACAGCATCTAAATAAGGAATTGCTAATTCAGCATTTTGCCAAGCAGTATTGTAATCTTCAAACCAATAATTCAGTGTCAGTAGATGATTGTATACAGTAAAAGTTGCTGTGCGATAATTAGTCTCGATATGTAGGGGTAAGGTTTTAGTTGCGTCGTAAAATTCCCCCACCAACTCGCAGGGATTAGCATTTTTGCCTTGTAAATTAGCGATCGCCTGCCGATAAATTTGAATTAAATCAAAAACTGGCTTTTTCTTAAACTTCTGAATTACCTCTAAATAAGTCGCTAAACTTTTATCTACTTCTTTTAAATCTTGACCACAAAAATAACTATGACTGGTACCAACATTCGCTGCAAAAGCTGCATATTCAGTATCACCCGTATCTCGACCTACTTGAAAAGCAATTTGCAATGCAGGTATGGTATTAACAATTGGTTCTCGCCAGTGACGCACAAAACTATTAACAACAAACAATACTCTTGCTTGCATATTTTTGGCGTTAAACCGTTCTATCAGTTTTAATGCCAACTCACCAAACTCATACCCTCCTGTCAAATCTCCCACTACACCACACAAAATCAAGCCATAAGTAGCGTAGGCAAAAGCTGATTCTGGCGCGTTACCATGTATGGCGGAAAGTTCCACCTGTTTAAACACAGTTAAGGGAAACAAATTTGGCGCTGCAAGATAAGTTGACGAAGCAATACTGGCTAAAATACGAATAGCCGCTAATTTAGTAGGATTTGTCAGTCTCGGTAAATCAGCTAAGGTTTGTACCTGTCTACTAGTCAAAGCCAGTTTCGTTTTTAACAGTCCTAACAAAATTTGCAGTTGTCCAGGGTTAGCGACTAAAGGAATTTTCAACAGTTTAAGAACTTGCAAACCTAATTTTGAGGCTGTTAACAATTCATCTCTGGCAACAAGAGATTGAATTTTGATGGCGTAGACTTGGACTTGATCAAGTGTAGTGCGGGTGTGACGTAATACAATCTCAATTAATTCATCCATGTATTCAAACGCCCCAGTCAAATAAGCAGCTTCCACTGCGGCTTCGTGCAGAGATAAAGCCAAAGAATACTGCTGTTGCCAACAGGATGTTGCTAAACAGTTAATGCCCGTTGTCAGGTAATCTAAAGCAGGTTCGTAAGCGGCGGAGGCTTTGGCTTTGTTCCCCGCCAGCAAATTTAACTGGGCTAATTGCTGTCGCTGTGATTCATCTGTGACTAAATCTAAGCCGAAGTTTAATTGGTTAACAATGTCAAAAATCTTTTCTTCTTGTTCCTCGGTGGTGATATTCTGCAATAACAGTTGTCCAATTTGCAAGTGAACTGCTTGTTTTTCCTTGGTGGGAATGAGTGAATAAGCTGCTTGTTGGACGCGATCGTGTAAAAATTTGTAGACAACATCTAAATTTGTCAGGTTAGCGGCAATTTCCCGATCACCTACTTGTAATAATTGATAGTCGTTACCTTGAGGAAAAATCAGCCCCATTTCTACAGCTTCCCATAACTCAGTGGCTGTCTCTGGCAAAGATTTTTCTTGGACAATCGCTAAGGTTTTTAAATCAAATTGATTACCAATACAAGATGCTAACTGTAACGCTTGCTGAGAGGCGGTTGGTAGTTTTTGAATTTTACCTGCCATTAATTCCACAACGTTATCGGTAATTTGCGCCGCTTGAATTTGGCCCAGTTGCCAATCCCATTCCCGGCGTTGCACATCAAATTGCAGCAATCCTTCTGTATACAGCGACTTCAGGAATTCATTCATAAAGAAGGGATTGCCGTTAGTTTTTTGCTGTAATAGTTCTGCCAGAGGAGTTAACTTTGCCCAATCGTGACTATTAAAAGTATCACTGAGGAGTGTATGAATTTGGGGTAATTCTAACGGTGTTAATGTGATTTCGTGAATTATGACACCAGATGACTCTAAAGAGGCGATCGCACTCCGCAAAGGATGGGTAGAATCTACTTCATGATCTCGATAAGCACCAATCAACAACAAGTAGCGGCTGTCTAACTGACTAGTTAATAACTCAATTAACTGCAACGATGCACTATCCGCCCATTGCAAATCATCCAAGAAAATTACCAAAGGATGTTCTTTTTGGGTAAAGACAGTAATAAAGTTTTGAAATACTAAATTAAAGCGATTTTGGGCTTCCTGCGGTGGTAGTTCTATAACAGGTGGCTGCTTGCCAATAATTAATTCGACTTCAGAAATGACATCAATAATTACTTGACCATTGTCACCCAAAGCATGTAATAATTTTTCTCGCCAGAGATTGATTTCTGTTTCGGTTGCGGTTAAAAGTTGGCGAATTAAAGCTGTGAATGCTTGAATTAAAGAACTGTAGGGAATATTGCGTTGAAACTGATCAAACTTACCTGAGATGAAATATCCCCGTTTTTGGGTAATCGGTTTATAAATTTCCTGCACTAAAGCTGATTTGCCAATTCCAGAATAACCTGCAATCAACATAACTTCGCTTTGTCCATGACTCGCCCGATCAAAAGCCATCAATAAATCTGTAACTTCTTGTTCTCTGCCATAAAGTGTTTGGGGAATTTGGAATCTATCAGAACTATCCTTTTTTCCTAATTGAAAAGTTTTAATTTCGCCTGTAGTTATGAATAAATCGAGACATTGCTGTAAGTCTACTTGCAAACCAAAGGCGCTTTGATATCTTTCTTCAGCAGTCTTTTCGAGCAATTTCATCACTAAGTTAGAAATTACTACAGGAATTGCCGGATTTAGTTTATGGGGCGAAATCGCTTGTTTAGCAATGTGGCTGTGGACTAGTTCGACTGGATCTTCACTAACAAAGGGTAATTGTTGCGTCAGTAATTCGTAAAATGTCACACCCAAAGAATAAAAATCGCTACGATAATCAATCGCCCGATTCATTCTTCCTGTTTGTTCCGGCGAAATGTAGGCCAGTGTCCCTTCTAAAATATTCAGGTTCAGTAAAGTAGGATTTTCCTTTGACAACAGCGTCGCAATGCCAAAATCAATAATCTTTGTCTGTTGCGTTAAGGGATTGAGGAGAATATTAGCAGGATTAATATCTTTATGAATAATTTGTTGTTGGTGAATTGCACCTAAAGCCGCTGCAACTTGAATTGCAATGTGCAGAAAATTCTCCAGTCCTAAAGGTTTTTGATTGAGGAAACTCCGCAGAGGTTGTCCACCAAAATCTTCTAAAACTAGAACTAAAGTGTTGGCATATTTTTCGACGCTGTAGGCTTGGATAATTCCCGGAACTTGAAAGCGGCGTGTCAGTTCGTATTCGAGTTTAAATCGTGCGATCGCTTCTGGGGTAGGATATTCCTCCCGCAATAATTTCAACACTACTGGTTGGCGATCGGACTCTCGGTATCCCTGATACACCTGAGAACGAGGACTATCATACAGTTCTCTTAAAATTTTGTATCCTTCCAGTGCGATCATAGGTTGCTCAAGCATTAGAGCTATTTTTACTAGCCTAACCAGTATAATTTGCACGCTTTTAAAAGTGACAAGAGTGCTGTAATAGTTTTTCTGATTTAGCTAAAGAAAAGCTGCCTAAAATCAAGCCATTTTGCTTAAAATGCAATAAGCCCAGTGTCTAGACAACACTGAGCTAGGTACAAAATCAGCAATTTTGGGTAATTACCCAGTGTTTAAGCTGAAACTACTGATTATTTACTGTCCGCCGCCGGAGGTACTACTGTCATCATCGTAAACTGGACGACAGATATATGTGGGATAACGGCGGGATTCATCCCCCTGTGATGGATATGATGGTTGTCCGTTAGATGGGAATTGTCCACCATAAGGAGATTGACCACCACCTGTTGGTTGTCCACCAGTTTGTCCACCAGATAACAGCTGCTGTTCTTCTGTTGATAAGTCAACAAGTAAAGTAGATGTGATTAATTTATTTGACATAATTCTTTGCCTCACTTAGTTGATAGGTTTTGTAAAACCTACGCCTTTATTATTAGCTATTATGTCTTCTAATAAATTATTCTCCGGTTATAGTTTATTTAACAAAAGCTCATTCTTTTGGACTAACTTAATTAAAACAATTTTAAAATTACCTTTTGATTTTAAAATTCATAAATAGTAATATCGATATTTATGAAATATGAGTAAATACAAATATTTCTGGACACTTAAAAAATCAGAAATATTAGCAATATAAAGGACTAAGTTCCAAATTTACGACCGTTTAAAAAGATAAAAACTTTAAATGTTCTCCTTGTTGAGAGAGAAATGTTTCTAGTGTACCTTGTAATTGCACTTGACCTTGATCTAGCATGACAATCCAATCAGCACGATGCACTACACTAGGACGATGAGTAATCAAAATTGTAGTTTTACCTTTGCGGTATGCTAACAACCGATCTAAGACTTGTGCTTCGCTCACAGGGTCAAGTCCGGCTGTTGCTTCATCTAAAATCAATATAGGTGGATTAGTGAGAATTCCTCTAGCGATCGCTAATCGTTGTCGTTGTCCACCAGAGAGATTAGCACCAAACTCTCCTAAAACAGTTTGATAATTATTTGGTAGTTGACTAATAAAATTATCTGCATCCGCAATTTCACAAGCTTTGACAATTTCCTCAAAGGAAATATGAGGACTACCTAAGCGAAAGTTATCTAAAATCGAGCGACTCCAAAAATGCGGTTCTTGCGGTACATAAACTACTTGTTGGCGTAAACAGTCAAGGGCGATATCCTGAATATTATAAAAACCAATGCGGATATTCCCAGAATTCAACTGATACAAACCCGCAATCAGTTTTGCTAAAGAACTTTTCCCACACCCTGATTTTCCAATCAAAGCGATCGCATTTCCCCCAGGAAGTTTCAGAGAAAATTCTTCTAACAAATCAACTCTCCCAGCATGATGAAAGGTCACTTGGGAAAACCGAATATCTGCATCAGCAAGTATTTGCACAGTTGGTTTTTGGCTTCCCCCAATTACTTCTGGTGTCGCTTCAATAACTTCTAAAAGCCGAGAGACAGCCGTTTGCGATCGAAAATATTCATCTCCAAACCCAACTAAAGAGTTAATTAAATTAAAGATATTAACTTGTAAAGCATTAAAAGCCAAGATTTGACCAATACTTAATTTTCCTTGAATCACTAAAAGACTGCCTAATCCTAATAAAACTACTCCACCAATAGTAGAAATTAATCTCGCAACAGTACCGTTAATAATCCCAATTTGAATTGTGCTGAAAGTTAAATGTGCCAAACGACCAAAGCGGCTTTGAAATTCATCCCAAAATTGCGGAGCAGCATTAGTCGTTTTAATTACCTGTGCGCCTTTAAATGTTTCTACCAACACACCTTGATTTTCTGCACCTAAAACTAACAAACTGCGCGTTTTTTGTTGGAGAATGGGTAAAAAAGGTAAAGTAGATACTGTAATTAATAAAGCAACTAAGATAACTGCAATTGTTAACTCCCAGCTATAAAACAGCATAATGCTGAAAGAAATTACCGCAATAAAAAACTGGCTGGGTAACAGAATGACTATTTGCGATACTAACTGATTGATTTCATCAATATCCCGCAGTCGGCTAGAAATTTCCCCACTGCGGCGCGATTCATAATAACTCAAAGGTAACTGAAGAATTTTCCGCGCAAACTCCATTACCAGTCCTAATTGCAGCCGTTGACCAAAATGAGCAATCATCATGGATTGTACGACTTGCAAACTACTACTAAATAAGCTGCTGATGACAACGGCTGAAATCACAACAATTAGTAATTGAGTATCTCCCCGTACTAAAACATCATCTGTTAGTAGTTGCAGTAAAACAGGACTACCCAGCGCCAGTACACCTAAAGCAATATTAATTAGCAATACCTGACCAAGTAAATTTCGATAAGGTAATACACGCTGAAAAAATTTTCCTAAACCCTGCTTTGTTTCTTCCTGAAACTGCACAAAAAAACGCGTGGGGTCTGGCTCTAATAAGAGCATAACTCCATTCCAACCAGTAGTTAATTCTTCGCGGGTAATGTAGCGTAAGCCGATCGCCGGATCACCAATCACATACTTTTTCCCTCGCTTGTTGTACAGCACAACCCAGTGATAGCCGCGCCAATGAATAATCGCTGGTAGATTAATTTCTGTAATTCTATCTACGATCGCCGGTGCAGCTTTCACGGCTCTTGCATTAAATCCCAATGTCTCACAGCCGCGTTTGAGTCCTAATAAAGTTGTGCCTAAATGTCCTGTTCCGACTGCTTCTCGGCTTTTACTCATGCTTAAGAAGCGTCCGTAATGTTTGCAAATCGAAACTAGACAAGCGGCTCCACAGTCCTCTTCACTTGACTGTAAAACACACTGATATTTTTTTTGGTGTTTAAATTTGAATAGACCAAACATGATAATTCGTAATTCGTAATGCAGAAAGATAGATTTTTTGATTCTGAATTGTGCTAGATATCTGCAACTAATCTGGCTTTTCGCAGAATGAATTGCATGATTGTTTCTTGGCGAGAAATGATATCAGCGCGTCCCTCCATTCCTGGTTTGAGATGACACTGGCGATCGCCTCTACCAACAGATGCAGTTTGCGGTACGATAGTTACTTCATAAGCTGGCGCTGGCTCTACAGTAGGCAATGCACTGTTTTTTTCCACTGCTAAAGCATCTGGTGCGATTGTGGTTACAGTACCCTTGAGTGTGCCGTAATCTGGATAAGGACAAGCCGAAACCTGCATTTGAACTTGTTGATTTGCTTTTACCTTGTCGATATCTTGCGCGGGTACTCTTGCTTTGATTTGCATTGCTGCATCAAGAGGCGCAATCTGAGCGATCGCTTCACTAGGTTGTACAATTTGTCCAGGGTTGCGTAATTTAAACTGCAATAAAATACCGTCGCTTGGGGCGCGAATTACAGTCTTACTTAATTCATTGTCGGTTTGTTGGAGTTGTTTTTGGGTGGTATCTAGTTGTTTTTGGAATTCTGTGCGCTGCTGAAGTAAGGTTTCTCTTTCCTTTTTCAAAGCTGCTAAATCTGCTTCTTTCTTGGCCTGTTCTTGCTGAATACGTGCAGATGCTACCGCTACAGGCGAATCACTGGGATTCAATGCAGTTTTCACTTTAATTAAGTTGGTTTCAGCAATTGTCAGAGCTTGGTCTTTTTCTTCTAAGCTATTTTTCGCATTAGCTTTGGCTTGTTCTAACTTCGTTTCCGCCGCTTTGACTGCTTGTACTTTTTCTTCTAAGCTATTTTTGGCATTTTCTTGAGCTTGGGCGAGTTTCGCTTGCGCTGAAATCACCCCTTGTTCTTTTTCTTCCAGAAGATTTTTAGTGTTGGCTTTGGTTTGTACTAACTTAGCTTCCGCTTCTTTGACAGCTTGCGCTTTTTCCTCAAATAAATTGAGTGGTACGGCTCCTAGTGCTACTATCGACTGCAAGCGATCGCGTTGTAACTTAGCCATTTGCAAAGCGGCTTCTGCTTCTTGCACAGTAATCTTTAACAATTGATCACGCTGCAATCTATCTTTTTGCTTTTGAGCGATATGCAAGGCTATTTCAGCTGCTTGTACAGTTGATTGCAATAATTTTTCCCCCTGTAAGCGATCGCGTTGCACTCTCGCTAACGCCAAAGCGGCTTCTGTTTCTTGCACAGTGGTAGTTAAGAGTTTTTCTCGCCGTAATCGGTCTTTTTGTAATTTCGCTAAAGTAAAAGCTGTTTGTGCTTGCGTCATTTCCGCAAAAGCTTTAATTCGTTGATCTTGATAGTTGCGTTCAGTACCACTTAACTCCGCTTGCGCCGCAAGAATCGTCCGGTTCATTAGTTCAGTTTGAGCCGCAAGTTGAATGTTAATTTCACTCAGTTGAGCCTCAATTTGACCTAGTTGTAATTTACTCTTTTGAACGCTGGTTTGTAGTTGACTTTTTTGATTTTGCAGCCGCGAATCATCAATGTAGGCGATCGCTTGTCCTTGTTTAACAATCTGACTATCTTTCGCCTCAATTTTCTGCACAGTTCCAGTAATAGCAGACTCAACAACTTTTAGTTCTCCTAAAGGTCTAATTGTTGCCGGAACTTTCACTGTGACATTGTACTTGAGTATCGAAGATAAAATCACTCCCAGCACCAAAATAGTGATCATTATGCTCCCAGTAATGTTTACCCATTTACCAATACTGGGGAGAAATTCATTCACATCAAATACAGGGAGTTGTTCTGGATTCAGGTCATTAAAACTATTGTCAGCATAGTTTTCCTGAGCGCGTAAGAAATTCACTGTATTGCACCTTATTTTTGAAATTGATCTATAAGCTGAAGCTTGATGCAGTAACTTCAAAATCTTTATTTTTTTTGCCTTCATCCTCTGTTATTGACAGTTAATTCTGTCTTTGTGTATCTCAAGAATGAGGGAGTTCCTATTTATTTGGTAATAAATCAAAAGGAATAATTAGACAATTCTGCACTGACACCATAGCGAAAAACTCAGAAAATTTCAGCTTTTATCTAGAATGCGATCGCTCAAAGCAAGTTTTGCATAAATTCCCTTGATCAAAAGCAGATAACATCATCACAAATAATCCTTTATAATCAGTTATGGGGGAAGAGAAAAGTGTGTGCCAAACAAGCACAGCAATAACTTTTCTCACATCTCTAACGTGGGCAACGCGGAGAGAAAACAGAGGAGAAGACTCAGACTCCCTCAAAGACCTCACTTACGTTGAGCGAGTGATAATTATCTCCTCTCCCCTCTTCTTAATTAAGGCAAAATCATTGCCAAAATTGATTTTCAAGCTAGAAAAAAGCTATTTATCTTTGGCACTAACAAACTGCTCATAATGACAGCGATCGCACAGATGGCTGTGTGGTATCCAGGACTTACGCACAAAGATTAGCTGTTGAGGTTGGGTGTCAGGGTTGTGAACATCTATACCCCTACACGCTTCCTTAAACCTTTGATTTTTCGTTTCACTGCGTAAATCCTAATATCAAAAATTGGTATTGCATCAATGCGAGATGAGTTCAGATGTTAAACTGCAAAACAAATTTCATCCCTTGATTCTACAAAACCCCAAAATTTCAGCAATTTGGCTTTTGCAATACCGTGATAATTATTCAGCATAAAAATCGCAGATGATCGCCAACTCTGCGCCAGTAAAAATTAACTCTAGTCGTTGATCGCATAAATCGCTCAACAACTCTGATAAAAATATTGGATGTGACATGATTGTTAGCCTCACTTACAGTTGGTGGGTTGACCACCTAAGTAACCAACTATAAGCACTGTTTGTCAGGAAATCATAAATCTATAGATAGAAATCAAAACAATAGTTTTACTACTCACAGTAGATATAAAAAAATCTTTTATGTGTTTAGGATATCCTAGTATTCTGCGAGTAAAAATAGTAAATTTTAGTGAATAAGTACAGTTTTTTGGCTTATTCCCATTCAATTAATTCATTATTCTGGATTGTCGATCAGACATCCTATCTCAACCTAGTTAGCTGACAATAGTTGCATTAATACAAAGGCTAAACTGGCACTACCTAAAGGAACGGTTAAATTATCAATACCTAACAAGGAAACAGCTTCTAAACCAGTAGCTGCGATCGCCACAGCCAATGATACCACCCAAATTTGCCAGATATTTCCTTGTATACCCAGCAAAATCAAACTACTCACCATATAGCTGGCTAACGTCATAGTCAAAGAGCCTTCCCAGCTTTTATTTACCCCAAAAACTTTATACTTATGTTGACCAAAGCGTTGACCTACCAATGCTGCTAAACCATCTCCCCAAGTCATTACCATAATTCCAATCGCCGCATATTGTGGTTGTTGCAAATGCCAAAACCAGGCAACTAAAATACCAAAACTCACAGCATAAAAAAATGTTCCTAAACTTTGGCGACCAACGCTGTTAATCCCCGGCAGAATCGGCAATCGATAAGATAACAAAGTCACAATACTCGCTAAAATCGAAGCTGTAATACCTACTTCAGCCGGGATATCTAGCCACCAAGCCAGCAGAATCACATTGCCAGTACCAATATGAACTATTTTCCTGACTATTTCTGAATCATCAGTAGCAAAGCGACTTACCACCCATGAAAGCAGGAGGATAAGCAACACCCAAACTGCAACTATGGTAATTTGCAGCCACAAAGGTGGAATTGATGTTAAACCAGGAATCAGAATTAACAAGAATGTTACACGCTAGACATTTTTACCCTTATTTCTAATTTATAAGATTTGGGCAACAGGAATGAAACTATTATTTATTTGGCTAATTCGGGGTTACAGAATGTTTATCTCGCCGTTGTTTCCCCCAACTTGTCGCTTTCAACCAACTTGTTCTATGTACGCCATCCAAGCAATAGAGAGGTTTGGAGTAGTGCGCGGTGGCTGGATGGCAATTTGGCGCATCTTGCGTTGTCATCCATTTCACCCTGGTGGTTATGACCCAGTACCAGACATAATACCATCAGTCACGCACGCAGATTGTTGTAATCATACTCTGGTAAATTCCGAAGATGAAACTCAACAAGAAAAGCAAAATCACTAAAAATGTCTGGGAGTTATCCGCAATATCCACAGCATTCCTATTTGATTTGTGAATTTACTGGTAAATAAAGTCAATAATATATTTTTTTACCAATGATTTAGGATTGCTAAATATTGTCTTTTGTGTATTTATACTTGAGTATTTTTCCCAGAAATTAGCTGTGAGAAGTTCTGATTAAAAGATAGTTTATCGATGCCTGTTTAGTATAAATACATAAGTTTTATAAGTACTTATAATTCATAGTTCTAAATATAAAAAAGTGAATAATTTCACCAATATTAACTAGACGAACACATGGCAAATCTCTTATTAATAGATTCATGATTCAATTAGTGATAGAACGCCATGAAAAATTCATTGTTTCCTAATTTACTTACTGCAACAGCTTTAGTAGCTGGCTTGTGGGTATCTGCTGCACCAGCAAACGCCGTTAACATTCAAAGCAGAAATGAAGCGCCAGCTGATTTTAAAGATAATATCCAAGACTTCAAAGATTTTGTGGGCAAAGAATCTCGTTACTTATCTCCTGAGACAATTGGAGCGCAGAAAGTTGATTTATCTCAACTAACACTGAAATATGCTCACGATACTAAAGTCTTCTTTATTGGTGAAACTGCTGGTGGTTATCGCAACCGTTTAGATTTTAAAGCAACTTATGGTGATACAGTCACCACTGGAAAAATCTTTGGCGATACATCTTGTAGTACCAAAGATAGTGCTTTTCAAAATTTTAAAGATTTCTGTGCAAATCCTAACGATGCTTTAGCTAATAAAACCCAACAAGATAGCCCATTAAAAATTGGTGACTGGGTGAGCTTAGGTAAATTCCAAGCTGGTACTACACTTGATTTCTTATTGCACTCTAATGACATCAATGGAGGTATCTACGGAAAGAACCAACAAGGAACAACAGTTAAAGGTGTATTTGGGTTAAATGAAGCTACCAATCCAGATGGTTTACAACACGTAATGACTTATGTGTACAAGAACTTCTTAGTCTTGGGTTATGAAGACTTATGGGGAGGCGGCGACAAAGATTATAATGATGTCGTTTTTGCCATAGATATTGGTTCTAGAAATGCCCATGAATTAACAAAAGGTGTTAGTGTTCCAGAACCTTCTGCAACCTTAGCCTTGGCTGGTATAGGTGCAATTGGTTTACTCAAAACTCGTCGCCGTTCTCTAAAAAAAAGCTAACAGCTAGTAGCCTTTTGGATTGTTAACAACTTGATTAATAAGCTTTTGAGGCTTCAATTCATCACAACCATGTTTCCAATCGTTATAAGTTAATAACTTGACGCCTATATCAAGGGCGCATCTATCAATATCGATTTACAAGCTACAATTTCGCTACTCACTACTGTTTCAGAGTCAGTAAATAACCTTTCTGTTCTGAGTTATCAAAAGATACTGAATTTTCTGTGTACTTTTTCAAATATTTTCGTATCTGCCAGTATACAATTCAGGCGATCGCTTCATCAAAGAGAAAGCGATCGCTTCTTTTCATATAGATTAATAGCAGGGTAAACTCATCTAATTCGGTATAATTTAAGCTTGACAAATTAATTAAGATAAGGGTAAACAAAGATGTAAAAAACGCACTTGACTCAAGAGCAAGATCAATGAGATGACTTCAATGCTGTTGTGGAAAATTGCAGGAGTCAAGTTGATGTCACAAGGCTTTGAAAGTAAATCGGCTGATGCACTTCAAAATTCGCGTGGTCAGCGAAAGTCCAAAGAAATAGCAGACATCGGCAGTATTCAACAAAGTCTAGTGGAGCATTTTGGGGATATCAAAGATCCGAGAGTAGAGAGAACCAAAAAACATCAACTCCAAGACATCTTAGTAATTGCAGTTCTGGCAATCATTGCCGGAGCGCAAGGGTGGGAAGACATCGAAAATTATGGCATCAGCAAGCAACAATGGTTAGAAGAGTTTTTGGCGTTACCAAACGGTATTCCATCGGATGACACCTTTCGACGGGTATTTGAATTCATCGACCCAGAAGCATTAAATCGATGTTTTCTGCAATGGGTGGAAACCCTGGTGGGTTCGATGGGAGGAGAGATTATCCCCATAGATGGAAAGACAATTAGGGGTTCCTATGACCGGGCGTTGCTGATTGATGGGATGTTTTTTGTCTTACGCAAAGCCGCAAAGGCATAAAGAGCAAGAGTTTGAAAATTAGAATTTTATGATTTCATCCCGTATTTATGCAACGCCTATGACCGCAATCAGGGTCAATCAGCACTTCACGTCATTAGTGCCTGGGCAAGTGAACAACGTTTGGTATTGGCACAAGTGAAAGTCGAAGATAAATCCAATGAAATTACGGCGATTCCGGCATTATTGGAATTACTAGATATCACAGGCGCTATCATTGCTATTGATGCAATGGGGACACAAACCGAAATTGCCAAACAGATTGTTGCTAAGAAAGCTGATTATGTCCTAGCACTCAAAGCTAATCATCCCACTCTCCACTCTCAAGTCCAACAATGGTTTGAAACACACAAAGCCAACAATTTCCGAGGCGTTGATGTTAGTTATGACAAACGGATTGAGAAAGCTCATCATCGTCGGGAAATTCGTGAAGTTTGGAGTGTACCCGTAAGTGCGATTGGTCAGCTTTATCAACCCAAGGTTTGGGCAGGGTTGCAAAGCCTAGTAATGGTTGTGCTCGTCCGTCATCTTTGGAACCAGACTACTCGTGAAGTTCAGTTTTATCTGACTTCTTTACACAGCGATGCTCAATTCATTGGTCGAGCTATCCGCAAACACTGGGGCATTGAAAACGAGGCTCACTGGACTCTCGACTGTACTTTTTCCGAAGATGCTTGTCGTATTCGTTCTTTTCACAGTCCCGAGAATTTTGCTCTTTTAAGACGCTTTGCTCTCAATGCCCTTAACTGCGAAAAAACCTACAAACGTAGTCTTCGTCAAAAAATGAAACGCACCGCTATGGATAACAATTATATGATTCGGGTGCTCAGTTGTTGTTTCATTGACAATACATTAGGTTCTTCTAATTGCTTGTGTCAAGCCTAATTGAGACGCTCTTACTCTGAGATTAATAGTTGGCTATTTCAGGCACTATTGAGCCACAAGTATGTCATCCAAATTAACTGTTTTCAAGCTTACTTGTGAAAAATCTACATTACTGAGATCAGCTTTGAACAAAATGGTTTTCTTGAGACTGGTGTAGCTTAAATCTGCTTTGTTCAAGTTGGCTCCAGTGAGGTTTGCACCGTTGAGATTTGCTCCTGCTAGGTTAGCACCACTCAGGTTGGCGTAGCTCAAATCTGCACCACTTAAGTCTGCACCACTGAGGTCAGCATTGCATAAATCTGCTAAACGTAGGTCTGATTTCTGTAGAGACGCTTTATGTAAGTCTACGTTACTCAGATTGGCACGAATTAAGTTAGCAGCTTTTAAGTTTGTCCAAATTAGGTTCGCACCACTAAGATTAGTTCTCCACAGACATGATGCTGCCAAATTTGCAGCAATGAGGTTGGCTCCACTCAGGTTGGAATGAGAGAAGGTAACGTTTACCAAGCTGGCGCTATCCAAATTAATCCCAGCTAAACACACCTCACTAAGATTTACTGAATGCAGGCAAATCTGAGTGAAATTTCTCTCTCCTGTCTGATAGCGTCTGAGAAGTTCATCAGCATCCATACAGCCCGCCTTCCAAATGATCATTTATCTAACTTGATGTAGTTGAAATTGGTCAATAACTGTACACCTGAACCGACTTTGCAATTAAAGTCTGAGGCAAAATACTTGAGCGCATTTAATTACCCTCTGTAAAGAAATATAACAAAATCGTTACAAAACTACAATAAGTTCTCAGTTGTTGCTTGATAGTTCCTCTTTATATGAGAGATATAACAGTCCGATTTGATTTTTGAACAAATCTATGCAGGGGCAAACAGCCGTACTCCCGGTGGAGTACAAGCCTACGTCCCTACTAGTTAGTTCTCAGGATTGTTTATATTTCCGTCAAATTTCTTTAACGCAAACAGCGAATGGCGACTAATAGACCTCTAGCTTTATTTAGTGTCTCTTCATATTCTTTTTCGGGTTCAGAATCAGCTACCAAACCTGCACCAGCTTGAACACTAACAATGTTGTCTCGTAATACCATTGTGCGAATTGCGATCGCACTATTTAATTGTCCCTCAAAATCGTAATAGCCATACACGCCAGAATAAACCCCGCGGCGACTCGGTTCTAATTCGTTAATAATTTCCATTGCCCGAATTTTGGGTGCGCCGCTAACAGTCCCTGCGGGGAAGCAAGCTTTGAGTAAATCCCAAGCAGTTTTATTTGGGGCTAATTTACCTACCACATTACTCACGATGTGCATCACATGAGAGTAGCGCTCAACTACCATCAATTCATCAACTTGAACACTACCGCTTTGACAAACTCGCCCCAAATCATTTCGTCCTAAGTCAACTAGCATGACGTGTTCGGCAATTTCCTTGGGGTCTTGGAGTAAATCTTCGGCAAAGGCCGCATCTGTTTTGGTGGTTTTACCTCGTGGACGTGTGCCTGCAATGGGGCGGACTGTGGCGATAATGCCCTCATCTGGGTCACGTTCGGCTTTCACCATAACTTCGGGACTGGAGCCAATAATTTGCCAATCTTGGAAGTGGAAATAAGCCATGTAAGGCGAAGGATTAATTTGCCGCAGCGAACGGTAAAGGGCAAAAGGGTCGCCTGTGTATTCTGTAGAGAGTCGCTGGGAAATAACAACTTGGAAGATATCACCTGCTTTGATGTAGTCTTTGGCCTTTTGGACGCTGGCGCAGAATTCTGGGCGGGTGAAGTTGCTGGTGTACTCTAATTCGGTGTTTTCTGCTTTTTGATTACCGGGAGGTGTCCATTCCAGGATTGTTTTTTGCGGCGACACTGGTAGAGACAACTTACTGACCAAATTAGTAACGCGATCGCAGGCTGTTTGATACGCTGCTTGTAAATCTACGTTCGGGTCACGTAAATCAGAATATGCAATCGCCCAAATTTTCCGCTTTACTTGGTCAAAAATAATTAATTGGTCTACCTGCATCCATAAACCATCGGGGATATTGCGCTCATCTTGGGGATGGACGGGGACACGCGGTTCAATCCAGCGAATCAATTCATAACCCCAAAACCCAAATAATCCTCCAATTCCTGGCGGTAATTGGGGTAACTTGATGGGCTGATAAGGCTCAAGACATTGGGCTAAAGCCGTAAACGGATCACCAGCAAACACAACTTGCGAACCATCTCGGTGTGTTTGGGTTGTTGTTTCTCCTCTTGCTTCTAACACCCACAACGGATCGCAACCGACAAAACTATAGCGTCCGATTTTTTCACCGCCTTCCACCGATTCCAACAAAAAGCTGTAGGGCTGTCCAGCACAAACTTTGTACCATGCAGAGACTGGTGTATCTAAATCTGCTACCCATTCTTGATACACCGGGACAAAGTTACCTTGCGAAGCTAATTGAGAAAAATCAGAGAAATCGGGAAAAATCATAAACTGTTATGGAATGGACGATTGGGGACTGGGCAGGATAAAGATTTCCGCATCAAGGCTAAGGCATAAAATTAATTTCATGCTTTACACTTCACACTTTATACTTTTTCTTACCCAGTCCCTGAATTTACCTATGTTCTAGGCATCGTAGGTTTGTTTACCGCTGAACTTGAGTGCTGAGGGGCTGGGGTTTTGGCCAATGCGACGGGGTACGTGACGTACTTTCTCACGGCCTGGGTTAACTTTTTCAGGGAAGACACCATCTGCTGGGTGAATGAAGGTGGTTTCTCCATTAGGCAAAATCCGGTAGATTTTGTAGTCTGTGATTTTGAACTTGCGGAGTTGACCGCCCAAAGCAATGCCGTATTCTTTACGAGCCAAGTAAAGCAAGTTTTCGCCTTGGTTCATAGTAGCAGCGCCACCTGTAGGTAATTCAAATACCTGTGCCTTGGGGCTAGTCCAAGTGATAGCGTACTTTTCTTCCTCTTTTGCTTTGGTGAGCAAGCCGCCAGTACTACCAGCGAACAGTGGGGTTTTTCCAGAAAGTGTTTCTGCCATAGAGCATTCTCTCAAGGTTTTTAGGGCATCGTAACACCGCCATTACGATCATATTGCGATCGCGTCATAGTCTGTAACAGTTGTTTGTCATTCGTCATTGGTTATTTGTTATTTTTCATAACTATTGACAAATGACTATTGACAAATGACTATTTACTCTTCATCTTTGTCCGCTTCTCTTCCTGGCTACCCAAAACAATGGGAATAGTGAAATGAAACTGGCTACCTTGGTCTTTACCTTTAGACTCTGCCCAAATTTCACCACCCCAACCATTGACAATTTGCCGACAAATAGCTAGACCCAAACCTGTGCCGCCAGTGGTACGCCGTAACGCCCCTTCTTCTTGATAAAAGCGGTCAAATACTACTTCCAAACGATTTGGCTCAATACCACGCCCTGTATCCGCCACAGTGACTTCCAGCATCTGATTGTCGTTTTGGATGGCATAAAGGGAAATTTCCCCCTCAGATGGCGTAAATTTGCAGGCGTTGTCGATGAGTTTTGCCAATACTTCCACTAGCCAATCACCATCAGCTTTGACTAAGGGCAGGTTATCGGGAATTTCTGCCTTGATTTTGGGAGGATTTTCCATTGTAGGGCGGGTACGAATGCGGCTGAGTGCTAAATCCACACACTCTTGTAAAGTGAGTGATTCGGGGTGCCATTCCACACGGCCGCTTTCTAAGTTAGATAGAGTAAGAAAATCCTGGACTAGTTTCCGCATCCGTTCGGAATCGGTCAGGGCTGTATTTAACATTACCTGCTGTAATTCCAAGGGCATATCCGGCTCGCTGGCGAGGCTTTCTAAGCATACTTGAATGGTAGATAAGGGGGTACGCAGTTCATGTCCGGTAATAGCGATTAAGTTACTGCGGGTACGATCAAGGGCTTCTAGTTGTTGGTTGAGTTCTTCGAGGTTGGCGTAGGCTTCGGCTTGAATTAAGGCGGCTCCGATTTGCGTGGCGATCGCTTTGACCAAATCAAATTCCCCTGGTTGCCACTGATGGGGTGGTACACTGCAATAGTGTAATTCAACGATCCCTAGCAGTCGTCCTTGAGATAACACTGGTTCCATCAACCAAGAACGAATACTAAATTTTTTGGCAATTAAGGAAAGGGCTGTGGAAGTACTGATCCGCAAGTCGTTCAGGGTGTCAGCTACACAAACGCCCTCACCTTGCTGCACAACTTCCTGAAATAACAGATTATTATCTAAATCCCAGGTTTGCCCATACACAGATAAAACGTCAGCCGTCAAAAATTCATGTTCAATTGTGGCTTGGGCTTCTGTAGCTTGAGCGCGGTAAATTAAACAACGACTTGCCCCTAAGTGTTGCCCTAATTCTTGGGCAGCGATTTGCAATACTTCATGGGGATCAAGCGATCGCCGAATAGCCGTACTAATAGAATTAATTAAACGTTCTTTGCGGGCTTGGGCAATAATTGAGCGATAAGCTTTGTGCAATTTATACTGACTAGCTTGCAAATAAGTTACCAATCGCTGCACAAATGGGTCTGTATCGATATCACAAGCAAATTCGGGTTGTCCGATTTGCGAATAAGTTCTTGGCTCCCCAATCCCAAATCGTTGGCGTGCCTCCTTAATTTTTTTTGCTAAATCTGGTCGATAAACTATAATCCTGTCTAATAACAATTGTGCAGCTTTAATGCTGACTCCTCTCTCCGATGTCCAAACTCCCTCAAACCTGCGTGCTGTATCTATATCGAGACCTGAACTAAACTCTGGTACTTGTTGATTTTTGGCAATGGAACCCAGGCTTTCTCGACATACCAAGCAAGTAGCATAATTATCAGCAATCACTACTAAGTGCCACTCTTGAGTTAAAGCATCATCCGGTTCAAAGGCAACTTTTTCATAGTATTCTGAGCTATTGGCAAAGTCCGTTTCTGGTGCAGATAAAACGTATATTTGATTACTGCGTTGCGCCAGTCTTTGATAGCGATGAGCTTCTTGGCGATAAAAGCGCTCTCGTTGAAAGCTGGCAATTACCAAAGGCCTGTCTAAAGTTGCCGCCAAAACTTGATCTTCCATCGCGTGGGAGAGGGCGGTTAGTGAAGCTTTGAAATATAGCTGGGGCCGTAGGTAAGGAATGAACTGTAGCAGATCACTCAGCACGGAAGTCGAAATGCTCATGAATATTGTTTAAGGAGCCACTTTCACAGAAAAAATCCACGTCACAGCTGCATTGTACAAATTACAATGAACTCTCAAACTAGACCAGACCTTGCATTATGTAAAGAATCCTAAACAGCGCTGTTAAAAGGTAGTCGCAGCAATTTGTTTTCACTCCACGTTGCTAAAAGTCAAAACACTTTTTTTGTGTATTTTTCAGCTTTTACTCTTCAGATGGCAAGTTACTCTGCCTAACTGTCGGAGGAGTGTCTGTAGTTTTCTTGACAAATATCCCGGTCTAGAATAAAGGCAAGACCAATAACGGTTATCAATTCCGTGGGCATCTTAGCGTAGTTAGGCACGGACGTGGCATAGCCATACACTAAAGATGCTGTGGTCTTCACTGAAATGTTGTTTCTTGATCTACATTTTGCCCATTGGGATGATTTAAATCCTCAGCTACTACGCTCAATATACATTCTCGGTCAGATCTGCTCTTTCGTTAACTGAAAGTTTATCAAAACAGAAATCAGGAGTGGTATGGGCGAACGGACATACCCTGCGGGAAGGCAAAGTCTACGCTCTTACAAAATCCAAAATTGACTTTTGTGTTAATACGCCCAATAAATCTACATATTTAGTTTTGTTTCAACAGTAGCGTGTCTTTTTCCCCAGATATTGATTCTGTACGGCCGTTGGCTCAAGTTTGCCCACGGGACTGGCTCTGCCTGAGTTCTGAGTTCTGTATTCCTCTTCAATTGTGTAGCTTGGTCTTCAAAATAGAAGAAACAGCGAGTAAAGCGAGAGTATATACCAGGGTTGATTTAATATCAGTAAAAATCCTTTATTATCAGCCTTGACTTTCACCCAAGACAATATAAATTTATAAAGATTTGTTATGTAAATTTTGTCTCATAAGTTTTCCATAACGTCTTTTTTCCATTTCTGAGCAGTATCTTTTTGCTTGGATTTTACTGCTGTTGAATTCATCAAAGTTACTCTAATTACGACAACATAGCCCTGTATACGGAATTTTGGCTGATGACACCGGATTTGCTAATCACCCAAGAAAAAATTTCATTAGACGGAAAGACTTTTATTCCAGCAGAACAGTTACCTATGCCAGAGTGGCCTCGTGTTGTGAGTGAAAGACCACAACCAACGCTGACGGTAAAAGATGATGATTTATTCCTAGTTACAGATACGATAGGGAACATTTCTGGCTGTTCTCTCAATGAAGGCAACCCAAGTATGGGATTGTTTTGTTGTGATACGCGATTTCTCAACCGTTTGGAATTGCAAATTGAAGGGCGATCGCCTATACTCCTGGGCAGCACTGCGGAAAAAGGATTTTCTCTTTCTGTTTTGTGTACTAACCCCAGAATTGACGATCGCCTCAAAGCTGATAACATCGGTATTCGCCGTGAAATTGTCCTCAATGGCGCACTATTTGAAGAAATCGAAATATCAAACTACAGCACCACTACTGTCAGTTTTGAACTCAGTATTAGCTTTGACGCAGATTTTGTCGATTTGTTTGAAGTGCGCGGTTATGGCCGAGATAATCGAGGTAAACTTCTCCGTTTAGTAGAACCCAAACCCGAAGATGGAACCACCTGGAATGGTGATAGTGGTGGTTCTGTATCACTTCATGCTGAGACCCACAAAGCCGAATTCTTAACATTAGCCTATCAAGGTCTGGATGGCTTAGTGATGGAGTCTCGTATCCAATTCCAGCATCGCCTACCAGATTACTTTAAAGGTTACACGGCCGTATGGCAGTTAGAGTTAGCAACTCATGAAACTCTCAAAATCGGCTACCGCATCAATTTATTAACTAACAATACCTCTAGTTCTACTGTCAGTGCTGCTTTTACCCTAGGACAGGCCAAAGCCGCAGAATTGATGGAAGAACAAAATTGGGTGCAACAAATTACCCGCATTAGTTCAGATAAAAGTATCCTCAATCACATTATTGACCGCGCGGAACAAGATATGTACTTATTACGCCAGTCCTTTGGCAAGTACAAGACTGTTTCTGCTGGTGTACCTTGGTTTTCAACGTTGTTTGGTCGAGATTCCATCATTACGGCTTCCCAAACATTAATATTAAACTCGCAAATTGCTAAAGAAACCTTGCTGCTACTGGCAGCATACCAAGGTAAAACTGAAGATGAATGGCGCGAAGAAGAACCAGGCAAGATTCTCCACGAATTACGTTTGGGGGAAATGGCTCGTTGCCAAGAAATTCCCCATACACCTTACTACGGTACAGTTGATGCGACACCTTTATGGTTGATGCTGTATGGAGAATACTACATTTGGACTCATGACCACGAAACCTTAGAACAGCTTTGGCCAAATGCTATAGCTGCAATGGACTGGATTGATTTTCATCTGCAAGCAACTGGCTATCTTAGCTACTATCGTAAATCTAAACGTGGTTTAACGAATCAAGGTTGGAAAGATTCAGGTGATTGTATTGTTGATCGTAAGGGAGATTTGGCTAATGGGTCAATTGCCTTGTGTGAAGTCCAAGCTTACGTTTATTCTGCTAAGATTCGCCTAGCTGAAATTGCCAGAATGAAGAAGCGGCTTGATTTAGCAGACCGTTGGCAAGAAGAAGCCAGAAATCTCAAGATGCGTTTTAATCGTGACTTTTGGATAGAAGACCAAGATTTCTGCGCTTTGGCTTTGGATGGTGAAGGTAAACAGGTCGATAGTGTTACATCTAACCCCGGTCATTGTTTACAATTAGGCATCTTTACCCCAGAAAAAGCTTACAGTGTGGCCGAAAGGTTACGCGCACCTGATATGTTTAATGGTTGGGGGATTCGGACTTTAAGCAGTTTATCGCCTGCGTATAATCCGATGGGTTATCACATTGGTTCGGTGTGGCCTCATGATAACTCTTTGATTGCGATGGGTTTGCGATCGCTTGGTTTAATCGATCAAGCCTTGGAACTTTTTCAAGGCATCTTCGACATGACGAGTCAGCAGCCATACCAACGTCCACCAGAACTTTTTTGCGGCTACGAACGCAATGGCGACAATGCTCCTGTACAATATCCTGTTGCTTGTACACCCCAAGCTTGGGCTACTGGTAGCGTATTCCAACTACTGCAAATGATCGTCAATTTAGTACCAGACGCACAAAATAACTGCTTACGAATTATCGACCCCGCTTTACCAGAGTCGATTAATCAGCTGTCATTTCACAATTTGCGCGTTGGCACGACAATTCTAGATTTAGAATTTGAGCGTTCTGGTAATACTACGGCTTGCCGCGTAGCTAAAAAACGTGGCAATCTCCGGGTAGTTATCGAAGCGTAATCTTTAATAATCAAGTATCAATGATGAAGTATAAAATCTTTCTTCTTAGAGACTTTATACTTTATCTACTATTTTTCGTGATTTTCACTCTTGTGTCCGGGAGAAGCTTCGTAAATAGCATCTAGCTGTTGTCTAGCATCTTCAACGTTAATTGAGCGCATAACTAACAGTGGTTCTTTAATAATATTGCCAGCGCTATCTAACAATTCTGGATGGGGAACTGATTTTTTGGCAGAAAGATAACCTTGATTCCCCATTGCAGAAGATCTGACTGGATAATTTCGTTCTCGGTCAAAACTAAACATGACTAGATTGCGAATTAAATTAGCAACCGCGATACAAGCAAGAATCGTAAAAGCAAGAATGTAGAGTAGGTGCAACATAATATGGTTTTCCTCCAGGAGCAGCAAGTTTAAAAACCTTATACTGAAAAGCTTCGCTGATGCTAGGAATCTCAGCGGGTGTAAATGTTTAACGCACTTTTGGTGAGTTTATTATTGATTAATATTGGAAAAATTTATCAAAGGCTATTCAATTTACGGTAGCATAGGATACATTATTTGTTAATAAAAAATTTATTAAGGATTATATAGTATCTATGCGAATCTCGTCATATATCGCTAGAGGCAATTAGTCACTACACTTTAATTTTCTTTTTCTTGGTGGAAACGCATTGCTACCTTCCAGCATTCCGTAACCAATTGATGCCAAGGCATTAAAGTTGTCATATCAATTCCGACTTGTTGATTAGTGGCAGTAAATAGCATTTTTGCTGTATTTAATTCTGCTTGTGCTTGCTTGACTCGTAACAGCAGGTCAGATTGTTCTTGGTGACTCATAAATGAGAGTTGCTCAGTTTCTAAAAGGTTGCGCGATCGCGTAAACCAATATTGAAAGTCTTGTAACAAAGGCTCTAATACAGTTTTTAGCAACTCAGTCCCTGGTAAATTTGAGTCTTGCATAGATCTGAAGGATACTTCTATTTTTCTAATTAATATTAACGTTTTTTACAAAACTTAATATTATTGTATGCTATGTCTTTAGAAAAAAAGTTAAATAAATCTGTCGTTGTAGTTACAAAATTTAAATTTTAACAATCAAGACATAATACCTTTACCCTGAAAAGTTAAGGCTAAAGACTGTAGACAAAAGAAAATGCTATCTGCAAGCTAAGATCAAGTTTCATACTTCAGACTTCAGAGAATGCTAGAGTGCATCCAGTGCAGCTAAAAGTCTGTCAAGCTGAAAGATGACCAGATGTTATATTTGGGTAAGTTTTTCGGCACTTTAACTAATAAATTACTTTTTGCAATCACTTCGCCAATGGTTCAGCAGCCAATGTCGCCTAATCAAGATATACATCAAGCAGAACAACCAGAAAAAATTAAGCTACCCCGTACTAGCGAATCAGAGAATTTAAAAAAGATTCGCCACACAACTTCTCATGTGATGGCAATGGCAGTGCAGAAGCTGTTTCCCAAGGCGCAAGTTACAATCGGCCCCTGGATAGAAAATGGATTTTACTACGACTTCGACAGTCCAGAGCCATTTACTGACAAAGACTTGAAAGCCATCCAAAAAGAGATGGCGAAGATTATCAATCGCAAATTGCCAGTAACTAGAGAAGAAGTCAGCCGGGAAGAAGCCGAACGCCGCATTAAGGAAATTAACGAGCCTTATAAATTAGAAATTCTGGCAGATTTGAAAGAACCCATTACTATTTATCACTTAGGTGATCAATGGTGGGATTTGTGCGCCGGGCCTCATGTGGAAAATACTCAAGATTTGAACCCCAAAGCCATTGATTTAGAAAGCGTTGCGGGTGCTTATTGGCGTGGGGATGAAACCAAAGCACAGTTACAGCGTATTTACGGTACTGCTTGGGAAACTCCCGAACAACTAGCTGAATATAAACGTCGCAAAGAAGAAGCACTGCGTCGTGACCACCGCAAACTCGGCAAAGAACTCGGATTATTTATCTTTTCAGACCAAGTGGGGCCAGGTTTACCCTTGTGGACTCCCAAGGGTACTGTATTGCGGAGTGTTTTAGAAGACTTCCTGAAGCAGGAGCAACTTAAACGCGGTTATTTACCTGTAGTGACTCCCCACATTGCCAGAGTTGATTTATTTAAAACTTCTGGCCACTGGCAAAAGTATAAAGAAGATATGTTTCCCTTGATGGCAGAAGATGAAGCCGCCGCTGCACTTGAGCAAGGCTTTGTTATGAAGCCGATGAACTGTCCCTTCCACATCCAAATATATAAGAGCGAGTTGCGTTCTTATCGGGAACTACCGATGCGCTTGGCAGAATTCGGTACTGTCTACCGCTACGAACAGTCAGGGGAATTAGGCGGTTTAACTAGAGTGCGCGGCTTTACTGTGGATGACTCCCACTTGTTTGTCACTCCAGAACAGTTAGACGCAGAATTCCTCAATGTAGTGGATTTGATTTTATCGGTATTCAAGAGTCTGCAATTGAAGAACTTCAAAGCTAGACTCAGTTTCCGCGACCCAGCTAGTGATAAATATATCGGTTCCGATGAAGCTTGGGAAAAAGCTCAAGGTGCGATTCGCCGCGCTGTGGAACAGCTAGGAATGGATCATTTTGAAGGTATTGGCGAAGCGGCATTTTACGGGCCGAAGCTTGACTTTATCTTCCAAGATGCGTTGGAAAGAGAATGGCAACTGGGAACAGTGCAAGTTGACTACAACTTACCAGAGCGCTTTGATTTAGAGTACGTCGCTGAAGATGGTTCGCGCAAACGTCCAGTAATGATTCACCGCGCACCTTTCGGTTCCTTAGAACGGCTGATTGGCATATTAATTGAAGAGTATGCAGGTGATTTCCCCTTGTGGTTAGCACCTGTGCAGATTCGCTTGCTATCTGTGAGTGATGCACAGCTAGATTTTGCGAAAGCTGTAGTAGCGAAAATGCTGACTTTGGGTATCCGTGCCGAAGTTGACACCAGTGGCGATCGCTTGGGTAAATTAATCCGCAACGCCGAGAAAGATAAAATACCAGTAATGGCAGTGGTAGGTGCAAAAGAAGTTGAAACCAACTCTTTAAGCATTCGTACCCGCGCTTCTGGGGAGTTAGGTGCAATTTCTGTAGATGAAGTGGTGCAGAAATTGAAAGATGCGATCGCTAACTTCGATAACTTCTAGTAATTACAAGCCTGGGTAACACCCAGGCTTGGAAACAAAACTGTAGTCATTAAAAGGTGATTCGCTCAATTTATAACTATAGCGATCGCGCCCAGTAAGCTATATATAAGTTATGCTGCAAATTAAGAATAAAATCATCATCCCCGATAGCGAACTCGAAATTAGCGCGATTCGTTCTCAAGGAGCAGGTGGTCAAAACGTCAACAAGGTTGCTACAGCTATCCACTTACGCTTTGACATTGAAGCTTCATCACTACCCGCTTTCTATAAACAGCAACTTCTCAAACTAAACGACCGACGCATAACTCAAGATGGAGTTGTTGTCATCAAGGCGCAAGAACACCGTAGCCAAGAGCAAAACAGGGAAGAAGCTTTACAACGACTCAAGCAACTCATACTAAGTGCAGTCGTATTGCCCCAAATACGCAAACCAACCAAACCTACTCGCAATTCTCAAAAAAAACGTCTTGACAGTAAAACTAAGCACGGACAAATTAAATCCATGAGAAGGCAGATTATTGATTAAAATCTGATGTTACCAAAGAAGCTACAATCTAGCATTCCGATGATTGCAGCGTTTTTAGGTAAATCATTCATTAAATTGTGGTTTCATTTTAATGTGATCACTTGGGTAAATTAATCCGCAACGCTGAGAAAGAATAATTGGTAATTTAGTGTATAGAAATTGACGATATTACTTAAGTAAGGCTAAAGTAGCGATCGCAAATCTTTGGCAGACAAAATAATGGATTTTTCTCGTCTGGAATACATCAAGAATATAAGTAATGATGATAAAAAATGGGCATATGATTACTACAAGGTTGGAGGTTACTACCACTTAAACTTTAAACAGGGTACAGGAGTAGAAAACCATGCCTTACACTTACCGAAAGGCGCATTAATCATCCTGTCCCAAAACCCATTCGCTCAAGAGCGGTACTTAACCCATATAGTTGAACTTGTTAATGAAGGAAGTGAAGATAAGCCCCAATGGGACAAATCAGATACCTGGAGTATTTTTAGATGGGTGAAGGTTCATTGGGTAGCTGATTTCAACAATCTTAATAATATTCCGTTTGATAGAAAAACACTGCAAGCAGATTGGGGTTGGTTTGATACGAAAGCAAAATTACTAACTAGTCCAAACCTGATGTCTCGCTGGGGAAACATAGAAAATTTGAGAACGCATTTACAAGCAGTTTTTGAAAAATAGTTAAACAGAGGGATGTTTCAGTTGCTTGAGAGATATTGCAACCTAAGTATAACTAAGGTATAACCGTAAATATAGGCGATTATTGTCAAAAATCCTATGAAAACTGCTATTTCACTACCCGATTCAGTTTTTGCAGAAGCAGAAGCACTGGCTAAAGAGTTAGGCTTATCACGCAGTGAACTTTATACAAAAGCGTTGCAAGCGTATCTGCAAAAGCACAACCGGAATCAAATTCTGAACAAGCTGAACCAAGTTTATTCTCAAGAATCTGCTGAACTAGATTCAGTGTTGGCACAGATGCAATTTATGTCGCTGCCTCAAGAGGATTGGTAATGTATCGGGGTGAAATTTGGTGGGCGAACCTACCTGATCCTGTTGCTTCTGAGCCTGGTTATCGTCGTCCTGTTTTGATAATTCAAGATGATACATTTAATCAAAGCCGGATCAGTACAGTCATAGTTGCTGTTATTACCTCCAATCTTCAATTGGCAGCAGCCCCAGGAAATGTATTTTTATCGCGTGAAGCATCAGGCTTACCCAGAGATTCTGTTGTTAATGTATCTCAACTCTTGACTATTGATAAAAGCTTTTTGGTTGAGCAAGTTGGAGCATTAACAGACTACTTGCAAGAGGAAGTAGACGAAGGACTAAGAGCAATTTTATACCTCTAGCAGCCCTAGCCATTAAACTGTAGTTGAATTTTTAATGCGATTGGCAAATGAACAAATCAACCAGTTACATGGGATGCTGGTTGATTGGTTAGGTGAGTTATTTGCAGATGTCTGTTATTTCTTCTGTTACAGTTAATGTCCCTGCTACAACTGCTAATTTGGGGCCGGGTTTTGATTGCATCGGTGCAGCTTTGACGCTGTGTAACCAGTTTAAGTTTACACGCCTAGATGAAGGTGGTTTAACAATTCATGTCACAGGTGCAGAAGCCGAACGAGTGCAAACTGATGAGAGTAATTTACTTTATCAGGCGTTTTTGAAGTTATATCAATATATAGATCAGACTCCACCGCCTGTGAAAATTGAGATTGTTTTAGGTGTACCACTGGCGCGGGGTTTGGGTAGTTCAGCGACGGCAATTGTTGGTGGTTTGGTGGCGGCGAATCAACTGGCGGGTGAACCTCTATCTCAGGTGCAGGTGATGGAGATTGCGATCGCAATGGAAGGACATCCTGATAATGTAGTTCCAGCATTCATCGGGGGATGTCGTCTGGCGGCAACTAGTGATGTTGGTTGGGAAATTTGTGATGTTCCTTGGCATGAAAGTATTGTCCCAGTCGTGGCAATTCCTAATTTTGAATTGTCCACCTCAGAAGCACGGCGGGTTTTACCTACTGAGTTTAGTCGGGCAGATGCAATTTTTAATACTGCCCATTTAGGTTTATTGTTACGCGGTTTAGAAACGGGTAAGGGAGAATGGTTAAGGGCAGCTTTACAAGACAAGTTGCATCAGCCTTACCGTAAAGCTTTGATTCCTGGTTACGATGCTGTGAATACGGCGGCGGTAGCGGCTGGTGCTTATGGGATGGTGATTAGTGGTGCGGGGCCGACACTTTTAGCTTTAGCGGATGTTGCACATTCCTCAGATGTAGAGTTGGCAATGGCTTCAGCCTGGAAAACCTCTGGTATTGATGCAGTTGTGCGATCGCTTGCTTTAGACACCCAAGGCGCAACAATTTTATGAAGGAGGCAGAAGGCAGGGAGAGAATTTTTAACTCAGCACTCAATACTCAGCATTTTAACTATGGATCAGATTCATTCCGAGATAGCAGAACTCAAGTCTCACATTCAAGTTCTTCAGCAAGAACGCGCTGTTCTGACTCTTAATCATGAGATATCTGGCGATATTACACCTTCAGCAATGATTGAGGCTTATCGCCGCCAAGCCAGAGAAAATGCTCAACTGTCAGTGGAACTCAAAGGTATCGATGATGCGATCGCTGCTTTAACAAACCAGCTACAGCACAAACAAGCCCAATTAACTCGTTGGCAAGTTGAGTCAAAAGAACTCACCATACACCAGCAACTAGAAGAAGCCAAAAAAGTGGCGCAGGTTCACGCCGAACGTGTTAACGAACTAGCAGCTGAATTAGCCAGTGAAATCCGCCAGTTAAAAGCGACTGCTGATTATCTCAGTCCTTTATATTGGCAGGTTTATTACAAGCCCTTTATTACGGGATTCAAGACGATCTCAGTTCCCTATGTCCGTTCTGATGGAGAAGTTTGGACAATTGTCAACCGTATTGTTTAGAGGTTAACCCAAAATCTTTAGGGTAAAATTCCGATTAAACCTATTTTTAATGAAGAAATGTAACGGTGGCAGAAGCTGCCGTTTTTGTTGACGTTACAAAAATTTATACCTAGAATGGACTAGCCATAAAAAAGAATGAGTATTTATTCCTGTTTATGGTCAAAATCACAGAATTGATGAGTATATATTCTCATCAATAACCAAAATTTAATTTTATGGAGATAAATAACGTTTACAAAAGTAACGATTACTTAATATAATGTAATTAAAAGCGAAAACAAAAAACGATTGTCAGAAGTGATGAATGCTATGGAATTTCCTTGGCTAACTGCCATAATTGCTTTGCCCTTGGTGGCTGCCCTAGCCATCCCCATAATTCCAGATAAAGAAGGAAAAACAGTCCGCTGGTATGGTTTAGGAGTTGCGATCGCGGATTTTGCCTTAATGATTTATGCTTTCTGGCATAACTACGATTTCCAAAGCTCAACTTACCAATTCGTCGAAAAATACTCCTGGGTTCCCCAAATCGGTTTAAATTGGTCTGTAGCAGTTGATGGCTTGTCGATGCCCCTCATCTTGTTAACAGGCTTAATCAACACACTCGCAATCTTCGCGGCTTGGAAAGTAACCAACAAGCCGCGATTGTTTTATGGATTGATGTTGGTAATGTATAGCGCTCAGTTGGGTGTGTTTCTAGCCCAAGACTTGCTATTGTTCTTCCTCATGTGGGAAATCGAGCTAGTTCCCGTCTACTTGCTGATTTCTATCTGGGGTGGTGCAAAACGCCGTTATGCTGCTACCAAATTTATTCTCTATACTGCTGCTGCTTCAATATTTATTCTTGTAGCTGGTTTTGCGATGGCATTCTATGGAGATACCGTCACCTTCGACATGGCATCTCTAGGAATGAAACAATATCCTAAAGCCTTGGAATTATTAGTTTACGCTGGTTTATTGATTGCCTTCGGTGTGAAGTTGCCAATCTTCCCCTTGCACACTTGGCTACCTGATGCTCATGGTGAAGCATCTGCACCTGGTTCCATGATTTTGGCTGGTGTGTTGTTGAAAATGGGTGGTTATGCCTTAATTCGCTTCAACATTGAAATGTTGCCTAATGCTCATGTTTACTTCGCTCCAGTTTTAGCAATCTTGGGTGTAGTCAACATTGTTTATGGTGCTTGTTGCGCCTTTGCTCAAACCAACCTCAAACGCCGCTTGGCTTACTCTTCAATTGCCCACATGGGGTTTGTGCTGATTGGTTTAGCTTCCTATACAGAAATTGGTATCAGTGGTGCCATGTTACAGATGGTTTCCCACGGTTTGATTGCTGCTAGTTTATTCTTCCTGTCTGGTGTAACTTACGAACGCACCCACACCTTGATGATGGATAAAATGGGTGGCATTGGTAAGGTAATGCCTAGAACCTTCGCACTGTATACTGCTGGTGCAATGGCTTCTCTCGCTTTACCTGGGATGAGTGGTTTCGTTGGCGAATTGATGGTGTTCCTGGGTATAGCTACCAGTGATGTTTACAGTTCCAGCTTCAAGATTGTAGTTGTGTTACTGTCAGCAGTCGGCGTGATTTTGACACCAATTTACTTACTGTCCATGCTGCGCCAAGTGTTCTACGGCAAACAAAGTGAAGAGTTACATTTAGATGCTGTAGTTGCTGATGTTAAACCTCGTGAATTGTTCATCACTGCTTGTCTGCTACTTCCCATCATCGGTATCGGGTTCTATCCCAAACTAGTAACGCAGACTTATGATGTAAAAACAGTAGAAGTAGCTACTCACGCGCGTCAAGTGCTACCAGTTGTGGCTCGTCAACAGCCCACAAGTCTGTACTCCCAAATTTTTACAGCGCCAACCTTGGCTAATGCTCCAGTTGAAAATTTAGTTAATATTTCAAAGTAAGATTACATCCTTATCAGGGTGCTAAAAATAAATTTTAATTAGAGGGGAATATGGGGGTGATTTGATAATCACCCCTTAAATTTTGGCGAAAAATACTATGCAATTCTCTGCGTCAAAAAATTTAAAACTTTAAATTCCCAGCAGCAACAGCTAAAGCACCCCAACCAGCTATAAAGGCGACACCTCCTAATGGAGTAATTGCGCCTAAATATTTAATACCAGTTAAGCTCAAGGCGTATAAACTGCCTGAGAAAATAGCAATGCCAATAATAAATAGCCATCCACTAGCAATTAAAGTAGTTGGAGGTGATTCGAGACGACTGATGAGGAGAGCAACTACTAAAAGTGCTAGAGCATGATACATTTGGTAGCGAGCGCCTGTTTCAAAAATTAACAGCGATCGCTCACTAATATGCTCTCGCAAAGCATGGGAAGCAAAAGCCCCAGCCGCAACTGACAAACCACCTAAAACGGCAGCTACACTCAAAAAAATCTGCGTCATGAGACTTACTTATCAACAGATTTAGACATCAAAATGATATGATACAGCCCCTTCTTCATTGACTTTAAAATTTGCATTGAATTCTTTAGCTTTTTCGTCTAAAAATTCCCGCGCAATAGATGCTGGTAGTTGTGACTGCATTGCAAAGCCTAAGACGGTAACTCTGCCATGATTTTCTTGTAACATTTGATAGAAAATCGATTGTAAGCGATCGCTTACTTGTTGCTGAAGTATTTTTTGTTCACTTTTACTGCGACGGTATAAAGATAAACTCAACCAACCACCCAAAATCATTGTCGGTACACCAAAAATAAAACTTTGGCTGGCGGTAGTATCCAGCATATAAAGAGCTTCTTTATTCACAAAATCCTTGCCGGAATCTGCATCATCCCCTGATGGAATTGGCTTGAGCATAGTATTTCTCTCACTTACCGCAGAGACAGATAGTGTCAAAAACATGAATCCGAGTGTCAGTAGCCAACCCGCAGCCAATTTTTCAGCAGTCTTCATAACTCGATTTTAAATTGAGGCTTTGCTTGTGATTTTAACCGCACTTTCATCAACGTTCCAGTTTATCAGGGCTTACAGACAAAGATTTTCTGTTGAGACTGGGTATAGGGGGATAAGGAATATCTACACCCTTCCCGAACCCCTTGATTTTTCTTTTTTTGCGTAAGTTTTACACAGATTGAACTTGCAGGCGATCGCGCAAAATTTCTTGAATTAAACTATGTACAGTTTCTTTGCTTAAACTACCATCTACTCGCACAATGCGGGATGGGTGCGCCGCAGCTAACTGGCTATATCCTTGTTGAACACGGTGATGAAAGGCGATGGTTTCTTGTTCAATGCGGTCTAAACCTGCTGCGTCTTTGCGTTTGCGGCTGAGTCCCACTTCAACATCCACATCTAACCAAATAGTCAAATCACTTGTTAAGCCAGATGTCGCAATGTAGTTGAGTTGTTCAATTAAACTCATATTCAAACCCCGACCGTAACCTTGATAAGCAACAGTAGAATCAGTGTAGCGATCGCATAATATATATTTTCCAGCGGCTAAATTGGGTTTGAGTTCTTGTTCAACGTGTTGGGCGCGGTCAGCCGCATATAATAACAGTTCAGTCACATCTGCAACTGGTTTATCTTCAGATTTCTCCAGTAATAAACGCCGTAAATGCGAACCTAACTCCGTTCCCCCTGGTTCACGAGTAACAACTACCGAAATTCCCAAACTTTCTAACCACTGACCACAAAGCTGCATTTGCGTTGTTTTGCCGCAGCCTTCCACCCCTTCAAATACAATTAATTTGCCACTCATGCTGGTTTACTTATGTCCTTTGTCCTGCGTCACTGGTAAGATTTAATTACGAATTTGTATTAGTTATTTTGGCAAGTTTTGGATAACGCCCATAAAAAGAGCAAGATCATTCAACCCCTGAAACAGAATGAATGAACCTTGAATTGCGATCGCAGCATTTTCCCCTCTATATTTAACTAGTTCTTCATCCATACCATCTTCGATTAAAACGGTGGCGATCGCATCAATCCAGGTATGAAACAACGCTTCAGATTTATTGTGCAACTCATCACCCACTGAACTTAGTAAAAAATTGCCGAGCAAAAGGGTTCTTGTCCACTCTCATAAAATTCACTTAGGAGTGCATTATGCCACGCAAGTTTGGAGAAATTGCTTTTACACCTGAAGTTCAAGCCGCGCAGTTACAACGGGGTTCACGGCAAACCTATGAACGCTATATTGCTAATGGCCCTGCTAACGATTCAATTACTCCACAAATTGCGGAATTTATTGCTCATCTTGATGGATTTTATTTGGGAACAGTTAGTTCTAATGGCTATCCTTACATTCAGTTTCGCGGTGGAGCGCCAGGCTTTCTCAGAGTACTGAATGAAAAAACCTTGGGTTTTGCTGACTTTTCTGGAAATTTGCAGTACATTACAGTGGGGAACTTATCAGGTGAAGCAAAAGCATTTCTGTTTTTAATGGATTACCGTCACCGCAAACGTCTCAAAGTTTGGGGAACAGCTGAATATATTGAAGGCGATGCAGCTTTAATTGAGCAACTGCGTATCCCTGACTACCCAGCAGAAATTGAAAGAGTAATTTTGTTTCATGTTGAAGCTGTGAGTGAGAATTGTCCCCAGCACATTCCCATTCGCTATTCAGTGAATGAGGTAGAAGCAATGATGACTCCTTTAAAAGCGCGAATTACGGAGTTAGAGAAATTGTTAAGCGATCGCAATTCTCCATCAGTCTGATAGCAAAAACCAAGCTAAACGCAATTTTAATTTTTTTTGCCAATATGAAAAGCTGAGATATATGAAAGTTGCAGACTCCCACCAAAGTCATTATTTATTAGTTGACTTAATTCAGCAAATAAGGTTTTTTTGGTGTTTGCATCTAATTGTATATATGGTGAATAGGTATTGAGTAGGGTTAAATATTCATCGGTACTATACACTACATCAGAAGTAACTTGCCCAAATTGTATATCTTTAAATTTTCCCGAATCAATAACTATACTCCCGAATCCCTTGAATATTTCTTGTTGAGTTTCCCAACTTTCATAACGGTCAAGAGATGGAGCATGTTTTTGATAAACTTCAGATAATCTTTGGTAAACTGCATAACTAGGTTGTAATTCTTTATTCCAGAATAAAAGTAAATGACCATTATCTTTTAAAATATTTGCAGCCTTGGGATATCCTACTTCTGCTGGTATCCAGTGAAAGGAACTTGCAGCCAAAACAGCATCAAACTGCTCAGGTTGCAAATCCCATTCTTCAAAAGATGAGTTTTGAATTTCCACATTTGGATAAAGTTGACAATTTTGTTTAGCTAACTCAAAAAAATCTGGATTTGGTTCTAAACAGAGCATTGAATAACCTAATTGAGCAAATGAAGTTGTTGCTGTTCCAGGGCCACATCCTACTTCTAAAATTTTGGCATCTGGAGATAATTGAGCAGCCTTAATAACTTGTTCAATAAAATTTTGTGGATAGCGAGGTCTGGCCTTGTTATAAGCTTCTGCTGCTGGAGAATACCAGTTTTTTCGTACTTCCAGGTCTTTATTTGAAAAACTGGCTATTGTTTGTTTGAAGTTTTCCATAGTTTCCACCAATAGTAATAATACAATCAGCAATTTAAATTATTTAGTATAGAATAATCAATTCAACTAATTACTAAAATTTTGCTAAAAAATTCAGTATAGCTTGAGTAACTACTTCTGTTGATTCAATTAAAAAACCATGACCGCCATCTTCAATTACTTGCAGTTCAGCTAAAGGAATATTTTGAGCAAGTTTTTGAGAAAATGTTACAGGAGTGAGTATATCTTGTTTACCGACCATGACTAGAGTTGGACAATGAATATTTTGCATTCTATCGGTTGTGTCATGGTTAATGATTGCTCGGCTTTGATGGTATATTCCATGTGCTGTAGGCGTAAAAGGATAGTTAATTACCCATTCAATTAGTTGGTCTACCATTTCTGGTATAGCATAAAAATTATCAGTAAATATCCAAGGCAATATGAGTTTTTCATATAGTTTTAAGTCTATTTTTGTAGCAACATCACCCCAGCTTTCAACTAGTTGATTAAATCGCTCATTACCTTTAGCTAAAGAAGCAAGTAAAACTAAACTCTTGATTTTTTCAGGATACAACAATGCTAATTCTTGAGCTATTTGACCACCCATTGAATGACCTATGATGTGTGCTTGCTTTATACCCAGAACATCCAGTAGTGCTGAGGTATCTGTTGCCATTTGCTGAGTGCTATAAGGGCTGTTGGGAATAGAACTTTGCCCAATACCTCGATTATCAAAACGAATAACTTGATAGTGCGAAACTAAGTGTGGTAATAATAGCGACCAATAAGAGCGATCGCACATAAAACCAGCAATCAATAACAAAGGTTCGCCACTACCTTTAACTTCGTAAAATATGTCAATTTCGTTAACGTGAACTTTGGGCATTACTAATTCATCATAATCTGGTTTACAGCAGCTTCAAAAACTTGAAATCTGCTTTAAGTTATTTTCCCAGATAATTACATCTCATGAAATTGCAAAATTTCTAATCTTCACGAATTTACACGCATTAACCCAAAAAATGTATAAGATTTAGCATCAAATTAAAACACGTACTTTTCCTCAACTTTTTTTAGTTTTAAAAATCCTCAATCTTAAATTCATGAACCTTCCGCAGAAATCATGAAAACTGGGAATTGCGAGATTTTACGGAAGACTTACCTAGAAACAACAGGATAGGTTAAGTGAAAAGAAGTAAGTAATATCAACAACTTAAAACTCAGCTTTCAGCCCAGGTAAATCAGATTGTGCAGAATACAAAAACTACAGATCAATAAATAGCTCGACTAAGTTTTGCTTACTAATTTTCCCAGTTTATTAATCAAAAAGGAGGTAATAGTGATCAAAGCTGTTGAATATTCCACCCTCAAACCTTACCTGGCATCTAACATTAATGCTGACTTAGATGCACAAAGCATTTTAACTTATCCCATCTCCCAAAAAACCTTAGCAATTGAAGCTAATAGCTATTATTTTGGGCATCCAGAATGGGCAAAAAACTACTTTGAAGCTTGTCATCGTAACGATATATTTAAGTCTCGCTGGCAAGCAGCTACAGGTAGTTGGGATAACAAAATTGTGGTAGACATCGGTTGTGGCCCTGGTAATCTCTTTGCCACACTGGGTGGAAAGCCGAAATTACTAATTGGTGTAGATGTGAGTTATGGCGGGCTGGAAATGGCGCAAAGTCTTGGCTATACACCTGTATTAGCAGATGCTCACAATCTTCCTTTTATTTCTGGTTTTGCTGATATTGTGGCGGTAAATGCCACATTACATCATTGTGATCAAATGGATGTAGTTTTAGCAGAAGCAGCACGTTTAGTTCGTCCTGGTGGGATATTAATCACAGATCACGACCCTCATCGCAGTGCTTGGAATTTCCAAGGGTTAGGGATGTGGTTATGGCAGTTGCGTCTGGGACTTTATCGGCTAATTAAACGAGGTGGACACGCTTCAGTCGCAGAACAAAGCTGGGGATTAGCAACTGAGGTTCATCATCGACCGGGAGATGGAGTCACATCAGAACTTTTTCACACTATTCTGGAGCCACTCGGTTTTAGTGTGAAAACTTATCCTCACAACCATCAGCTTGGTACAGAAACTTTTCAGGGAAATTATGGCCAGTCTGAATTGAAGTATCGCTTTGCTCAATTATTGTCAGGGATTAATCCTAATTCATCACAAGCAGCCCTATCGTTGATGTGTGTTGCGACGCGACATACTGAGTTGAAATACTCATCCCTAGTCTTTAACCTCTAGCCGCTTCTTCCTGTTTGCCTTTTTTAAATAACCAAGTTGCGAGTATGGCAAGGGCAATTCCGGCAATTATAAAACAAGGTACATAGCCAAAATTATCTACCACTCTCCCAAAGACTGCTGCACCAATTCCCTGACCAATAAATAAGTTAAAAGCAAATAACGAGACTGCTGTACCTCGCGCTTCTGGTGTTAGTTCGGTGGCTTGGGTTTGCAGGGTGCTGTGCATCATATAAAAAGCCAATCCCATTAGGGTGCTAAAGGGAATAAATAATAACCAATTGTGCAGTAATGCGATCGCTAAAAAGCAAACGCACATTAACCAGCCACCAACTCCCATCAGTCCAATTTCACCTAGCCGCTGCACTAACCACTTAACGCTGCGGCTATAAATTAATCCACCCAAACCAAAACTACTTAACATAAACCCAATGGTTACATAAGGTAAGCCGTATCTATCGCGGAGAAATGCACCAATGTAGGCAAATGCGCCCATCAAGCAAAAGCCTTCAATAAATACCGCGATAATCACCGTTCGGGCAGTTGGTTGAGTTAGTAATTGGTAATATGGCTTAAATGTTGCCAGACTGAATCGCTCTGTAGAACGATTTCCATCTTTAAAATGACGCGTTCCCCGCCATAGTAAACCAGCGATCGCTAAAGAAACAATCCCGAATAATAAAAAGATATCGCGCCAGCTAATATACTCGCCAAATATCCCTCCCAAACTACCGCCCAGAATTTGACCTAGTACCAGCGCACTTAAATATTTACCAATGGCGGCTTGACGTTCTGTATATGGGAAATTGTCACCGATATAAGCTAATGTTACAGGAATAATCCCGGCGGCAAACATTCCTGTAAGAAACCGCAGTAAGGTAAGTAAGGCAATATTCGAGACAAACGCACAAAGGGTTGTACCTACGGCAAAGGCTGTTAAGGCGGCGGTAATGACTTTTAATTTACCGATGCGATCGCCCAACGGGCCGTAAACTAACTGAAATAATCCATAGGGAATTGTATAGGCTGAGACAATTACTGCTGCACTACCAACACCAACATGAAATTCGTTAGCAATAATATGCAGTAATGGATCAATCACCCGCACATCGGCAATCACCATAAAAGCAGCCGCACCCAACAGTCCTAAAGAGACAGGTGTCTTACCTGTTTGCCCTATTGCTAACCTACCCACTTAGTTCTCCTGTGTAAAAAGTGCTGAGTAAAGTGAGTTAGATAAACCTCTCCACACCTCTACCCGAATCGAGAAGAGGTGTGGAGAGGGGTCTTTCAATCCTTCGCACTTACATTAAAGTTGTATTCAAAACTACTCAGCGATTTCATAAAGATTTAATGTGTAACTGTATTTGCTGATTGGTTAAACAACAAATTTCGAGATTTTTCCACATCTAAAGCTTGATTTTTGAATGCTTCGGCTTTCTCGTAAGCCCTAATTGTTGCAGGACGAGCTTTAATTGCTTCAAACCAGCGCTGAATATTGGGAAAATCTTCTAATTTTTGACCTTGGCGTTCATAAGGCACAATCCAAGGATAAGCAGCGATATCTGCAATAGAATAATCACCAGCAATGAATTCTCTATCTGTCAGTTGCTTATTTAGCACTGCATATAAGCGCCCCGTTTCGTTGACATAGCGGTTAATTGCATATTCAATTTTTTCAGGAGCGTAGGTGCTAAAGTGGTGATTCTGTCCCGCCATTGGCCCCAAACCCCCCATTTGCCAAAACAACCATTGCAGTACTTCTACCCGTTTTCTGAGTTCAGCAGGAATTAATTTCCCGGTTTTTTCGGCTAAATACAACAAAATTGCTCCAGATTCAAAAACTGAGACTGGCGCACCTCCACCTGCTGGTTCATGGTCAACGATCGCCGGGATACGATTATTTGGAGAAATCTTGAGAAAGTCTGGTTGAAACTGCTCTCCTGCGCCAATATTAATAGGCACAATTTTGTAAGGTAATTCAGCCTCTTCCAGAAACATCGTGATTTTATGACCGTTGGGCGTTGTCCAATAGTAAAGCTTAATCATGATTTGATTCCCCTGGGTTATTGGTCATTGGTGCAATATGCAACTTTCTTTCAAACCTAACCCCCAACCCCTTCCCTACCAGGGAAGGGGAGTAAGATTCAAAGCCTCTCTCCGTTTCGGGGAGCCAGCGCCGTGGTGAGGCAGTGCGTTGGGCGGCTTTGCCGACTTGAAGCAACTGCCGAAAGGGTTTCCCGACTTGAGGCGACTGGCGTGAGAGGTTTGGAGAGGGGTTTTAAGAATAAGTTGCACATCGTATGAAATCAGAAATATGGAATTTCATACTTCATACTTTTTCTAACCTTGATATGGATTACCGACTTTATCTACAAATACGTTGTAAGAAAATGGTAAGCGGCCGGGATTTAAGCGTGGTTCGGCGGCATAACCTACAGGAACGATAACAGCGATCGCTAAATTTGGATCATCTGTTGCACCAATTACTTCTTTAACTTTGTCTTCAATCCAGCCATTCATAAAGCAGGTGGATAACCCCAAGCTTTCGGCTGCTAATACTAAATGGGTAGAAGCAATAATGGCATCTTTGATGGCATATTCCCGGCGTTTGTCTCCTAAACCAGCTTGGAATTGGGGAATGGAATTTCTAAAGTAGTTGACTGTACCTTCATTCCAAGCGCCAGTTTGCAATCCCTGGTCTAAAATTGGAGTCAAATCTTTTTCACCAGCTGTAAAATCAGCTGCGAATACAAAAGTTACCGGTGCTTCGATAACTTGCTTTTGATTCCAGGAGGCTGCGGCTAAGGCTGCTTTTTGTGCCTCATCTTGAATCAGAATAATCCGCCAGTCTTGGATGTTAAAGCTGCTGGGTGCTGCTACAGTTAACTCTACTAGTTGTTTGAGTAATTCTGGCTCGATGGGGTCTGTTTTAAAAGTTTTGATAGAACGACGCTGAAGAATAGCGGTAGGTACATCAAGAGCTTTTGTTTGAGTAATTGGATTCATGAGATTTCCCCTGAAAGGTAGGTTACAGGCATTATATATTTGGCTACCTGTTGACTAGCAGATTTAACTATTGATAAATATTTGGCTATTCGATGTGAACACTTATCGTTTAGAGAAAGCAGGAGTAGGACATCGGTAAATAATAAAACTGAGATAGCAAAAGACTTGTCACTTTATCACCTGTCACCTATTACCTGTCCCCTGTTATCTAACTCAGCACTAAATAATCGAGCGAATCACGCCGCCATCAACCCGCACAGCCGCACCATTAGTTGCAGAAGCGAGAGGACTGGAAAGATAAGCGACAAGTGTGGCGACTTCTTCGTTAGTTGCAAAGCGTTGGATAAGAGAACTTGGACGGACTTTTTGAAAAAATTCCGCCTCAACTTCGCTGGCGCTGATTCCCTTTTCTTTTCCCATCTGGGTGATAAATTCTTCAACGCCTTCGGAACGGGTTGGCCCTGGTAAGACAGAGTTGACTGTAACTGCTGTACCGACAGTCATTTCTGCTAAACCGCGTGCTAGGGAAATTTGAGCAGTTTTCGTCACACCGTAGTGAATCATTTCTACGGGGATTTGAAAACCTGATTCACTGGAGATAAAAATTACTCGTCCCCAGTTTTGCTCTAGCATCTTTTGTAGATATTTGCGACTCAAACGAACTCCGCTGAGTAGGTTCACTTCCAATATATGCAGCCAATCTTCGTCAGTAATCTCGAAAAATCCTTTCGGCTCGTAGATTCCCAGATTGTTGATGAGAATATCAACTTGCGGAACCTGGGTAACAATTTGCTCAATGCCTGCTTTGGTCGCTAAATCAGCAACAATTCCAGTAACTTTCGCGTCAGGATTGGTACGTTTGATTTTATCAACTGCTTGGGTAACTCGTTGTTCTGTGCGACCATTGACAATTACTGATGCACCTTCTTGCGCTAAAGTTTGGGCAATCGCCAAACCAATACCTGTGGTCGAACCACTAATTAAGGCCGATTTATTTTCTAATTTCAAGTCCATATCTTTTCTCAAATGATTTAGGACTGCTATATAGCCAAGAGCATTCAAATGAGGACAGAAACAGTAATGTGTTTACCTTCTGCCTCCTGCCTGAGTTTAGTATAATTTTCAACTAGCTTGTTTAAGCTTCTGGGTGAGCAAATGCCCACCCATAGCTATTACTGCTGTGAAATATGCTGTGCTAAAGTCTTAGTTAATGTAGATTTTGGCACTGCACCGACAACCGTATCCACTTGTCGCCCACCCTTAAATATCATAAGTGTAGGTATAGTGCGAATTCCGTAATGGCTGGCGACAGTGGGATTTTGATCTGTGTTCACCTTCACTACTTTTACCTGTCCTTCGTATTCGGTGGCAACTTCATCAACAACTGGCCCGACCATTCGACAAGGGCCGCACCAAGGGGCCCAAAAATCTACTAAAACTGGTACCTCACTGTCTAAAACTTCTGGCTTGAAAGTGGCTTCTGTGACATTTGTAACAGATGACATAGTTGCCTTCCTGTTTTAATTCGTTTATTCGATTTTATCGAATAATTAAAATATACGCTAGTTCAAGAGATAATACAAGTATGAGATTTTTATATCACCCAGACAAAAAAGATATATCACTATCAGCGGTATTGTATGCGTTAGGCGACCCAGTGCGGCTAGAGATTGTGCGGTTGTTAGCAACCAAAGGGGAGCAATGCTGTGCCGATTTTGATTTTGCGATCGCCAAGTCTACCATGTCCAACCACTTCAAGATTCTCAGAGAGTCGGGTGTAGTCTTGACTCATAAAGAAGGAACCCAGCACATCAATCAATTGCGGCGCGAAGATTTACAAATGCTATTTCCTGGTTTATTAGAAGCAGTATTGCGATCGGCTCAACCATTGTTTTTGTGTCAAAAGTCAATGGTTAATAGTCAATAGTCAATGGTCAATGGTCAACAGTCATTGGCGTTTCTCCCCTGCACCCTGCCCTGTTTCCCCTTCCTCCTCAGCCTATGTCATCATAGTTAAGGTGAACACATTCTGGAGATAAGACCACGGTTTACGCACGCCCTTTAGCACGGTTAATCGAACAGTTGCAACGTCTGCCAGGAGTAGGCCCCAAATCAGCCCAGCGACTGGCTTTGCACATTTTGAAGCGACCAGAAGCAGAAGTAGAGGCTCTGGCGCAAGCGTTGGTTGACGCAAAAAAACAAATAGGCTTGTGTTCAGTCTGTTTTCACTTATCTGCGGAGCCAGTTTGTGAAATCTGTCGAAATCCTAACCGCGACAATCAAACTATTTGCGTCGTAGCTGATTCACGGGATGTGATTGCGCTGGAAAAAACCCGCGAATATAAAGGTAAGTATCACGTTTTAGGTGGAGTGATTTCCCCAATGGATGGAATCGGCCCAGAACAGTTGAATCTCCAACCTTTGGTGCGGCGGGTAGGCCAGCAAAAACCCCAGGAAGTGATTTTAGCAATCAGTCCGAGTATAGAAGGAGAAACCACCACACTATATATTGGTCAATTACTGAAACCTTTTACGAAGGTGACAAGGATTGCCTTTGGTTTACCGGTGGGTGGAGATTTAGAATACGCCGACGAAGTAACTTTGGCCAGAGCCTTAGAAGGGCGGCGAGAGTTGGATTAATAATTCGGCTCAGATTGAAACTTCATTTGACTCAGGACTTATGCAACTGGCACAACTATTTTCTGGTACAAGAGTCAATAGTCAAAGGTTAATGGTCAAAAATCAAGGTTTTTTCGGACTATTGACCATTGACAGCCTAAACGACAAAAATCTGACACTTGCGTAAGTGTTATGACTATTGACTATTACCTAAAAGTTGATTCCAGGCTTTAACTACTCGTTGTAACTTTGTGGGTAGGTTATTTTGTGAAATATCGTTATATTGCACTGTACCCACTCTGCTGCTAAGAGTGTAAGTAATATAATCAGCTGCGCCAGTGGGTGCTGGATAATTCACATTTCTAAATTCTCCTCTGGTGCGTTGTAGCAATTTTTCAAATTGTTGCACTTGTTGGCGAGAAATACGGCGTACACTGCGTTCGGAATCGTTAGCGTCACCAACACGTACTCGAATCAAAGTCCCATCATTACGTAATACAGTTTCGTAGGTTCTAGCCGCAAAACCACCGCTAGAGATTTGACGGAATACTACACCTTGATCTAAAGGTGGTGGTAATTCACTCTGCGGGATAGGTACAAGCTTAGAGGTATCATCTGTCGCTTGGTTGTTGTTAATTTCACTCCAAGCTTTAATGACTAGTTGTAAATTTTGCGGTAGGTTATTTTGGGCAATATCGTTGTATTGCGCTGTACCCTGACGGCTGGTGAGAGTGTAAGTAATATAATCGGCTGCGCCAGTGGGTGCTGGATAATTCACATTTCTAAATTCTCCTCTGGTGCGTTGTAGCAATTGTTCAAATTGTTGCACTTGTTGGCGAGAAACACGGCGCACACTGCGTTCCGAATCGTTAGCATCACCAATGCGTACACGAATCAAACTCCCGTCATTGAGTAAGACTGTTTGGTAAGTTCTCCCAGCAAAACCACCGCTAGAGATTTGGCGGAATACTACACCTTGATCTAAAGGTGG